>NZ_ATDK01000315.1 GCF_000444135.1 Pseudomonas avellanae BPIC 631
ATGATGACGGAAATGATGTCCAAGCATCATGAGAGTCCATCCCTAACTCAATAGCCGGGTGTTGCACTCAGCCTCTGAAACCGCCACCACTGATCGCTGTATTGAATGACATGAGCACTTCCTTGCCACACGTGGCAATTTATAAGGAAGTTTTATTCTCACACCATCGTGCGTAGGAAATTTCCAAGTCCAACGACTGAACTTTCCGTAAGTTTTAATCTTGCTCGATACTTCACCATGCTGAAAAATATAAAAAAAGCCCCTTCGAAAAGGGGCTTCATTTAATACGTCACACTATCAAGTCATCTGAATAGTGGTCTGCATGATGGTGCTTTGAGTGGAGATGGTCTTGGCGTTAGCCTGGTAGTTGCTTTGCGCCTTGATCAGGTTGACCAGTTCCATTGTCAGGTCGACGTTGGACTCTTCCAGCGCCTGACCGGTGATGCTGCCCAGAGTACCCGATTGCGGCGTGCCGCTGACCGGTACGCCCGAAGCGAAGGTTTCACGCCAGTTGGTGCCACCGGCCTGCGCCAGACCCTGAACGTTGGCGAAGTTGGTCAGCGAAGTCTGACCGATCACCTGGGATTTACCGTTGGTGTAGGTCGCAAACAGGTCACCGGTCGAATCGACGCTCATGGCACTGAGCTGGCCAGTGGCGTAACCGTCCTGGTCCTGAGTGATCAGGCCCGACACCGACGCGGTCTGGGTGATACCGGCCATGTTCAGCTTGATGGAAGAACCCGTCGCGCCGTTCGCCACCCAACTGGTGGTCGTGCCGGTACCGGTTTGTACGCCCGGCACCCAGTTGGCGACGGTAAAGGTGCCGTCAGTGTTGAACTTGATGTTCGCACTGTCGGTTGGCACAGTGCCCGGCGCTGCGACGACCAGATTACCCGAGGAGTCGAATGTCAGGTCGTTCTTGTCTGCCGTGGTGGTAGCCGGGTCGGCAATGCTGCGACCGTCCATCAGCGAGTACATGGACCAGGTGTTGGTGCCGGTCTTGACGAAATACTGATCCAGGGTGTGCGCGTTACCCTGAGTGTCGTAAGTCGGCGTGCTGTACTTCATGTTGTAAGAATTGGTGTCGGTCGCATCGAACGTGGTAAGCGTCGGCAAGGCGGTGGTCGAGTTCAGGTTGGCAACGTTGGTAATGGCGGTGGTTGCCTTGGGCTCAAGGTTGGACGAATCCACCTTCAAGTCACTCAGCGCACCCGTGACCACACTGCCGTTGGCATCAACGTTGTAACCCTGCAACTTCATGCCCGCACTGTTGACGACAAAGCCTTCCTTGTCAGTGTGGAATGCACCTGCACGGGTGTACAGCTTCTCGCCGTTATTGCTGAGCATGAAGAAACCGTTGCCGTTGATGGCAAGGTCAAGGCTGTTGGCAGTGCCGGTGGTCAGGTTGCCCTGAGAGAACTGCTGAGAAACCGCTGCGGTCGATACGCCACTGCCCACGTTGGTCTGACCGGACGTGCCGCGAATAGACTGGGCGTACTGGTCGGCAAACTCCGCGCGCGAAGATTTGAAGCCGGTCGTTGCAACGTTGGCAATGTTGTTGCCGGTAACGTCGAGACTTTTGTTTGCAGCATAGAGCCCACTAAGGCCGATATTGAAAGACATGTTTCACTCCTGCGCCTGGTAGGCTCTACAATCCGATGGTTTGAACTTTGGACAAGGCAACACTGCCGCTGGCCAGATTGAGCATTGTTTCTGCACCATTCACACCCAACGTGACGCTGTTGACCGTGGCAGGCAAGTAAGTCGAAAGCTGTGTGTTCTTGCCGTCAACCGAGCCTTCAGCCGTGAAGGTGTAGTTGCCCGACGCGACCGCTGTACCACTGCTGTCGGTACCGTCCCAGGCGAAGCTGGTGGTGCCGGCTTTCTGCGCACCCAGATCGACGGTGTCGACCAGGTTCGATTGCGCGTCGTACACCTTCACACTCGTCGCCGAAGTAGCGCTCGGCAGGACGATCGAACCGGTCATGCCCTTGGTGGTATCGACAGTGGTGGAGCTCGAATCGATGATGACCGAGCGGCCAACCAGCGACGATGCCTGCAGGGCCTGGGACGACTTGTAACTGGTGGCAATCGTGTCAACCGTCGACGTCAGGTTCTGCATGCTTTCAAGGCTGCTGAACTGCGCCAATTGGGCCACGAACTGCGTGTTGTCCTGTGGGTCCAGCGGGTTCTGATTCTTCATCTGGGTCACGAGCAACTGCAGGAACGCGTCTTTGCCCAGCGTGCCGGTCGAATTCGTCGCGGTCGGCGTCGGATTCTGCAACTTGTCCAGAAATGTCGATGAAACGGTGCTTGCTGAGGTGCTATCAACGGCCATAACGTTCGCCTTCTATCACTGACCGAGGGTCAGAACCTTCTGCATCATGGATTTAGCGGTGTTCATGATTTCAGCGTTGGTCTGGAAAGACCGGCTGGCAGAAATCATGTCGGCCATTTCTTCCACGACATTGACGTTGGGGTAATAGACATACCCGTCCTTGTCAGCGGAAGGGTGATTGGGCTCGTAGCGCGCTTCGAGGTTGGAACTGTCTTCGATAATGCCGTTGACCTGAACGCCCTGTCCCGCTTCGCCCTGATCCTGGAACAACGAACCACCTGTGGACTGCTGCCCCTGCATCACGGTGGCAAACACCGGGTGACGGGCGCGGTAGGTCTGGTCCATGCTCGACGACACGGTCTCGGCGTTGGCGATGTTACTGGCCGTAGTGTTCAGACGCGTGGTCTGGGCACTCATGGCGCTACCGGCAATGTTGAACACATTGGCTAGTGACATGAATTATTCTCCGCGAAGGGCCGCAACCAGCCCTTTGAACTTGCTGTTGAGCAATGTGAAGCTGGCCTGGAAGCCCATGGCGTTCTCGGTGTAACTGGCCTGCTCGACCTGGGAATCAACGGTGTTCTGGTCCAGCGAAGGCTGCGACGGCGTGCGGTACATCAGCGTGCCATCGTCATTCCCCATGCCCTCGGCTTCGATATGGCGGCTGTTGGTCTTGTTCAGCGCGAAATGACCGTTCTGGGCCTTGTCGTTTTCGGCAGCCAGCACCGAAGAGAACTCCAGATCGCGAGCCTTGAAGTTCGGGGTGTCGGCGTTGGAAATGTTGTTGGCCAACACCTCTGCGCGCTGAGCCCGGAAGTTCAGAGCCTTTTCATGTATGCCTAATGCTTTATCGAAGCTGATGCTCATGTCGGGAAACCTTTGCCGGCTGACCTGATTCTGTTGTTACTGACAAAGCAATCGGCGTGCCATGTTGCAAAAGCCAATGATTGCGAGGGTTACAGACAGTGCAGAGGCGGCAATGCCAGAAAAGCGGCAAGGCATTTCCGCTGTGGAGAGGCAAAGCGGCAAGGTGGGTGCCGTTTTTTTGCCAGTCTGGGCGGGTCGCCCGGCAGCGGCAGCATTTTGTCAGCGCCTTGAATCGAACACCTCATAAAAAGTGACACTCGTAATGCCCCTCCAGAACTTCGCCGCCATATTCTTGCAGCGTGTCGCCCTGACGGATCACCGGCTTCATCGCCACACCTCCTGATCAGGGCCCTGGATTACTTCGGACATGACTGAGGCTCCGGCAAGTGCAGCGGGGTCTTGATCGGGTATTCCGGGCTGCCGAAGGCGTAGCAGGAGGTAGTGACCTGAACGTCATCGCAGGGCAGGAAGTGCACGGTGAGGCCGCAGACTTTTTGGCCGGTGTAGTCGGGGACGTACACAACCTTGGAGTGTTTGCGTTTTTGCGCATCAAGCTTCTCAATCCAAGCCAAATACTTTTGCCTATCTTCGTAGCCTGGGAAATCGAAGGAATAAGCCACGCCGGTTTCCCAATCAACACGGATGGTCAAGTCTTTGCTCCAACGCGAAGGAGTGACGTAACAGCAACCTCCGCCCCCGCCCTGATACGGTCCAATGATGTCGATCCCCGAATGCCCATCGACACTAAAGCGGTTGATCGCCCAGTGCGTATGGTTAATCGCTTCAAGGGTGCTGGCCTGAGCGCTTTGCACGAGCACTGCTCCAACCAGGCCGCAGAGGACTGCAATCAGCACACGACACGAAATGGCGTCGGATATGGTTTTGACTCCTGAAACAGGACGCCAATAGACAGGATCAGGACAGCGCATCGCTCACCCCGCTGGCCTTGGGGTATTGGGCCTCCCAGAGCGCCTTGATTGCTTGCTGAGCCTCGGCCATACGTTGTGCATCCATGACCGCAGGTCGCGCCGCAACGGAAAGCCCCGAGTCTGGCAAAGGCGTGATCCCGGCGAGCATCGTCTCCCGCGTTTCAGGATTGAGCGCCAGCTCCCTTCTGCTGGCTTCGCCGAAGAACACCATGCGCTCACGGAAATAGCTGCCCATCGGCTCACGGCCTAATGAGTAGAGAAACCAGGCACGGGAGTCGTGAACCTGATCATCAAACAGCGCACGCAACAGCCCCGGTGGCTGCGTGGCGTTGCCGATTTCGTCTACGGCCCCTCGGGTCTTTTCGTCAGGATGGTTGTAACGGCCGGCGGGCGGCGCAAACAGCTGGCTGACCCTGGCCTGCCCGGCCGCTTTCATCTGCCGGCACTCGACGCGCGCATCGGCGGTGATGATGCGCAAGACGACCACGGGCGGCGCGTTTGCCGGTATGACTCGACTCAAGCTGGACGCCAGGTGATCGGGGTCGCGGTAGGCGGCAGCGAACTCCTCGGCAGCTTCGCGCAATTGGGTTTGCGCCATGTCTGCATCGAAGTCCTTGACCCCGGGCTCCAGAGGTTTTTTTGCCGTGCGGCCATTGCGTTCAATGGCCAACTGCTGGAGGCGGCGTTTTTTGACGGCTGCCTGATTGTTACTGCGCGCGGCCTTGGCTTGATCGCGAACCGTTTCGTCAGCTTCGGTATCGCTCGCCTGAAGATAGAACGTGGCCTGCTTCAAGCTGGCAAAGGCATAGCGGTCAATACGCCAGGCCGTGATCCAGCCCAACTGGGTGCGTGCGGCCTGTTCCAGTGTGGTGGCGGACGTGAGGGGTTGATAGTGTTCAATTTGTTCGATGGAAAGCGGCTGGGAGACAGGTGGCAGGCCGAGCGTCATGTGGCGCCAGGCGTTGAAGCGGTTGACCAAAGTTGAAGAAACATCAAACTCTCTTTGCAACTCGGCTTCCATCGCTCGCCAAAGTTCGTCCCGCAGACTGACGGGTAAGGAATGAGGAGGCACTTTTAATGGTGCACCATGTGCAAAGGCGTCGCCATACATCTCATGCAAGGCGATTTGAGATAGCAACAGCCCGTCCCCTAAGGATCCTCCGATCAACTCACCGCGCCGTGGCCGATAGCCGGACTTTTCCTAAAATAAGCCGCTATTTGTTGAAAAATCGATCGATTAATCGCGCAT
>NZ_ATDK01000316.1 GCF_000444135.1 Pseudomonas avellanae BPIC 631
GTGATGCGTTCTTCAATGCTGAGTTCATGATATGACATAGGTTCACCGTACCGGATTGGTCAGGTGTTGCGCTCAGTTTTTGCCGCCGCCCGGCAAAACATGATATTGAATTGATCAAATCACGACTTAAAGCCGTACAAGCACATGTAGAGAGTAATAGACGATGATTGATATCGAAGAAGGTAGCGGCAACGTTTACGCTGATCTTGGGCGAGCTGATGCGAACGAAATGTCAATCAAGGCTCAATTAGCCTCAAAAATCGGCACAATCATAAAGGCTCGACACCTGACCCAGCTCCAGGCGGCTGAGATACTGGCAATGCCTCAGCCAAAGGTTTCAGAGATGCTTAGGGGCAAGTTCAGAGGCATAAGCGAGGCCAAAATGATGGACTGCCTTTCGCGTCTCGGACGTGACGTGCAGATTGTGGTCAAGGCAGCACCTCGTTCTCGGCGAGAGGGGCGAGTTGAAGTTGTATTTGCTTAAGGGTTGTTCCTGCTTCAGTTCGTCGCTGTACTGAAGCAGGGTCAGCAGTAACAGGCTTGTAAAGAAGTCTGACTGAGCTTCTATCGGCCTAAACTATCCTTTCAGCCCCGCGGCTCATGCATCGGACATCCATTGTGCTGGCTGCGAAACCCGGCCGAGTGCTCATAAGCAGGCTTGCGCACACGCATGACCCCGCCCAGCGGGCGGTGCGCTTCCAGGCCGTGCCAAGGGCTGAAGGCCATGGCTTCGTCGATTTCCTGAACACTTTGTTCCGACCACGAAGATTGACGTGGCACATCGATTCGAGCGACGGCCACGTAAGGGCTGAGGTCTTCCGGCCAGACGGCTGAAGCGTCCTCGATGGGCATTTTTTCAAGGTCTGTTGCCAGCTGGATACGGACCTCCCAACTGGCATCGTTTTCGAGGAAGAACGTTTTGACTGCTTCACGCAAGCCGTCAGGATTATCCTTCAGGTCCACAGCCTTGTCGGTCAGCGCAACCAGCTCTGCCGAGATGGGAACGATGCTCAGTTTTGCGTAGTAAGGCCCGTACAGAAAAGGCACGACCGTGTAGTACGTTTCGCCGAGGATATGGGTAATCGGATGCCCGCCCAGGCTTTTCAGCGTGCCGCTTTCACCCCCCACTGACTCGATCACAGACTCGATGCCCCGAAGTACGGCGGACAGCGCCTTCTTCATGCCCGGTGCCTTGTCGGTCGTTTTGGCCAGCAGCTTCAAGGTCTTCAAGAAGGCCTTGGGGTCCTTGGCGGTGAATGCCTTGGCGTTCTGCATGACGAAATCCTGCGTAGACGCCTCGGCGCTGCCCGGCAATCGCGCCCCCTCGACACCGACGATTTTGACCGCCAGGCCGCGGGGCGTCGATACCTTGTCATCAAGGATGTCTCCGGGGTTGGTCGAGAAACGCATGACGACCGGCAGATTGCCGGGTGTCGCAAACGCGCCTTGAGCCAAGGGCTCGGGCAGGTCGCCGTACACCTGTATATGCCCGTGCAGCAGGCCGTGAGCTTTTGCGTGCACACTGCGTATGGCGTGGCCGGTGTCTTGAAACGTGGTTTCAAGGATGGCGTGCATCGCTTCCACCAGCACTTTGCTGGTTTGCGCTTCATCGTCAGGGATCACTTCAAATGAGGGCTGGAAGTGCAATGGCTGAACAGTCAGGTCGTTGGTCATCAGAGCATCTCGATCAGGAAGGAATCAGGGTGCCTGAGCGTCGATGCGGTTCTTGAGTGACCTTATGAGCGACAGGCCTGACTAGTGACTGGCCGGTTTTGCCGTCGTTCCAAAAGAAACGCCGCGCCGCGATGGCGCGTTAAGCGCGTCGTAACAAGACCATCACGCGCAAGATCTGCGTTTCACCAAGAATTACTACCAGTGCTGCGTTATGCTTCGCGCCATCGTGGTCGGGCGTGTCAACGTCTGGCTGAATCTGAATTGTTACGCGTTGTGATGTTCTCAGTGTTGAACCTCATGTCTGGTTTCCGGGAGTAGTGGATGAGTCAAACAAACAGTCATGCCCAGGCCGGAGGCACTGCGAAGCCCATCGGGTTGTTGATTGCAGCAGTGGGGGTGGTTTACGGCGACATCGGCACCAGCCCGCTGTACACCCTCAAAGAGGTGTTTCAGGGCGGCTACGGCGTAGAAGTCACGCATGACGCGATACTCGGGGTGTTGTCACTGATCTTCTGGTCGCTGATCTGGGTGGTTTCGTTCAAGTACATGGCGTTTGTTCTGCGTGCCGACAACCAGGGCGAGGGCGGCATCATGGCGCTGATGGCGCTGGCGCGTCGCGCGTCGGCCAAGCACCCCAAACTGCAAATGATGATGGTGGTGTTCGGCCTGTTCGGTGCTGCGCTGTTCTATGGCGACAGCATGATCACCCCGGCGGTGTCGGTTCTGTCGGCGATGGAAGGGCTGGAACTGGCGTTCGATGGCCTTGATCACTGGATCGTGCCCATGGCACTGGTCGTATTGGTCGGGCTGTTTTTGATTCAGCGCCACGGCACGGCGCGCATCGGTGTGCTGTTCGGGCCGGTGATGGTCGTCTGGTTTCTGGTGCTGGGCGCGTTGGGCGTGTACGGCATCATGCAGTCGCCGGAAGTGCTGAAAGCGGTCAATCCGGCATGGGGTCTGAATTTCTTCATCATCCATCCAGGGATTGGCGTCGCCATTCTGGGCGCTGTGGTCCTGGCGCTGACCGGGGCCGAGGCGTTGTATGCCGACATGGGCCACTTTGGTCGCAAGTCCATCTCGCGTGCCTGGTTCATCCTCGTGTTGCCCGCGCTGTTGCTCAACTATTTCGGTCAGGGTGCGCTGGTGTTGGGCAACCCTGAAGCAGTGCGTAACCCGTTCTATCTGCTGGCGCCGAGCTGGGCGCTGCTGCCACTGATCGGCCTGTCGACGATGGCGACCATTATTGCCTCCCAGGCGGTCATCTCCGGCGCGTTCTCGATGACGTTGCAGGCTATCCAGTTGGGCTACATCCCACGGATGCATATCCAGCACACCTCCAGCGACGCGCAGGGCCAGATCTACATAGGTGCCGTGAACTGGGCGTTGATGGTGGGTGTGATCATGCTGGTGATCGGGTTCGAGTCTTCCGGCGCGCTGGCCTCGGCCTATGGCGTTGCGGTAACCGGGACCATGCTCTGCACCACGATTCTGGTGTCGACGGTCATGCTGATGCTCTGGAAATGGCCGCCGTTGCTGGCCGTTCCGCTGTTGATCTGCCTGTTGCTGGTAGACGGCCTGTTCTTCGCCGCCAACGTGCCGAAGATCTTTCAGGGCGGTGCCTTTCCGGTGCTGGCAGGCGCGGTGCTGTTCATCCTCATGACCACCTGGAAGCGTGGCAAGCAATTGCTGGCCGAGCGGATCGACGAAGGCGGGCTGCCGCTGCCCATTTTCATCGGCAGCATTCGCGTGCAGCCGCCGCATCGCGTGCAGGGCACGGCGGTGTTCCTGACCGCGCGTTCGGACGCTGTACCTCATGCGTTGTTGCATAACATGCTGCATAACCAGGTGCTGCATGAGCAGGTCGTGCTGTTGACGGTGGTGTATGAAGACACGCCTCGCGTGCCTTCTGCGCAGCGCTTTGAAGTGGAGTCGTATGGCGAAGGCTTCTATCGGGTGATCCTGCACTTCGGCTTTATCGATGAGCCTGATGTGCCTGCTGCGTTGGCGCTGTGTCATCTGGCCGAGCTGGACTTCAGTCCGATGCGCACCACCTACTTCCTCAGTCGCGAAACCGTCATCCCGTCCAAGATGGATGGCATGGCGCGCTGGCGTGAAGCGCTGTTCGCCTTCATGCTCAAGAACGCCAATGGCAACCTGCGCTTCTTCAAGCTGCCGTTCAACCGCGTGATCGAGCTGGGTACGCAAGTGGAGATGTAACCTGCTGCTGTACAGCCGTCAGTGCAGACAAAAAAATCCCGGCGACCTTACGGTGCCGGGATTTTTTATGCCTGCAGACTTCGATAAGCGATGCTTACTGAGCGGCAACCTTGCCCTGACGCTTGTTGATGGCATCGATCAGGCGCTTGGCCAGTGCCGGGTAGTCTTCATCGAAGTGATGACCACCGGGCAACTGAACGGCCTCACCGACTGCGGTGGTGTCGGTGCAACCGCTGTCTTTCTTCTCTTCGACGCCGTACACACAGAACACCTTGGCGGCTGGCAGTTTGGCCATTTCCTGCCCGGTAGTGGCTTCCTTGCCTGCGTTGCCAAGCCAGCCGTCTACGTGAATCTCGAAGCTGCCGGTGCGCGCGAAGGCGAGCAGAATGATCGCATCGACCCGGTTCTGATCATCCGCTGCCAGGCGATTGTAGATGGCAGGCATGACATCGGCACCGAACGAATAGCCCGCCAGAATGAAGCGCTTGGTGCCCCACTTCTGCCGGTAGTGGTTCATCAGGTCGGTGAGGTCGGCAGCGGTCTGTTCCGGCGTCTTGTGTTCCCAGTAATAGCGCAGCACGTCGATGCCCACGACTGGATAGCCCATCTTGGCCATGTCGCCTGCGACGACCTTGTCCAGGTCGCGCCAGCCGCCGTCACCGGACATGAACAGCGTTACGGTGTCGGAAGGCTGGCTTGCCGGCACTTCGACGGTCGGGATGCCTAGACCGCCGCTGTCGTTTTCACCAAGCAGCAGGTGACGCAGCTCGCTGTTGAGGACCTGCGGCAGCGGAATGTCGTAGTCGCTGATACTGGTTTCGGCATTGGTCTGATCGCGTACGAACGCTGCACTCGGATCATCCGGTGCGTCGTTCCAGGCGGCCAGCCAGTGCCCGTGTGCAGCTTTTTGTGGCAGTGGCACGTCACAGATTTGTGGCGGCTTCTCGTCCTCCTCCAGAACAGGCGGAGGATTGGAAACATGTTCAAGCGCAAAACCGACGGAGATGGCCTGCGCCTTGTCGTCGGTCTGTTCAGCCAGCCAGCGCCATGCCAGCGTTGCGCCAGGGCCTATGCCGCCGACAACCTTTGCTGGGCCGTCGAGCTTCTGCAGGGCAGCCTGGAAGGTTTTCTGTTGGAGTACGCAGTCGTCCTTGGGCAACACCACCTGAATGATACGTGCCGAAGCATCTTTACTGATTGCCAGCAATTGCTTGTCAGTGAGCATTTCTTCGGCGGTGACTGCCAGTGCAATGCGGGTCTTGATGGTGGTGGCCGGTGTCACGCTGGTCAGTGGTGCACCGCCTTCCAGGTCCAGGTGTTCCAGCGATGCGGGTGGGGCGGGGCGCGTCCAGATCCACACGCCCGAAGCTACGATAAAAAGAACAATTGCCAGAGCTGCGAGCAAAAGGCGCCAAGAGCGTCGAATCATCAGCGTTTCACCAATCCAGTCAGGCCGCCCGCAATCAGGGCGGCGGTGTCAGCCAGTGCCACAAGCGGATCAAGTCCGGCAGGCACGGCCATATAACGAGGTTCCCAATCGGGCTGGAACTTGTCCTTGAAGCGGCGCAGCCCCTGGAAGTTGTACAACTGTTCGCCGCGTCGGAATATCATCGACCCCAAACGCTGAGTGATGGGCGCGCCGCGTCGCGGTTGCAGGCCGGAGAGCGGCACCATCCCCAGGCTGAAGCGTGCGTAGCCCTGGGCTTTATAATGCAGAATCAGACCGACCATCATGAACTCCATGGTCAGTTTCGGAGCGTCCGGGTGAGAGCGCATCAGGTCGAGACTGGCCAGTTCCGGGCTGGTGGTTTCCAGCAGGTTGGAAAAGGCTACCGGCTTGCCCTGAAAGTGCACGATGGCAATGCGGAAATACTTGAGGTACTCAGGGCTGAAACGGCCCAACGAGAAGCCTTTTTCGCGCACGTTCTTGCCGGTCAGCCAGGCATCGGAAATGACTTTCAGCTCGTCGATGGGCGCTTGGCCCGGCTCGTATATTTCCAGCGAAAGCCCGTCACGCCCACCACGATTCCAGGTGTAACGCAGGTCTTTCATTTCCTTGCCCTTGGCTTCGATGTCGAAGCGTCGCAAATCCACACGCGCTTCTTCGCCAAGCTTGATCGCTGTCAGGCCGATGTCCATATAGAACGGCAGATTTTCCGCACGCACCTGGTAGAACACCGGGCGAGCATGGTGCACGTCGCACAGGTCGCGGAATTGCCAGATCAGCTCGGCACGCTGTTGGGTCGGGCCGATCGGATCGTAAAGCGCCACTAGACTGCGCCCGCGATGCGAGTACATCAGAAATGCGTTGCCGGTCGGGTGAAACAGAATGGCCTTGTCGCCGGTCAGTACCAGCCCGCCGTCAGGCTGGCTGGAGGCCTTGAGGATTTCAGCGGCCTTGTCCAGATCGGCCGCATCGGGCAGCTTGATCACCGGCCTTGCGGTGCGCAGCAGCCAGGTCAGCGAGACCACGACCAACAGCACTGCACTGCCCAACGCCGAACGCAGGCCGCGCGGCGCGTCTGCATCTAGGGTGAACTGCCACCACAGTTGATGGCTGTAGGGCACGTCCTGATAAGCGAACAGCAACAGCCAGATAGAAGCACCGACCACGCAGATGCTGGCAATCAGGTAAACCGGCGAGAACGGCAATTCCAGCAGGCGACTTGGACGGTAGAACGAACGACGGAAGGTCAGCAGCAGGCAGGCGGTCAGCAGCAGCATGCTGGCCTCTTCCCAGTCGAAGCCCTTGAGTATCGACAGCACTGCACCTACCAGCAGCAAAATGGACGTCAGCATCCAGGCGGCAGATAGCCTACGACGCAGGCCCTGGGCAAGCAGCAGGCACAGCACGCCGACCAGGCTGGCACCAAAGTGCGAAGCGTCGATCAGCCTATGCGGAATCATGAAGCCGACGTTTTCCAGTCGGGTATCGATTTCAGGGGTGGCACCAGAGAAGAGCAGCACCACCCCCGACAAGAAAACCAGTAGGGCCAGAATGGGCGCCGCCAACCCCGAGGCAACGCGCATGGCTTGCTTGGTCGGCAGCAGGCGCTGGGCTTCGGTAAACAGCAGGGTCAGACAGGCCAGCAGCAGCGGCAGCACCACATAGATCAGGCGGTACAGCAGCAGCGCAGCGGCGAGGGGGGCAGCCCCCAGTTCGTTGGCAAACGCTGCGAGCAGAATGGCCTCGAACACGCCAACGCCGCCAGGGACGTGACTGAGTACACCGGCCGCGAGTGCCAGCAGATAGATGAGGATGAACGCGCCGAGCGGTGGCGCATGCGGCAGCAACAGGTACAGCACCATCGCGGCGGCGGCGACGTCGAGCGCGGTGATCACCAGTTGGATCAGGGTCAGCTTCAGGTTCGGAAGGCGCAGGGTGCGGCGACCCAGGCGGACCAGAATATTGTGCGCAATGTTCTGTTCCGGCAAGCGACGACGATAGACGAAGGCCGCCAGCAGCAGGCTGCCGATCAATACGGCTGTGGCAACCACGGCCAGCACTTCTACCGGAAGCTTGAGCGCCAGTGACGCACCGGACAGGTTGCTCAGCGTTGCCAGAGCAGCGAGCGGTGGCAACGCGCAGCCGAGTGAAAGGCTGGCAAATACGGTCATGCGGGCGATTTCGATTGCCCCCACGCCGTGGCGCGAGTACAGGCGATAGCGCACCGATCCACCGGACAGCATCGACAGACCTACCGCGTTACCGATGGCAAACGAGGTAAAGCCGCCGAGTATCAGCGTTTTGGTCGGCAGGTCGACGTTGGCGTAGCGACTGGCGGACAGTTCATAGCCCATAAGAATGATATAGCCAATGACTGCCGCCAGCAGCGCTCCGCCCAGAGCGGGCAGGGGGACCGCGAACAACGAGTCGTGCAGCGCATACCAGTCCATTTCGACCAGCATGTGGCGGCAGGCAATCAGGGCAAGGCCGAACAACAGCAGCATCACCGCCAGCCCGATAGGCTGTCGGTATTTGCTCAGCAGCTCCCGCCAGTTCAGGCGCGGTGCGGGGCCTTGTTGTTCTGGATCAACTGTTTCATTGGAATCGGACATTTTGTCGCGCATCAATCACTCCTTGGATCGTGCGCGACAGGATGGAGGTATACAGCCAAGTTACCAATCCCTACGCAGAAAATATTTCAGGATGTTAGCGCGTCAACGCCTAACGAGCGAATAGCGAATCGAGCCGGTTGAAGCTGTTCAGCTACGGTTCAGTCGTGATCAGCTTAGTAACAAGCCTATCGGCAGCGCATGCTAAAGCTGTCGTCAATGAAAGCATTACGTTACAGATGTGATGATAGGGTTTCAAAGGGCTTTGGAAATAGTCTTTTTTGTCAGACAGTTAGCCGTTGCCTGGAGTACTTTTCCGGCGTAAACAAAAAAGGCCACTCTTTCGAGTAGCCTTCTTTGATGTTTGGTTGCGGGAGCCGGATTTGAACCGACGACCTTCGGGTTATGAGCCCGACGAGCTACCAGACTGCTCCATCCCGCGTCTGTGTGTCGGCATTCTACAGAGAGATGGCGGGGTGTCAATGGCTAGTTTTAAAAAAGTGCTTTTTCTTCAATCGCTTAGCGAGGCAGATCAACCGTCTGGTCCAGCACTGGTGCCGTTATGACGGTATTGTCGGGCCATAAAGGTCGCGTTTGTGGCCGGCTACGCGATTTTTCCGCGGCCTTTTGCATCATGGGGTGTTACTTGTTGATACGGGTGAGATACTGCGCAGCCATTGATTGCAAAATCCCATCAGGTCATGACGCAGCGCAAAATCATCCACATCGACTGTGACTGCTTTTATGCAGCCATCGAAATGCGTGACGAGCCCGAACTCGCCGGCAAGCCGCTGGCAGTGGGCGGCTCTGCGGAGCGGCGCGGGGTGATTGCGACTTGTAACTATGAAGCACGTGCGTATGGGGTGCGCTCGGCCATGTCGTCTCGCCATGCGCTCAAGCTCTGCCCGGACCTGACCATCGTCAAGCCGCGCATGGAGGCCTATAAAGAAGCCTCGCGGGAAATTCACAGTATCTTTCGTGATTACACCGACCTGATCGAGCCGCTGTCGCTGGATGAGGCGTTTCTGGACGTATCCAACACCAGTCACTTTTCCGGCAGCGCCACGCGCATCGCTCAGGACATTCGGCGTCGGGTCTCGAATCAGTTGCACATCACGGTCTCGGCGGGCGTGGCCCCCAACAAGTTTCTGGCCAAAATCGCCAGTGACTGGAAAAAACCCAACGGTTTGTTCGTGATTACGCCGGATCAGGTCGAGGATTTCGTTGCTTCGTTACCGGTGACCAAGCTGCACGGCGTCGGAAAGGTGACTGCCGACAAGTTGGGGCGGCTGGGAATCGTTGATTGTGCGGATCTGCGCAGCCGTAGCAAGCTCGCGCTGGTGCGCGAATTCGGCAGCTTCGGCGAGCGTCTCTGGAGTCTGGCGCACGGGATAGATGACCGGCCTGTGCAAAACGACAGCCGACGTCAGTCAGTCAGTGTTGAAAATACCTACGACACTGATCTGCCCGATCTGGCCGCCTGCCTGGAAAAGCTCCCCGCCTTGCTGGAAACCCTCGGTACGCGCATGGACAGAATGGAAGGGCAGTACCGCCCCGGCAAGCCGTTCGTCAAAGTGAAGTTCCATGACTTTACACAGACCACGCTTGAACAGTCCGGGGCTGGCAGGGATCTGAGTAGCTATGAGCAGTTGTTGACGCAGGCGTTTGCCCGCGGTGGCAAGCCGGTTCGGCTGCTGGGCATCGGTGTGCGTCTGCACGACCTGCGCGCCGCTCACGAGCAGTTGGAGTTGTTTTCAACGTAATGGACGACTGCGGTTGCATCCCGCAGCCGCTCGCCTTACTCGGCTTGGGCGGGAACCGCGACCAGCCGGCCAGCGTCTCTGGCAAGTGATTTGAGAAACTCGCCCTGCAACTGCGGATCGTTGCGCGTCAGTTCGATCAGGCTTTGCTCAAGCTCGCTCGCTTCCTCTTCCAGGCCCATATCAGAAAGGCGTTTGACTCGATGCACCCACTGGCTGACCTCGTCATCTTCAAGATCGTCGTAGATCAGCGCATGCGCCTCCAGTAATTTACCGCGCAGAGAATGGCTGATCGGCAAGCTGGCATTGGCGTGGGCGCTGTCCTGATCATCTTCGACATTGATGTAAATGCGCGTGATGCGGCTCAGGTCCTGTTCGGCAAACGGACTGTCCAGTAGATTCAGGCGCAACACGCCGTTGCGGTCAGTGCTCATTTCATGCGTTTGGTTGCCGGCCTTGACCATCACCGGGCGCTCATTCCACGGCAGCGTGGAATTCTCGATCCGCTTGTCCTTCTGGACCTCATCGATACTCGCCAGATTCTGCTGGGCGCGACCATGAGAAGGGGCATTCATGAATGGATTCAGGCCAGCCACGCCATAGTATATCCAGTCCTTGGTCATGCTTTCCGGCAAGTTGCCCAGTGCAAACACGTTGACCACATTCGCGCCCACGCCGGCGACAACTGCAACCGCGCCAAGCGGGATCTCGTAGATTTCCCGCCACGGCTGATAAGGGGTATAGCGGTCATCGTGACGCGTCACCTCGAAATCGGTGACTTCGAATGACTTGTGTTCGTGAATCCGCACGCGCCGTTGCGGCAACTCCAGCGTTTTGGGTTCGCCAATGTCGACTTGCAGTGTGTGTTCGAGCAGTTTTCGCTCGACGCGCTCTTCGTGCTCACTGCGTTGCGATAACTGGTTGGCACAGCCGCCGACGAGAAAAGTGCCGCACAGAACGGCGCTGCCGAGGCTTAAGGTGCTTCGTTTGAGCATGGGATCTCTGATGCGGATGGGGTAAATGATGAGCGGCGCACCTGTAACGCAGGCGCGCCTTGTGGCTCAGCGTTTCACTCGGCCCTGAATGAACGACAGCACATCCGCGACGGCAATGGCTTGCGGTTGCGACTCGGTACGGCTCTTGTATTCCAGATTGCCTTCGGCCAAGCCACGATCACTGACCACGATGCGATGAGGGATACCGATCAGTTCCATGTCGGCGAACTTGATGCCTGGGCTGGTTTTCTTGTCGCGGTCATCAAGCAGCACTTCAAAGCCGGCGGCGGTCAGTTCGGCATACAGTTTGTCTGTCGCTTCACGGACGGCGTCGGTTTCGTAACGCAGTGGAATCAGCGCGATCTGGAAAGGCGCCAGTGTATCGTTCCAGATGATGCCGTTTTCGTCACTGTTCTGTTCGATGGCGGCGGCAACCACTCGAGAAACGCCGATACCGTAGCAACCCATGGCCAGATTGACCGGTTTGCCGTTTTCACCCAGTACCTGGCACTTCATCGCTTCGCTGTATTTGGTGCCCAGCTGGAAGATGTGACCCACTTCGATACCGCGTTTGATTTCCAGCGTGCCCTGGCCATCCGGGCTTGGATCGCCGGCAACCACGTTACGCAGGTCAGCAACGGCCGGTACCGGCAAGTCGCGCTCCCAGTTGACGCCGAAATAGTGTTTGTCGTCGATGTTGGCGCCGACGGCGAAGTCGCTCATCAGCTCAACCGAACGGTCGATGATGCACGGCAGCGGCAGATTCAACGGGCCGAGTGAACCTGCGCCTGCGCCAATGGCGTCACGCAGTTCGGCTTCGGACGCCATCACCAGCGGGCTGGCGACCAATTCCTGCTGGCTGGCCTTGATTTCGTTGAGCTCGTGATCGCCACGAATGATCAAAGCAATCAGCTTGCCTTCTTCGGCAGCGTGCACTACCAGCGTTTTTACCGTCTTTTCAATTGGCAAGCCGAAGCCTTCGACCAGTTGCGCGATGGTTTTGGCATCCGGCGTGTCGACCAGGTGCAGCTCTTCAGTTGCGGCCGCACGCGCTTTTTCGCGAGGCACTGCCTCGGCTTTTTCGATATTGGCGGCGTAATCGGAGCCGTTGCTGAACACGATATCGTCTTCGCCGGACTCGGCCAGGACGTGGAACTCGTGCGAGCCTGCGCCACCGATCGAGCCGTTGTCAGCCTCGACCGGGCGGAACTTCAGGCCCAGGCGACTGAATACGTTGCTGTACGCCAGATGCATGCGGTCGTACGTGACCTGCAGCGAAGCATTGTCGGCGTGGAACGAGTAAGCGTCTTTCATGACGAACTCACGGCCGCGCATCAGGCCGAAGCGCGGGCGGATCTCGTCACGGAATTTGGTCTGGATCTGGTACATGTTGATCGGCAGCTGTTTATAGCTGTTGAGCTCATTGCGGGCCAGATCGGTGATGACTTCTTCGTGGGTCGGGCCCAGGCAGAATTCGCGGTTGTGGCGGTCGACCAGGCGCATCAGCTCCGGGCCGTATTGCTCCCAGCGACCGGATTCCTGCCACAGCTCAGCAGGCTGAATGCCGGGCATCAGAATTTCAAGTGCGCCGGCAGCGTTCATTTCTTCACGAACGATCGCTTCGACCTTGCGCAGCACGCGCAGGCCCATAGGCAGCCAGGTGTAGAGGCCGGACGCCAGTTTACGGATCATGCCGGCACGCAGCATCAGCTGATGGCTGACCACGACCGCATCGGAAGGGGTTTCTTTCTGTGTGGCGAGCAAAAATTGACTGGTGCGCATGGTAGGCCGTTGTCGGTTGCTGAGACTTGAAATGACCTTGCATTGTACGGAGGTGTTCCGGTCGCGTACAGGGCAGGGCGGGCATGCAGATGGCGGGAGGGTATTTCTGGGCTGAATGAAAAAACCCGGCATGCGCCGGGCTTCTTCTATTAACGAGTGCTGAGTTGCGATTACAGGATCGAGATCGGGTAGTCGACAATCAGGCGGAACTCGTTGACGTCGCCTTCGCCTTGATCGGCGTTGGCGCGGTGCCATGCTTGACGAACACGGAAGGACAAGTCCTTGGCCGGGCCGGCTTGCACGACGTATTTAGCTTCAAGGTTGGTTTCGTGGTGCTCGCCGTCTGCGCCGTACAGGCCAGCGTAAGCGCTGCCAGTAGGTGTTTTGGTGCCGTCGATGTCAGTACCCTTGATGTAGCGCGTCATGAAGCTCAGGCCTGGAACGCCGTACGGTGTCATGTTCAGGTCGTAGCGAGCCTGCCAGGATTTTTCGCCCGGACCGTTGAAGTCGGAGTACTGGATCGAGTTGTTCAGGAAGATCGAGTCGCCACCACGGTTGTTGTCACCAATACCGATGTAGTCGAACGGGGTGTCGCCGTTGATCTTCTGGAATGCCAGCGTCACGGTGTGGGCAGCGAGGAACGAGTAGGCTGCGGAACCGGAGAATGCGGTGTTGCTGATCGAACCAGCTTTGGCGCTGCCTTCATCGACAGTGCGGTAGATGTTCGCATCGAATGCCAGCGACTGATCATTGCCCAGTGGCAGTGCGTAGTTCACGTTACCGTAGTACTGGTCCCAGATATCTTCGAGCTTGGCTGCATAGAATGCGACGCCCAGGCTGTCGGTAATAGCGTATTTGCCGCCCGCGAAGTCAGCACTGTTGGCGCGAACACCTGCGTAGTTGGCGAAGATGCTGCCGCCGTGGCTGGTATCGTCCTGGCTGGTGCCGGAGTAGAAGTGACCTGCTTCAACGTCCAGGCCTTTCAGTTCGCTGCTTTGCAGGCTGATACCGCTGGCAGTCTGAGGCAGCAGACGCGAACCGCCAACTGCGAATACTGGGCTGGTCGGCTGCATGTCGCCGACTTTCAGCTCGGTTTTCGAGACGCGGAATTTCACAGCGCCGCCGGCTTTGCTTTGAGTGTTTTCGTTGTTGCCGGCAGAGTCGGTGATCAGGTTACCCGAACCCGAATACTTGTCCGGGCCCCAGAGTTTCACACCAGCATAAGCGAACGCTTCGACGCCGACACCGATGGTGCCTTGGGTGTAACCGGTGCTGAAGTTGGCCCAGATACCTTGGGTCCAGTCACGATCATCATCAGCGCCGGCTTTCTTGTCACGGTTGTAGTAGTAATTGCGCAACTTCAGGTCAAGCGTGCTGCCTTCGACGAAACCCTTGGCCTCAGCCTGATCGCTGACGAAAGGTGCCGCTGTTGCCAGTTGGGTGCTGGCTGCCGTAACGGCCAGTGCGATTGCGCTCCACTTCATCACTCTCATCGTGATTGCTCCTTTGGTTTTTAGAAGATTTTTGCCGTCCACCTGTTTTTTTATCTGGGCGGCTCTTTCTATTTTTGGTCGGCGGAATCTATATCACGCTGACGCTGGTTGCTATAGGTACAGCTCTATCCTTTCAGATTCTTTACGACAGGGTGCCCGGCGACTTTTTGATGCAGGCACAGCGCCTGTATTCAAGCGTGTCCGGATCTCGCCGCTACGTTCTGTGCCTGATCAGGTCGACTCAAGCCCAGACCGCCGAAACGTCCCCCCAGGGTCGCACGCCTTTTCCCTTGATCCTGTCATCCCTGTTTTCCGCCAGGGATGCTTTGATCATGTGGGTGATAAAGCAACAAGCGTGCACAAAGTTCCTGGAAATGAAAAAAATTTGTGAAAAATCAGAATCCGCATCGTGTTTTGATCTTAGGGTAATGATTTATATAGATATTTTAATTTTTAAAAAATAGCGATAGCTTTTCATCTATGCATCTGTGCGTGGTTTTTCAGCCCAAAGCGTTACCTGAGGCCCTGTGAATTGAGTAGAAAAAGAACCCGCAGTGTTGCTGTCGCAACAGCGGTGTGTTGTTTTGGTGCGGTTTTTGCCCGCCTCGCTTGAACCTGGAGCACTGTCCGGGCGACGCCTATGGTGGGGGCAGGGTTGTTTCATTTTCATGTACCAGAGTCAGGCAGGTGTCCGGCCGCAGGTCAGCATGTGGCGGCTTCTCCCGTATTCATCAGCACGGGTACCCGGTTACGGCGTCAAATCGGTGCGATTCGAATTCTGTGGGGCGCATTCTGGTGCACGGACACGCCAGCAGGTGAAGCGTGGCAAGAACCCTAGTATTCTGCGTGGCATCTCGCATCACCCTGTTACCCACAGGGCAGGTACATTCACCTGGCAGTCAGGAGTTTTTTATCGTGTTCGTTCTGGATTCTCGTCTTCAACAAGACACCTTGCCCATCGGCGACTTCCCGCTGTGCCGCCTGTTGCTCTCCAACGATACACATTACCCATGGTTCATTCTGGTGCCGCGTCGGGCTGATATCACCGAGGTGTTCCAGCTGAACGCCGCGGATCAACTGCAGCTCTGGCAGGAAACGACTGCGTTGTCGAAAGTGCTGAAGGAGGTCTTCGTTGCGGATAAAATCAACGTTGCTGCACTGGGCAATGTGGTCAGCCAGCTTCATATGCACGTCATTGCGCGCAAGCGTGACGACAGTGCGTGGCCTGCACCCGTCTGGGGCAAGCAGGCAGCGGCTGCCTATTCCGATGAGCAATTTGCAACGATCTGCCGGCAGCTCAAGCCTGCGCTAACCAATGATTTTCGATTTGAGGGAGAGCCGTCATGAGCCTTGAAGAGCGAGTCATGGAGCTGGAAAGTCGAATGGCCTTTCAGGACGACACGATTCAGGCGCTCAATGATGTGCTGGTAAAGCAGCGGCGCGAGTTTGATCATCTGCAGCAGCAGATGGCGGCAATGACCAAGCGCCAGGAGGAAATGGGCAGTCAGTTCGATACGTTCGAAGAAGATGCACCGCCACCTCACTATTGATCTGTCTGCATAAAAAAACCGCGACGTCCGATGGGATGTCGCGGTTTTTTAATGCCTGAAGCAAATTATTGATTCAGGCAATCAGCGGCGGGGCAGGGCAGCGATGACATCTTCAGCCTGCAGGCCCTTGTCGCGGTTCATGACCGAGAACTCGACGCGTTGGCCTTCGACCAGCACGCGATGACCTTCACCGCGAATGGCGCGAAAATGCACAAAAATATCGTCGCCCGAATCCCGGGAGATAAAGCCGAAGCCTTTGGATGTGTTGAACCACTTTACGGTGCCAGTATCGCGATTTCCCATGTCGTGACTTTGAGTGGCGGGAGAAGGGGAGTAGGACCTGTAAAAGCTGACGCCCAGATGCAGGGCGACGGCCACGATGGCGATGGTAAGGCTCACCATGACAGCAGGTTGACCGGCGATGGTCTGTAAGGGAACAAGCAATGTCAGCGTTTGCGCGACTACCGCAATGACAAGCAGGGCGCTGACCAGATTTTGCAGATTGTGTCGTGGGCCTCGATTCCAGTAAGGGATCACCGGAGCGAGTATCAGGTTAAGCAACCCAAGAAAGGCGAGGCAAAGCGCGTCAGGGTTTTGCAGGTAGGGAGACACGGCTTCGCTGCGCAGACTGGGTATGAAAGAAAGCAGCAGGGCTGCTGCTCCCGTTACCAGATGGACGATTTTCAACATTTTAAAAAGCTCACATGCAAGAAGGATTACAAGAAATAGCGGGTAACGCCCGGTACGCTTCTGAACAAGAGGAGGCGTGATGCACGAGCGGTGGGCCAGCCTATGCGCCGATGCTGAATGGCAACTCATTGGCGACACGCCGTGTATTTAACAGCAAACACCGATGCTACTCAAATCAGCAATCAATAACGGCCTCTGAGCCAGCCCTGCATCGGCAGCAAGACGTTGTAGTGCGCCTCTACAGGTCACGGCGCAGAGCGATCGAGCCGGGTTTGGTGATGTTTCCCCTCTATGTGTCTGAAATGTCCGCTGATAACGACCCCAGCTGCGGAGTCGAACCGGCGGAAGAATTTTCTGGTTGGCCCTTTACGGGCGGCGTTGGCTGCACGGAAAGCTGCACCATTCGGGTTCTCTTGATAGAGTAGCGGTCGTTACTGCTTTTCAATCCTCACTAAAAGGGCACGAAACATGGCAATCGATATTGGTATCAGTGAAGAGGATCGCAAATCGATCGTGGACGGTCTTTCGCATCTGCTGTCGGATACTTATGTGCTTTACCTCAAGACTCATAACTTTCACTGGAATGTCAGCGGGCCGATGTTTCGCACGCTGCACCTGATGTTTGAAGAACAATACAACGAACTGGCGCTGGCGGTTGACTCTATCGCCGAGCGTATTCGCGCTCTGGGCTTCCCGGCACCGGGCACTTACTCGACGTATGCTCGCCTGTCTTCCATCAAGGAAGAAGAAGGCGTGCCAAGCGCTGAAGATATGATCAAAAGTCTGGTTCAAGGTCAAGAAGCCGTTGTCCGCACTGCTCGTAGTATCTTTCCTCTTTTGGATAAGGTCAGTGACGAGCCGACAGCTGATCTGTTGACCCAGCGTATGCAGGTTCATGAAAAGACTGCCTGGATGCTCCGCTCGATGCTTGAGTCGAAGTAATCGCTATGGCGAGTGGCCTGCAGGGCCGCTCGCCTGTTCCGTCTCTCTGCTTTCATCCTCAGCCTTGTACTCAGCTCTGGCCTGGCTTTCGGGGCGTTTCTTGTTCAACAACGCTGTCCTGCAGACCCCCGGCCTTGGCGTCCTCTGCCTGCCGCTAATTCGGTGGGCTTTTACCGTCTATGGCGGTTTCAGAGGCTGAGTGCAACACCCGGCTATTGAGTTAGGGATGGACTCTCATGATGCTTGGACATCATTTCCGTCATCATTTCGATAGGGCATCTGTA
>NZ_ATDK01000317.1 GCF_000444135.1 Pseudomonas avellanae BPIC 631
GGCATTGCAGGCTCGTATTGGTGTTGTGTGAGAACTCCAACAATACGGGCCTGTTCTCATAGGGATCAATAGGTTACGTCGAAACGGGAACAGACCCTAGGCAATCTGACGCTCACGAATCGCATCGTGATGGCGCCGCTGACTCGCAACCGTGCAGGCGCCGGTCTGGCTCCTGCCGACCTGACTGCCACCTACTACGCCCAACGCGCGTCGGCCGGGTTGATCATTACCGAAGCCACGCAAATCTCCCCTCAGGCTCAGGGCTACCAGGACACGCCAGGGCTGTATACGCCGGAGCAGATCGCCGCCTGGCGCGTCGTCACCGATGCCGTGCATGCCGAGGGCGGGCGCATTTTTGTGCAGCTTTGGCACGTTGGCCGGGTTTCTCACGTCGACCTGCAACCGGGCGGCGCAGCACCGGTCGCGCCATCCGCTATCCGGGCGCAGACCAAAACCTTCGTCAATAACGCATTCCACGACGTCTCCGAGCCACGCGCGCTGGAGCTGAGCGAATTGCCAGGCATCGTCAACGATTTCCGCCAGGCCGCTGCAAACGCCATTGAAGCGGGCTTCGACGGTGTGGAAATCCACGGCGCCAACGGTTATCTGCTCGATCAGTTCATCAAGGACAGCGCCAACGTGCGCACCGATGCCTACGGTGGCTCAGTGGAAAATCGCGCGCGCCTGCTGCTGGAAGTCGTCACCGCCGTGGTCAAGGAAATCGGTGCGCAACGCACCGGCGTGCGGATCTCGCCGGTGTCCCCTGCCAATGGCGTTGCCAGCAGCGACCCGCAACCGCAGTACGAGTACATCGCAGAGCAATTGAGTGAACAGGGCATCGCCTTCCTGCACGTCGTGGAAGGCGCAACGGGCGGCCCGCGTGATGTTGCGCCGTTCGACTACGACGCGCTGCGCGAGCGCTTCAAGCACACCTATCTGGCCAATAACGGTTACGACCTTGACCTTGCAACAGTACGTGTCAATGCGAACAAGGCTGACTTGGTCGCCTTCGGTCGCCCGTTCATCAGCAACCCTGACTTGATCGAGCGCTTGAAAACCGGCGCACCGCTGGCAGAACTGAACCCGGCCACGCTCTATGGCGGCGGCGCAGAAGGCTACACCGACTATCCGACAATCGCAGGCTGAAACGCGCTACTAACCCCAACGCATTTCCCCCAAGGACATTCTCAATGACTACGCTCCCTGCTGTTCTCATCACCGGCGCATCCAGTGGTATTGGTGCCGTCTATGCCGAGCGTTTCGCCCGTCGCGGCCATAATCTGGTACTCGCCGCACGTGACAAGCCACGCCTTGATGCGTTGGCAGCGCGGCTGATCAAAGAGCATGACGTTGCTGTCGAAGTGCTTCAGGCCGACCTGACCAACGCTGCCGACCTCACCGCACTCGAAACGCGGCTGCGTGATGATGCGCAGATCGGCATTCTGATCAACAACGCCGGCATGGCCCAGTCCGGCGGTTTCACTGAACAAAGTGCCGAGGCCATCGAAAGGCTCATCGCACTCAACGTGGTTGCCCTGACGCGGCTCGCCGCAGCAGTAGCGCCGCGTTTTGCGGAGTCTGGAACGGGCTCAATCGTCAACCTGGGGTCGGTGGTGGGCTTTGCGCCGGAATTCGGCATGACTGTTTACGGTGCCACCAAGGCATTCGTGCTGTACCTGTCTCAAGGCATGCACCTGGAATTGGCGCCAAAAGGCGTCTACATCCAGGCGGTACTGCCAGCGGCAACCCGCACCGAAATATGGGAGCGCGCGGGGATCGACCTCAACACTATCTCCGAGGTGATGGACGTCGAAGAACTGGTCGATGCAGCGCTGGTGGGCTTCGATCGTCGCGAGCTGGTCACTATTCCGCCGCTGCACGTTGCGGCTCGCTGGGACTCACTGGATGGCGCGCGGCTAGGATTGTTGTCGGACATTCGACAAGCCAAGGCCGCAGAGCGCTATCAGCCGCAAGCCTGAAACCAGGGTATCCATCATGAGCCGCTCAAACCTGGAAACTCACCTGGCGCAGTCGTATATCCAGGCGCCCAATAAAATCGCGACAGTTGGCGGCATTGCCTTCGCCTATCGCGAATCAGGTGTGCGCAGCGGCGTACCGGTCGTCCTGCTCAACCATTGGGGCGCGGTACTGGACGATTTCGACCCGCGCATCGTCGAAGGCCTTGCCAGTCAACACCACGTTATCGCTATCGACTATCAAGGCGCCGGCTTATCCGGCGGCGCATCGCCGGTGACGATAGACGCGATGGCTCGGGATACAGTGGAGCTGATCGGGCACTGGGCTACAAGCAGGTTGATCTGGTCGGCTTTTCAATGGGCGGTTTCGTGGCCCAGGAGGTGGCTTCAAAAGTCCCTGGCCTGGTGCGCAGGCTCATCCTGGTGAGTACTGGCCCGGCAGGCGGCAAGGGCATCGACCGCATAGGTGCGCTGTCCTGGCCACTTATTCTCAAAGGCCTGCTGACGTTACGTGACCCCAAGGCCTCTATGTTTTTTACCTCGACACTCAACGGCCAACACGCCGCCAGAGACTATTTGATGAGGGTGAAGGAACGCAAGGTGGCCCGCGACAAGGGGCCGACGCCTCGTCTGTTTTTTCGCCAACTCAAAGCAATCAAGGCATGGGGTAAACAGCCACCGCAGGATCTCGCCCGCCTGCGCATACCTGTGCTTATCGCCACGGGGGACAGCGACATCATTGTCGCGAGCGAGCTAAGCCGCGACATGGCCCGACGTATCCCGCTGGCGCAACTTGTGGTCTATCCGGACGCCGGGCACGGCGGCGCATTTCAGTACCACGCGGACTTCGTCTCGAAGGCTCTGGAGTTCCTGAAATAACGCTTTCACGTTCAACTGCGCGCAGTTTTTTGTACAACCACCTCATTATTGTCAGACGCCCCTGGAAACCGAGCAACATGAAAGCACTTACATTTGAAAACTATGGCAAGTCGCCTGAAATCGCGATTGCGCATGTTCCTCGGCCAACCATCAAGCCTGACGAACTGCTGGTGGAAGTTCACGCAGCCGGTTTGAACCCGATCGACAACATGATCACCACGGGCACGTTCAAACCGGTCTTGAAGTACGAACTGCCGGCCATTATGGGCAGCGATCTGGCCGGCGTAGTCCTTGAAGTGGGCAGCGCTGTGACACGCTTCAAGGCCGGTGACGCCATTTTCGCCAGCCTCTTTGATCTTGGCAGAGGCTCCATCGCCGAACTCGTCGCCGTTCCCGAGCGCACGGCTGCGCTGAAACCGACCAACCTGGACTTTGTACAAGCGGCCTCCATTCCGATGGTCGGGCTTACGTCGTGGCAGGCCTTGAAAGAGCGCGCCAATCTTCAACCTGGCCAGAAGGTATTCATACCTGCCGGTTCTGGTGGCATCGGCACCTTCGCCATTCAATTGGCAAAACACCTGGGTGGCAAAGTGGCCACGACCACCAGCAGCGGCAATGCAAAACTGGTTCGCAGCCTGGGCGCAGATGAAGTCGTGGACTACAAAGAGCGGGCGTTTGAAGAGGTACTGCGAGGCTATGACCTGGTGCTTGGCACGACCCGAGGCGACACGATAAAAAAAGCCGTCGGCATCCTCAAGCCCGGAGGCAAGATCGTTTCCCTCGTCGGCCCGCTGGATAAAGCATTCGCTCAGGCTCGCGGAATGAATGTCTTCTTCACCTTCCTCTTCGGGCTGATGAGCCGCTCGATCATCCGGCGTGCGAAGAAAAGCAATGTGACGTACTCGTTTCTGTTCGTGCGCCCGGACGGGGCTCAACTGGGGAAAATTGCCGAGTTGCTTGAAAGTGGGCAAATCAAGCCGGTGATTGACAGGGTCTTTACGTTTGAACAGGCCAGAGAGGGGCTTGAATACCTGGGCCGGGGTCGCGCCAAAGGCAAGGTGGTCGTGAAGATCAAGTGAGTGTTGAAGCCCTACCTGTTCGGCTACTCGCATCACCCACTTGTTGGCATCCAGCCTTTTGAGCATTGGAGTATCACATGAGCACATCTTCCAAAAAAACCGCCATCGTCACTGGCGCATCCTCCGGCATCGGTCGCGCGACGGCCGAGGCGCTGGTGCGGGCGGGCTACACCGTATTTGGCACAAGCCGCAAGATAGCTGACAGCTCGACGCAGGTGTCGATGCTCACGTGCGACGTGACAGACGATGAGTCTGTCAGGACGCTCGTTTCTACCGTACTCGCGCGGACCGGGCGCATCGACCTGTTGGTCAACAATGCCGGTATTGGTCTGGTGGGGGGGGCTGAAGAGTTTTCGATCCCGCAAGTGCAAGCACTGTACGATGTCAACCTGTTCGGCGTCATCCGCATGACCAACGCAGTGCTACCATCGATGCGCCAACGTGGCGAAGGACGCATCATCAATATCGGCTCGATCCTGGGCTTGATACCCGCGCCCTACTCTTCTCATTATTCGGCAGTCAAGCACGCAGTGGAGGGCTATTCGGAATCGCTCGATCACGAAGTTCGCGCCTTCAATATCCGGGTCTCGGTCGTCGAGCCGGGATTTGTGCGAACCGTCTTCGATCAAAACGGCATTGAGCCGGATTCACCGCTTAAGGAATACGATCAGGCCCGCGCCGGGTTCAAGGCGTTGCTGGCCGATGTCATGCCAAAAGCCGACCTGCCGGAAGTGGTGGCGGCGGTCGTGCTGAAGGCGGCGAACGACACTCGCCCAAAGCATCGCTACACGGCCGGCAAGAGCGCTCTACAAATCAGCCTGCTGCGCCGGTTTGTGCCGACGGCGGCGTTTGACAAAAGTTTGCGCAAGCAACTTCGTTTGCCGGTTTAAGGCGCTGTGCGTAAGGCCATGAACAGGTTTCTCATTCAGCAGCCAGCCTCGGCGACCATTGTCAGCACGTGTTTTTAAGAATACCTTGTGGAAAACCTATACAAGGTATCAAGCCGTGTACAAGAAAACCCGATGGCCATTGACACTCTACTTTGACGGCGAGTGCCCACTCTGCGCTCGAGAAATCAAGGTCCTGCGGGCGCGAGCTACAGCGGATCGTCTTTTGTTTGTTGATATCAGTGACGACGCGTTCGACGCCAGTTCGCTGGGGCTGACACTTACAAAAATGGAGGCGTCACTGCATGCCCGGTTTGACGATGGGACTTGGGTAACCGGGCTGGACGCCACGCTCTGGAGCTGGCGGGCAGCGGGCCTCGGCAAGTGGGTCGCACCGTTGTCCTGGCAGATTCTCAGGCCGCTATTTACCGTCTTGTATCGTCTTTTTTGCCGCTTTCGCCCTCACCTGGCCTGGCTGCCTCATCCTGATGGTGGCCATCGCTGTAGCAAGGGCAGCTGCACGGTTGCGGAACCGGTGGTGGCGAAAAGTGGAACGTCGGCCAAGAAAAAGATTTTATAAATTCCAGCCCGGCAAGTGCTGCGGCCTGCGTCAATGCTCAGCACCGCTGACTCTGAATCCGCGCAACGTCAAGTATTGGGTTCAGCGGCTATCCCTGGTCAATAAAGCGCGGTTGTACCATTCGGTGATGGAAGACGTCGTGTTTGCCAGTAACAGGAAGGAGCCCGTCCGGGCTCCGAAAACTCAACCGTTACACACTCAAGCCGACAGGTACTCGTCCACCGATTTGACGGTGGCGTAGCCGAACTCAAAGGCTGCCATCATCGCCGCATGCGTTTGAGCGGCAGGCACGGTGACTCCGCCAAAGGTGAGGTCCAGCGTAGCGCAAGCATCATGCAGCACAGTCACCGGATAACCCATGTCCGCTGCTGCACGCACGACAGCGTCGATGCACATGTGGCTCATCGCACCGCGAAGATGCTGGTGACGCCGCCGCACAGGCAAGGCGGTCAGGCTCAATATGTCGAGCGTCCTGTGCCGCAACTGTCCAGCGAAACGCATTTGCATGAGGTACTGGCGTGGGCGAGGATGAACCTGTCCAGTGACCTCTCACTCGACGCCTTGGCCGAGAGGGCAAAAATGAGCAGGCGCACGTTTACTCGGCGCTTTCGGGAGGCCACCGGCAGTACCGTTTCCAGATGGTTGAACGCCGAGCGAGTCGTCAGAGCGCAAGCGCTGCTGGAGACGACTGAATTATCTATTGAGTCCGTGGCTGATGAGGCAGGTTTTGGAACGCCTTTATCCTTGAGGCAGCAGTTTGCTGTTCATCTTGGCACTTCGCCTTCGGCGTATCGGCGAATGTTTTTTCGTCAACTCAAGTCAGAAGAAAAAGCGTAGGACACTGTGGGTTTTCCAAGGTTTTGCGCCAGGCAAGTGAATTGCCGAAACCGAAAAGGCCTCGGCAATCTTCAACATCAGAAATCCACAGTCACTCCGCTGTAAAGCGCACGACCATCACCCGGGGAATGCAGAGATCCCTGGGCACCGTCCGGGTCGTACCAGACGTATTCATAATATCGGTTGGTGAGGTTTTTCAACTGCAGGTCAACGCTCACTGACTGCGTCACCTTGTAGGTTGCACCCAGATTCATCAGCACGTAACCGCCGTAAGTGCCCTTGGTATTTTCCCGCTCCAGATAATAGTTCGTCTGGCCATTCATCCAGGCAGTCAACTGTAATGCGGGTGTCGCGTCATAGCGGAGGCCGGCACTGTAAAGGTGATGCGGGATATGGTCGATTTCCCGACCTTTGCTGCCCGGTAACGTGGCACTCGGCTGAAGTATTTTCGAATACTGCCAGGAATAGGCCAGCCATACCTCAGTGCGCTCGTCCCGGTGCAGATTCATTTGCACGTCATAGCCCCACCGCCGGGTTTCCCCCACGTTATCGGACTCGCCACTCGGGTCGTTGAGCCTGCGACTGACCTCCCCGGAAGCCTCTTGCTGCCAGTAGGCGACTCGACCATCCACCCAGTCCGCCGGCGTGAACTTGATTCCGGTTTCCCAACCTTCGTTGATAGAAGGTGCCAGGTCCGTATCCCTCGGCGGAATCTTGTAGGCAGCAGCCCCCGTCCCCACTTGAAAGGTACGTCCCCAGTTTCCATAGAAGCTGGCGACATCCCACGGGGAATAGACAACGCTGATTTTCGGCTGTTTGATCAGCCCGTAATTGTTGATGTCGTAGTCCGTACCGGTCATTTCGTTGGTGAAGTCGCCCTGGATCTTGTCGACCCGGTAAGCCGGTACGATCTTCAGTGACTCGAACGGTTTGATTTCGGCCTGGACATAAGCGCCATAAGTGTCGAAATCAAACTGCTGGTCGCGAGTGGTCGCCAGGCGTGCACGGTCTCTGGTGCGATAACGCTCACTCTGGTTTTGCTGTTGCTGTACGTCCGTACCGCCCTCAAGGGCGAAATCGTATAGCCAGCTGACTTCCGGGCGCCAGGTCAGTGAAGTAAGAGCGCCGTATTGAGTCTCGTAAGTGTCGCGCTCCTGCTGAGAGCTCGTGCGCCAGTACTGCGTCCAGCGCCTGTCATCGAGGGTATTTACATAGGTCTTCGCTGACCAGGCGAGCGTATCGGTCAGGTCTGTATCGAAATGCAGACTGACCTGGTTCATGCGTCGCGTGCCTTTGTCAGTCGCGTTGAAACTGTTGGTCATTTCGGGATGATGACGTGCGTCGTCCTCGGTCAGATACCCCGGCTCCTGCGCCTCGGTTTCGTAGTGACGAGCGATCAGGCCTATACGGTAACTGTCATCGTCCGGCGTAAAAAACCATTTGCCAGATATTGAAAACTTGTCTGCCTCGGCATGATCCCGGTAGCCGTCTGATTTTTGATAGGCGAAGAAGTAATTCTGCGTCCAGTTGCTGCTCTCAATGCCCTTGGCGAGCTGGGTTTCCTGGGTATTGAAGCTGCCATAACGAAACCGCGCCTTGTTGTAGTCGCCACCCGTTCGGGTCAGCATATTGACGTTGCCGGCAATGTTATTAAGGCCATAGCGCGCATCACTGGTACCCCGCACCACCTCGATGCTGTCCAGCTCCATCGGGAATATCATGTCCATGTACGGCATGTTGCCGTCGTTGCTGTTACTTGGAATGCCGTCAATCAGCAATTTGACGGCATTCACCTCCCCTTCGCCGTTAAAGCCGCGGAAAGAAATCTTGCCGGATGTGGTGCCTTGATTGAACTCGGTCAACATCACTCCCGGCGCACGCCTGAACAGTTCCCAGCTGTAATTGACTGGCATCTTTTCAAGGATGTCGCCCCCCAGGATATCCACTGAGCTGAGTACGCTGCTGGTGCTCAAAGGGCCACTGGTCGCGCCCTGAACAGTTACCGTACCGAGCGTCAACGTCGAATCTTCGGCTTTAACGGTGTCGGCCAATGCAGAGCACAACGTGTTGGCGCTGATTGAAAACTGACCCACCCTGCCGATTGAAAATTGACCCAGGACGGATTGCTGATTTCTGTCCCAGCAATTGTGGATAAGCTTAGCA
>NZ_ATDK01000318.1 GCF_000444135.1 Pseudomonas avellanae BPIC 631
TGGCCAAACTGGATCGTGATGCGTTCTTCAATGCTGAGTTCATGATATGACATAGGTTCACCGTACCGGATTGGTCAGGTGTTGCGCTCAGTTTTTGCCGCCGCCCTTTTATGACATTTTCCGGAACCGATCCGGTTGCCTGACCACTCAATCTACTGTCGTTTATTACCACATCGGATAAAGTGCCAACCGGCAGAACTCATAGTGTTTCAGGTCATCAGCTTCTAATGGAGATGTAGACCGCGTCCTCTTCGGCATGATGCCGTTGGTGCTTCGTGGGTAATAAACGGGATGTAAATTTATATACAGGAGTTTAATAACGATGGTCAAGGTTACCTCTTCCGGATTTACTGCCAACCCTCTCTCTCATCATGCGGACAGTGTCTCCCCCGCGAACAGCCCCCCTCAGTTACCGGAGCCTGTGCCTCTGGTTGATCTAAGCGAGTCGTCCCGCAAGGGCGGTATGCGAAATCGGCCGCATGCCAGTTTGAACAGTCAGGTGCTCGGACTGCAAGCGGTGCCGTCGCAACGCGGAAAGCATGTTCGTGTCAGAAGTCATGCCGATGGCGAGAGTGTCATTAACGCCTGGCTGGCAAAGCGACCCTCGGTTCAAAGCGAAACCAGCCTTGGTAACGATGGCAAGCTGGTGCGTTATAACGCTGTGAGTCATGAACCGCTGGCGCCGCGCAATGAGGCGTTTTTCACCTCTGTGCCGGGGATGTTGATGGCCGTTTTGACGGTCCATCCCGAGATGGAACATGGCATCAGCGGGGACATAACTGCCGATGCTGTGGCTGCCCGGCTTGCTGAACCGCCAATAGGGTTATTGACCGGGGTCTGGCAGTCTTCCCATGATCGAGCCTATCTGGAGCGTGGCGGTGTGGTGCACACCGCCAATATGGAAGAGCGCTGGGCGCCGTTGACGCTGCCAGGCATGGACCCCCGAGAGCCCCTGCGAATGACTGGTTTGCAGGCCGATGGTGGTGTCTATCTACATAACGGCAGCCAACTGTGGCGCTTGACCGACACTGCCGCCGAATCCGTGATAACTGAAAACCTTCCTGAAGGTGCGGCGGTACGCATTGGTGCCGGTGGCGAGGTGCACGGGCTGCATGAGGGCGCGCTTCATTCGAATGGCATTTCCCGTCCAATCGAGCTTTGGCGGCCAAAAGCTGGCGCGCCGGGGAGCGAACAGAGTCCGGCGCGTCCCGTTGATTTGCTGCCGTTACCGGGTGGCACCGCTGCAATGATCCTCGACGACAAGGGACGCGTTTATCAGGCCGATCTGAAAGGCACAGGAGCTGTTGAAGCCCACCGCCTGAAATTACCTGCTGACTTTGCGCAGGGTAAAGGTTGGGCCGTGACCGCCATGGGATTGTCCCGAGACGAGACTGTTCACCTGATGCTGCAGGACCAGAACGGGCGGCGCATGAGCTTGCAGCGAGCGCCAGGCGAGGCGCTGTTTCGTCCTGCTTACCTGCTGGATCGCCCGTTGCTGCTGCTCTATACCGAAGGGCTGCATGTTCCGTCGGAGGCCGCAGTGCAGTCGCACGTTCAGCTTGATGGTCATGCTCAGCTGGGGCATATCGACGGTGTGCTGCATTATAAAGCGGGTCCCGATCAGTCGTGGGAACGGCTAAAGCAGTCGGGCGGCGATCCGCTGACGGGTGTGGACGCTCTGTATTCCAGCCCGTTGGGGTTTATCGACAGAAAACCGGTTTTCGCTTTGCTGGGCGATGCCCGGCAGGTGGTCGAGTTGAAACTGGAGGGGCGTACATCCTGGTTGCCGAGCGATGCCGAACTGCCGCGTCACCCTGCGGGCGGGCCTTTGGCGGTCATACCGGATACGGTAGCGTTACGCACCAGCCTTCTCGCGCAGTTTGACGAGCCTGTACAGGCGCTGGCGGTTCACGGTAACCGCCGGGTCATCGCGCTGACGGATTCTGGCCGATTAATGGCTGCCGATGCGGACAGCCCAGCCCGCCGACTTCCCACGTTGCAGCGCCCCGTCGCCATCGCCGTAGGGCTCAACGATCAGTTGCTCGTGCTGCACCACCCCCATAGCCAGCGCCCTCAGTTGAAACGGTTGAGTGCTAACGATGACTGGGAGCCTGTGCCGATAGTTCTGCCGGGTAGTGTTCACCCTTCAAGTCTTCGCGCTACTCGCACGGGGCAAATACAACTACAGCTGGGAGAAAACTGGCATACGTTGCTGCCATCAATGACCTCGCACGACAATCAATCCCTGCCGGCACGCGTTAAGCCTGAGCCAGAGAGGGATGAAGCGCCGTCGGAGAACTTCCTGGCGGGTAGCAACGCCCTCGCCAATCAGCAGCAAGCCAGTCGTATCAGCACACCACATCATGACGCATCGGTGGTTACGTCGCTGCTGGGGACAACGGCCAACAACCCGTTGACGGCGGCGTCGAGCCTACAGGCAGTGGTTGATACGACCCGCGCTCAGGTAGGCGCGTTGGCGAGAGATGTAGTGGGCGCAGCGGCGAACAGCGCGATGCGGTCAATGGCGCATACGCTGGGTGTCGTACTGCCGCCAACGCCTCAGGAGAAGCGCCTGGCCAGTTTCCATCATGAGGCGAAACAGGCTTACACATCAGGAAAAATACTGTTTGAACATCTGCCGACGCTCGCGCAAGTGCGCGTCGCTTCGGCCGTAGGGCCGTCGGACGGAGAAAGATTCGGACTGTCACATCAGCAAACGCAACGCTTGTTGAATCTGCGAGAAGGGAAACTGGAGGCGCTGTTACGCGACTTGCGCAAGATCGGCTTTCATGAAGGCGTGATCATGGGCGATATGGGCGATATGGGCGACAGCGACAGTGCGGACGATAGGGTTTCTACCACCTCTACGCCAACGTTCCGGCTGGCCGAGCTATGGCGACGACAGCATTCGCGAGTGGATAAGGCGCTGTCTTCCGCCGGATTATCCAAATCAGAAGACATGTTGCCGAACCTCAACCAGAGTATCAAAGCGTTGGCTGGCGGCGCGGCCCTGCATGCGGATCGTATGAGCGAACGTGAGGCTGAGTTGTTGAGCGTTTTGTGCGAGGTCAGCGAAAAAATGATGCGCGCTGGCGTACGCTTGCCGGCAGATGATGGAAGCGTTGACAGCGCCCACAGCCAGGCGCCACACGGCTTGCGAACAGCAGGATTGATTGCAGGTCTGGTGGACTATGATGCGCTGTTGAGCAGCACGGACGCGCAGGCGCTGGAAATGACGGAGCGACTTCAGCAAGATGCCAGGCTTGCTGCATTGTGCAAACTCGGTCTGTCGTCGTGGGGTCAATTAGCGGCCTTCGATGATGTGGCGACGACGTTTCGCGAACAGATAGCGTTGCCGGGCTCGGCACGCCGCACCCAGTTGCTCAAAAATCTTGGCTTGCCGCCCGATGCCGCGCCGGACGAAATGGCGGCGCGCATGTCCGACTTGCTCCTGGATCTGTTCAACCGGAGCACCTTCTTCTCGACGCAATCGCGTGGTCTGGAGCTGCGCGGTTCGTTGGGATCGGCTGACTGGAAACATCTCAATGCGTTCAGCGTCGGCGTGACTGGCGAGGCGCTTCAAGTGCTCGGCGTAGAGCGCATCGGCGATGGCAAGGATGGCGACGCCGGCCTGGTCGCGTTTTTTGTGCGCCACGCCAAGGCCTCTGTATCCGCGACGTCAGGGATCGGAATCGACTTCAAGCCAGGCCCCGGCACTGGCGGCCGTGTTATTGATTCGCGACCGGGCCGCTCGATGAACTCGACGTGGGGAGGCTCTGCCAACCTGGGTATTTCCGGCGCGTACCAGCATGGTCAGGGCGCCGCCGTGATCATCGCACCTTCGACGATCTCTGATTTCGCGCGGCTGTTATTTGATGTCAACCATCCCGATACCACCCACATCCTGCGCACCGGTGTGAACGGTGGTTCGATTGGTCTTGATCTGTTTGAAACCAATGTGAATGCCTCTGTGGGCGCGAACGTCAGCGTATCGCCATTCAGCCTGAGCCAGAAATATGGGCCACAGAAGCCGACGGCAGATGCGGCCGTCTCTGGCGCAAACAATCGGCGCAGCACTGCGTCGGGGGCGTTGTCGGTAGGCGGGACGGCTCAGGCTGGCGCGCACTGGGGGCAAATGGAGTTACACCTGGATCACGCCTGGGCCGATATTATCGGTCTGGAATTTCAGGGCCGCACGGATTTCAATCTTGAATTCAATAGCAGCCTGAATCTGGGAGGCGCGCTGTCTTCCGCGCTGGGCGATAACCCCCAGAAGTTGATAAATGCCTCCACTGGAAACGGTAATCTGCAGCTCGCCGGCATCCGCGTCGCGTCAAGCGACGTGCAGTTGCCGACCGATGCGGTGGTTGATGACAAGCGCCGCGGCCCCTTCCTGTCGACGGCCAGCTATAAACGCACCTTTGATACCGAAGTTGCCAAGTCTGTTACGGCTGGGGAGTGGGGCCAGATGCGCCAGCGCCTTGCCAAAGCCTTTCCTGACAATATCGCAGAGTTGGGCGCGCTCGATTACCCGACCAGGCCTGGCGAGCGTATCGCGACCATCAAACAGGTGATTGACCGCATACAAGGTGCGAGGGCGCGCAGCGTGGAAGCCGTCGGTGCCATGGACGGAAAGGCATTGCGCCGTCAGCGTCTCGATGCCTCGAGAGAAATGTCGAACGCCGGCAACAGTGTATGGCGGGCGAGCTCCGAAATTGAGCGCGCCTCGATCGTGGAGATGCTGCATCACTTGCGTCAGCAGGAGCAAAGCGCCGTGCAGAATCACGCCCGAGCCATTCCCGGTGCGCGCGTGGAATTCAACCTGTTCGGTCGTGAATCGCTGGAAACAGTGGTCTTTCACGCCATCGGTCATCTGGGGCTTGGCAGCAAGCTGAACGATCTGGCGGAGCTGCGTCGCAAGGTGCCGGGTCTCGATCAGGTCATGCTGAGTTTCCAGTCGTTGCCCAAGGTCAATCAGGTGCGCTACGTTTTTGAGATGCGCCCTCAGGCGAGGTTTGCCATCAATGACGCGCTACTGGCGCGCGAGCAGCAGGCATCGGCACGTGCGCTCGGTTTGCCGGGACCCTCGGGAAGTGAATTGAATTGGCGCGGCGTCCTGGACAAGATCAAAACCACGCCTGACCTTTATCGGCTGGCGGCGATCGCCGTACATAACACCGATGAAAACCCCGTGACCTCAAGAATAGGGCTGCCGCTGCTGAACGTGTCGGCCACAGGCGCGATATCGCATCAGTTGTTCGAAGCGGAAATCCAGTTCCGATACGGTCTGTATGACGGTCTGCAAGGGGTTGAGTTGCTGGAGGCGGGAAACAGGGCATTGCAGTCGCCGTTACGGGCATTACAGCAATCCGGTATTCAGGCCTTGGGGCAGAGAACCCAGGCCGGGGAGGTTGCGTATGGGCCGCCTTCGCCGCGTAAAGAGTCGCCGTTGCGCAGCGCAGTGGATGCTGCTGCGCTGACAACCAATGACATGGCGCGACAACTTGAGGTTAAAGTCCAGCGTATGAATACCGCGCATGAGCGTGAGGCGAATGCTATCAGTTCGTTCCAGCAGGCTTACGGGATCGCGTCCGCGCATCTAGACAGGCTGCTGTTGCGCATTCCTGAGTTGCCATTGCCTGAAATTGACGACCGCGACGCCGATGGAGGACGTGTGCGGGGTACATTTGCGTCGCTCCAGCGACATCATCAGGCGCTGGATGACGCTATAAGTGCCATGCATCAGGCCAGCGAAAAGGTGTACACGATACCTGGCAAGCGGACCCCTCAAGAGCAAGACCCGGCGTTGGCTCAACTGCTCTCTGTTGAAAAGCGTCGGCGTTCGCTCGGGCATGCCCTGGAAACACTGGCTGGCAGAGGGGTGGAAGCGGGCACGGCCACAGGGCTTGAACTTAACAGGGTCTCATCGCAAGTGAATGATCTGGTCGCTCGTCGGGACGCATTGCTGAAGCAACGTGAAAGCGGTATTCAGGAGGGCGGTCAGGATCGCGAAGAGCTGGAAATGGAACTTCAATTGACCACCTCAGTGTTGCAGCGGCTGCGCGCCGATTTGCTCGACGAGCAGCAGGCGATGGAGGCTACCGCCAAGCGCCTGGATCAGGCGAGCCGCGCTGCCCTTGAGGGTGAGCGCAGCTTCAGCGATGCCGTGCGTGACAGTGCGTGGGGTGAACTCGATAACCTGTAGAGGTGATTGCGCTTCTCTCAGGCAAAACACAGAAAGCGACCTGATGGTCGCTTTCTTGTTTTTGTGGTTCAGCGACCGCTATATACGCTGCGAGCGCTCAGCGATCCCAGGCAAGCCGTTCATAACGATTCCCTGACCACCAGCGGGCAATCCACTGGTTGAGTTCCCGATACGTCGAGGCCCTCTATCAAGTGCCGGGCGGCATTGCGACCGATCTCGTAATACGGCAACTGCACCGTGGTCAGCGCAGGAATGAACAGTTCGGCGATGCCGATCATGTTGTCATAACCCAGTACGGCGACATCTGCGGGGATTTTCAGGCCCCGCCCCAGCAGCAACTGGTAGGCACAGAAGGCAATGCGGTCATTGCCGCAGACCAGAATGTCGAACTGCGGACTGCCCTCGATCATGTGCCGTTCGAGGATGGCGGCGGTTTCCCAATAGGCGTCATGCTCGGACAGGTTGTACTGCATACGTTCGTCTGGAGCCAGGCCGAATGCCAGGCAGGCACGCTGCATGCCTGCTTGCCGGATTTCCCAGGCCAGGCTCTGTTTTGGCAGGTTGATAAACAGCGGGCGTCGATAACCCTGGCTGAACGCGTGGTGCAAGGCGCGGTACTGACCTGTTTCGTCATCCGGCACATAACTGACAAGGCTGCTGTCATCGGCTACACAATTGGCGAGCACCAGCGGTTTGCTCTTCAGGCGCTGGGGAATGCTCACTTCACGCAACCCCATGGCGCTGAATATTAACCCGTCGGGTCGGTGCGACAGCATCAGGTCGATGTTCTGGTCGGTGGGCGGGTTGCTCAGCAGGTTGAGGATAAACACGTTCCAGCCTGCTTGCTGCGCGGTCTGCTCGATTGACAGCAGCAGCTCGACCGCAAACGGTGTCGTCGCGGTGTCCAGGGCAAACACTCCGATGGTTCGTGTCTGCAAGTTGTCACCGCGAATCCTGCGCGCCGACAGGCTGGGGACGAATTGCAGCTCGTCAATCGCGCTGCGGACGCGCTGATACGTCTCGGGGCTCAGTTTTTCCGGATTATTGAGCGCTCGAGACACCGTCATCAGGGACACACCGGCCAATCGTGCAACGTCTTTAACTGAGGTCATGCGAGGCGGGGCCTGTCAGGTTGACTGATGATTGTCATGCTACAGAGGCCTGATTTTTTTCGCGACGTCAATGATGCGGCCTAGTGTACTGTTTTCGAAAAAATCAGCCACCAACTAACGGAAAATTCAAATCTTATCAATAGCTTAGCTTGCAGGTTATGGGTAACTTATTTCGAAAA
>NZ_ATDK01000319.1 GCF_000444135.1 Pseudomonas avellanae BPIC 631
CCTACTTCAGACCTTCCCAAAAGAAATCTACTCCCGAGCGCAGAGAGGAAGTTCTAATCGCAAAAACCACCGGTGAACCTGACGTGCCTAATAATGTCCGCGATCTTTCGTCGACTTTGGAAGTGCCAGAATCTGGACGTCGAAATGCGATTGTTGGTGAGAAAGCACTCAATGCAATATCAAACGCTAAACTAAATACCTGCTCCATTCACTCCACCAAAATACCCCCCTGTCTGATCGCCATCACCAGCGCCGCCTTCAACGACGTCACTCCGAACTTGTGGCGGATGTTGCTGGTGTGAAAGTGCACCGTCGCTTCCGAGCACCCTTGAATGCGGGATATCTCCCACGCGGATTTGCCGATCGCCACCCACGCCAGGACTTGTCGTTCCTTGACAGTCAACTGCACAACGGGGGTGGGCGCTGAAGAGGGCGGTGTGTTGCAGGGTGGTTTGCCGTTGTCGCGAGGCATGGTGAAGTCCTTTTCCTGAAGATCGCCGCACCACGATACCCCCACCGCCAACATCGCGAACCTGACAGAAATGACAGCGTTCACGCTCGCGCAGGCGACGCATCGTCTGGCTTGTAGCGCTTTTTTACAGCTTCTTTACGGCTGGCCCCTGCTGTCGATCTCGCGCCTTTACACCCTTGCTGCGGACAATCTCCCCATGTGGTCTGCGCCGTATCGGCGTTGCCTGATGGGGGAAATTTCAATGAGCGTTATGGATGGTATCTCTCTGCTGATGGGAGTCGGGCTGTTCATCTATCTGCTGGTGGCGCTGTTGCGCGCCGACCAGAGTCAGGAGTGATCATGCACAGTTACGATTATCTGTTGATCCTGGCCTTTCTGGTCCTGCTGCTGGCACCTGCGCCGTGGCTGGGGCGTTTTTTTTATCGGGTTATGGAGGGCGAGCGTACCTGGCTGAGCCCGGTGCTGGGGCCGGTGGAGCGGGCGTGCTACCGGATCTCTGGCATTGACCCCAAAACCGAGCAATCCTGGAAGCAGTACGCGTGGGCCTTGCTGGCGTTCAACCTGGCGGGCTTTGTCGTGTTGTTCGCCATATTGATGCTGCAAGGTGCGTTGCCCCTCAACCCGCAGCAATTGCCGGGCATGGAGTGGTCGCTGGCGTTCAACACGGCGATGAGTTTCGTCACCAACACCAACTGGCAGGCCTACAGCGGCGAAGCGTCGCTCAGCTACCTGAGCCAGATGGTCGGCCTGACCGTACAGAATTTTGTCAGCGCCGCCACCGGCCTCGCCGTACTGGTCGCGTTGTGTCGCGGTATCAGTCGTCGCTCTTCGCACAGCCTGGGTAACTTCTGGGCCGATATGACCCGCGCCACGCTTTATGCGCTGCTGCCGATCAGTATCGTGCTGGCGGTGTTTCTGGTCTGGCAGGGCGTACCGCAGAACTTCGCCCATTACATCGACGCGCTGACCCTGCAAGGCACCGATCAAAGCCTGCCGATGGGGCCGGCGGCGAGCCAGATATCCATCAAGCAACTGGGCACCAACGGTGGCGGCTTCTTTGGCGTCAACTCGGCGCATCCGTTTGAAAACCCTACTGCGTGGAGCAACCTGTTCGAACTGGTCTCTATCCTGCTGATCCCGGCCGCGCTGGTGTTCACCTTTGGTCACTACGTCAAGGACATGCGCCAGAGCCGCGCCATTCTCGGCTGCATGCTGGCCTTGCTGTTGATCGGCGGTGCGGTGTCGTTGTGGGCCGAGTACCAGCCCAACCCTGCGCTGAACATCGCAGGCGTCGAACAGACCGCGCCGCTGGAAGGCAAGGAAACCCGTTTCGGCACCACCGGCACAGTGCTCTGGTCAGTCGCCACCACGGCGGCGTCCAACGGCTCGGTCAACGGCATGCACGACAGCCTCAACCCGCTGACCGGCATGGTCGCGCTGGTCAACATGATGGTCGGCGAAGTGATCTTCGGCGGCGTCGGCGTTGGGCTTAACGGCATGCTGCTCAACGTGTTGATCGCCGTGTTCCTCGCCGGCCTGATGATTGGCCGCACGCCGGAATACCTGGGCAAGAAGCTCCAGGCGCAGGAAGTCCGGCTGCTGGTCGCGACTCTGCTGGTGATGCCGGTCGGCGTGCTGGTGCTGGGCGCGATTGCCGCCAGTCTGCCCGGCCCGGCAGGTGCGATCAGCAACCCCGGCCCGCATGGTTTCAGCCAGTTGCTGTACGCCTACACGTCGGCCACGGCCAACAATGGCTCGGCGTTCGGCGGTTTCAGTGCCAACACCGTGTTCCACAACCTGATGCTCAGCCTGGCGATTTTCATTGGCCGCTTCGGCTACATCCTGCCGGTGCTGGCACTGGCTGGCAGCCTGGCGATGAAGAAAACCGCGCCGCAGGGCCAGAACAGCTTCCCGACCCACGGTCTGCTGTTCGTCACGTTGCTGACCGTCACGATTCTGCTGGTGGGTGGTTTGACCTTCCTGCCGACCCTGGCACTGGGTCCGATTGCCGAACACCTGAGCCTGGGTTTCTGAGGAACCGATCATGAACTTACCTATAGATGCTGCAAAGAGTGCTGCTGCGAAACCCGCTGAACCGCAGGTGAACGAGTCAGCCAAAACCGGAATTGCCGCCCTGTGGCGTCCGGCGCTGGTGCAGGCGTTCGTCAAGCTCGACCCGCGTCAGCTCAAGCGTTCGCCGGTGATGCTGGTGGTAGAACTGACCGCCATTCTGACCACGGTGTTGTGTGTCATTCCCGACCCGCAAGTGCCGACCTCGGTCTGTGTGCAGATTGCCCTGTGGCTGTGGTTTACCGTGCTGTTTGCCAACTTTGCCGAAGCACTGGCCGAAGGCCGTGGCAAGGCACGCGCTGACAGCCTCAAGGCCGGTAGCGAAGGCCTCAAGGCGCGCATCCGTGACGAGAACGGCAGTTTGCGCACCATCAACGCCAGCGAATTGCGCAAAGGCGATGTGGTGCGCGTCGAAATCGGGGAAATGATCCCCGGTGACGGCGAAGTCATCGAAGGCATTGCAGCCGTCAACGAGGCCGCGATTACCGGTGAATCCGCGCCGGTGATTCGCGAATCCGGCGGCGACCGCTCGGCGGTTACCGGCAATACCCGGCTGGTGTCCGACTGGCTGCTGATCCGCATCAGTGCCAACCCCGGCGAATCGACCCTGGACCGCATGATCGCACTGGTCGAAGGCGCCAAGCGCCAAAAAACGCCCAACGAAGTGGCGCTGGACATCCTGCTGATCGGCCTGACGCTGATCTTCCTGCTGGTGGTCATCACCTTGCAGCCGTTCGCCCACTTTGCCGGTGGCAGCCTGCCGCTGGTGTTTCTGGTGGCGTTGCTGGTCACGCTGATCCCGACCACCATTGGCGGCCTGCTGTCGGCCATCGGCATCGCCGGTATGGACCGTCTGGTGCGCCTCAACGTGATCGCCAAGTCCGGTCGCGCTGTCGAGGCAGCGGGCGATGTGCATGTGCTGCTGCTGGACAAGACTGGCACCATCACTTTCGGTAACCGCCGTTGCGCTGCCGTCTACGCAGCACCTGGCGTGACCCCCAAAGAGCTGGGCGAGGGCGCGTTGCTGGCGTCGCTGGCCGACGACACGGCGGAAGGCAAATCCATCGTCGAGTTCCTGCGCGAGCAGCACCCGATGAACGAACCGACCCTGGGTTCGGTGACGGCCGTGCCGTTCAGTGCTGACACACGACTGTCCGGCGTGGACTATCAAGGCCATGTGTACCGCAAGGGCGCGGTGGATTCTCTGTTGGCGTTCATCAACATGCAGCGCAGCGAACTGCCGCCAGCACTGGCACGCGAAGTCGACAAGATCGCCAAGACCGGTGGCACGCCGTTGCTGGTTTGCGCCAATGGCCGGCTGCTGGGCGCCATCCACCTCAAGGACGTGGTTAAGCCCGGTATTCGCGAGCGCTTTGAAGAACTGCGCAAGCTGGGCATTCGTACCGTGATGGTGACGGGCGACAACCCGCTGACCGCTGCGGCAATCGCGGCCGAGGCGGGCGTTGACGACGTGCTGGCCGAGGCCACGCCGGAGAAGAAACTGGAGCGCATTCGTCAGGAACAGGGCGAAGGCCGGCTGGTAGCGATGTGTGGCGACGGTGCCAACGATGCACCAGCGCTGGCCCAGGCAGACGTCGGCATGGCAATGAACGATGGCACCCAGGCGGCGCGCGAAGCGGCCAACATGGTTGACCTCGACAGCGACCCCACCAAGTTGCTGGACGTGGTGCAGATCGGCAAGCAATTGCTGGTCACCCGTGGCGCGCTGACCACGTTCTCCATCGCCAACGACGTGGCCAAATACTTCGCCGTGCTGCCTGCGCTGTTTGCCTCGATCTACCCGCAACTCGGCGTGCTCAACGTCATGCAGCTGGCCAGCCCGCAGAGCGCGATTCTCTCGGCCATCGTCTTCAACGCGCTGATAATCGTCGTGCTGATCCCGCTGGCCCTGCGCGGTGTGCGCGTTCAGGCCGCCAGCGCGGCTCATCTGCTGCGTCGCAACCTGCTGATCTATGGCCTGGGCGGCATCGTGGTGCCGTTTATCGGCATCAAGCTGATCGACATGTTGCTGGTCGGTCTCGGCCTTGTTTGAAGCCTGTGCTGCATGCCGGTCGGCATGTAGCCTTACCTGATTGAGGATGTGCAGATGTCCAGTGTATTGCGTCCGGCCTTGAGCCTGATCGTGTTGATGAGCCTGATTACCGGCGTGGCGTACCCATTGGTGGTAACCGGAGTGGCGCAAGTGGCGTTCCCCGCGCAGGCCAATGGCAGCCTGCTGTATGACGAAGCGGGCAAGGTGCGCGGTTCGGCACTGATCGCCCAGTCATTTACGGGCGACGAGTGGTTTCAGTCGCGCCCCTCAGCGGGCGCGTTCGCCACCGTGGCAAGTGGCGCGAGCAACTTTGCGCCGAGCAATCCTGCACTGGCGACCCGCGTCAGCGAAGACGCCGCCAAACTGGCCAATCCGTCTTCAGGCCCGGTGCCGCTGGCCTTGCTGACCACCTCCGGCAGCGGCCTGGACCCGCATTTGTCGCCCGAAGCCATTGCCTGGCAGGCCGGTCGCGTGGCTGCGGCCCGGCAGTTGCCGCTGGATAAAGTGCAGGCGCTGATCGACGCCAACACCCAGCGCCCGCTAATCGGCCCGCCGGTGGTCAACGTATTGACCTTGAATATGAGCCTGAATCAGTTACCGTCTGCACCGCGCAACGCGCAGTTGTAACAAAATGCGCCGTGCGGCAGCCTGTTCGCTACGCTGTAACTGATCAGAGAGGGTGGTAACTACGTGAGTGATTCCGGTCGTGCTGACGCATTGTTGGCCCAATTGCCCCGCGAAGGCCGTGGGCGGCTGAAGGTTTTTCTCGGTGCGGCGCCCGGCGTGGGCAAGACCTACGCCATGCTCCAGGCGGCCCATGCGCAGTTGCGTCAGGGCGTCAGGGTCATGGCGGGCGTGGTGGAAACCCACGGCCGCGCGGAAACCGAGGCATTGCTCAATGGCCTGCCGCAACAGCCTTTGTTGCGCACCGAATACCGCGGCATGACCCTCGAAGAAATGGACCTGGATGCGCTGCTCAAGGCTGCCCCCAGCCTGGTGCTGGTCGATGAGCTGGCGCACACCAATGCGCCTGGCAGTCGGCACACCAAACGCTGGCAGGACATTCAGGAGCTGCTCGCCGCTGGCATCGACGTCTACACCACGGTCAACGTTCAGCACCTGGAAAGCCTCAATGATCAGGTGCGCGGCATCACTGGCGTGCAGGTGCGTGAAACGCTGCCCGACTGGGTGTTGCAGGAAGCCTTCGACCTGGTGCTGATCGACCTGCCGCCGCGCGAGCTGCTCGAGCGCTTGCGCGACGGCAAGGTCTACGTGCCGGAGCAGGCGCGCGCGGCCATCGACGCCTTCTTCACCCAGACCAACCTCACCGCGCTGCGCGAAATGGCCATGCAAACGGCGGCGGCGCAGGTCGATAACGATCTGGCGCAGGGCTACCGGCAACTGGGCCAGTCTGCCCCGGCGGTGCGCGGGCGAATGTTGGTGGGCATCGATGGCGACATTCACGCCGAGCGCCTGGTGCGCCACGCCAGCCGGGTGGCCCAGCGTCGCCATCTGCCGTGGAGCGCCGTGCATGTGGACGATGGCCAAACCCTCGACGAGCAGTCCCGAGCGCGTTTGCAAAGCGCTCAGCAATTGGCCGAGCGACTGGGTGGCGAGGCAGTTTCGTTGCGCGCCGGGGAGGTCGCCCGAACGCTGGTGCAACATGCCATTGAACGGCGTGCCAGCGTGGTACTGGTCGGTCAGTCGCGCAGGCATTGGCGGCGAAAGGTGTTTGGCGGGGGTGTCGCCGCACGCTTGCTGCGCGAAGGGCACGGGCTGGAAATCTCGGTGCTCGACGACAGCGAGGAGTTGCCCGATCAGCCACCGCGCGCGCGTCCTGCGCGCGAAGTGGTGTGGTTCGATTACGGTCTGGCCTTCGTCGCAACGCTGATCGCCAGCCTGGTGGCCTGGGGTGTGGCGGGGGTGCTGGCGCTGCCCAATATTTCTCTGATCTTTCTTGCCGCAGTGTTGCTGGTCGCGGTGCGCAGCAGCATGGGGCCGGCGCTGGCGTGCGCCGGGCTGTCGTTTCTGGCCTATGACTTTCTGTTCATTCCGCCGAGTTTTTCCCTCAACATCCAGCGCGAAGAAGACGTGCTGACGTTGTTGTTCTTCCTGTTGATGTCGGCGCTGACCGGCAAGCTGGCGGCACGTCAACGCAGGCAATTGCAGGCGCTGCGTGACACTCAGGAGCAGACCAGCGAGCTGCTCGACCTGTCGCGCAAGATGACCGCCGCCACTGACCGCAAGGCGGTACTCAATGCCGCCGAACAGCATTTTTCCGGCTGGAAGGAGCTGTACCTGTGCCTGGTGGATCGCGACGCGCAGGGCGGGTTGGTGGTCGAAACCGGCGGGCCGCTGATTTTTTCGGAAGCCGAACGGGCAGCGGCTGACTGGGCGTGGCAGCACGATCAGCCAGCCGGCAGTGGCACCGGCACCTTGCCGTCGGGTCGCTGGTGGTGGTGGCCGATCACCGCAGAAGAAGGGCCGTTGGCCTTGCTGGGTGTCTGTGCACGGGAAGGGCAGTCGTTCACCGATCAGCACAGGCGGCTGCTGGCCGCGCTGACGCAACCGCTGGCCCAGGCCCTGGCCCGTGCGCAGCTGGCGCAGGAGCTTGAGGCGGCGCGTCTGCACGGCGAAACCGAGCAACTGCGCAGCGCCTTGCTGGCCTCGGTGTCGCATGACTTACGCACGCCGTTGACTTCAATGCGCGGCAGTATCGACAGCCTGCTGGCGCTGGGTGAAGCCATCCCGCTGGAGGATCGCCGCGAGCTGCTGGAAGGCACTCGTGACGAGGCTGAGCGCCTGGACCGCTATATCCAGAACCTGCTGGACATGACCCGTCTGGGCCATGGCGCGTTGAAACTGGCGCGCGACTGGGTGTCGCCTGCCGATATCGTCGGCAGCGCGCTGAACCGCCTGCGTGCGGTGTTGGCGCCGTTGCAGGTCAGCACGCAGGCCACCGGCGAGTTGCCGTTGCTGTACGTCCACGCAGCGTTGATCGAGCAGGCGCTGGTCAACGTGCTGGAGAATGCCGCACGTTTTTCGCCCCTCGACGGGCGCTTGCAGGTGGCGGCGGGCGTGGTCGACAGCGAGCTGTTCTTCTCGGTCAGTGACGAAGGGCCTGGCATTCCCGAGGATGAGCGTGCGAAGATTTTCGACATGTTCTACACCGCAGCCCGCGGGGATCGCGGCGGGCAGGGCACCGGGCTTGGGCTGGCGATCTGTCAGGGCATGATCGGCGCGCATGGCGGACGGCTCACGGTCGAGGAAGGCATCGACGGGCTGGGTACACGCATCACCTTGTTTCTGCCGCTACAGGCACAGCCGGATGCTGAAATGGAGGAACCCGCTTGAGTCAGACGGCAACCATTCTGGTGATCGACGACGAACCGCAGATTCGCAAGTTCCTGCGCATCAGCCTGGTCTCGCAGGGCTACAAGGTGCTGGAGGCGGCGACCGGGGCCGAGGGGCTGACCCAGGCGGCACTGAACAAGCCGGACTTGCTGGTGCTGGACCTGGGGCTGCCGGACATGGACGGCCAGCAAGTGCTGAGCGAGTTTCGCGAGTGGTCCGCCGTGCCGGTGTTGGTGCTCTCGGTGCGTGCCAGCGAGGTGCAGAAGGTCCAGGCGCTGGACGCCGGGGCCAACGATTACGTGACCAAGCCGTTCGGCATTCAGGAATTTCTGGCCAGGGTCCGGGCATTGCTCAGGCAGGTCTCGGGCAGCGACAAGCCCGAGTCGGCCTTGAGGTTCGGCCCGCTGACGGTGGATCTGGCTTATCGCCGAGTGCTGCTCGATGGCCAGGAAGTGGCATTGACTCGCAAGGAGTACTCGGTGCTGGCACAATTGGCCCGGCACCCTGGACGGGTCATCACTCAGCAGCAGCTGCTCAAGGATATCTGGGGGCCGACCCACACCGAAGACAGCCATTATCTGCGCATTGTGGTCGGGCATTTGCGCCAGAAACTGGGCGATGATCCGACCGCGCCGAGGTTCATCATCACCGAGGCCGGGATCGGCTACCGATTGCTCGCTGACAGCTGATGGCCTGAACATGAAAACAACGATTGCGGCGTCCGGGCCACGGCACTTTTAGTGCGCCGGTCCGTCAAAGCCGCACACCCCACATTGATCCTTGAGGTAACACCGCATGAAAGCCCTTATCTGTCTGCCATTGCTGGTCTTTGTTCTTGCAGGTTGCGCCGGCAAGACCGGGTATCGCGACAGCTGCGGCACCCAGATCGACGCCGCCTGGCATGAACTCGATCTGGCCAAGGCCGAAGGCTTCGCCGGAACCGTCAGTTACTCCAAGGCCCTGTCCCTGCTGACCGGCGCCAAGACCCAGCAACAGTTCGAAGCCTTTGAAGGCTGCACCGAAAAAGCCGAAAAAGCCGAAAAAGCCCGCTTCTACATCCGTGAATCCCGCGCTGGCCGCTGATAGCCGAGCCTGCACCGCGTCGTACATGCCATCGCGGACGCAGAGCGTCCAGAACGGCATGCCGACGCAGAGCGTCGCACGATAATCTAAAGCCGCAAACGGCATGCTTATGCGGAGCGTCTTACGATAGTTCAAGTCGTGGGAGCGGACTTGTCCGCGAATGGGGCGGTACATCCGATGCATTTTCTGTGTCTGGAATAGTGCCTTCGCGGACAAGTCCGCTCCCACGGGTGTTGAGCGGACCTTGTGAGAGCGGACTTGTCCGCGAAAAGGGCCTTAAATTCGTAGGAGATATATCGCTCTCAACATCGCCTTCGCGGACTAGCGAACCGTCGCCCGTCCCGCACAGTGTTTGTCCAGATACCTCTCGCTCCGTATGCTCTGCATCACATCAAATCCCTACCGACTCTAGGGTCTGTTCCCGTTTCACATTGGTAGCCACAGAAAAGCGCAGGCCATTGCTATGACGCTTTCATAGTTTCTCTTGAGTTT
>NZ_ATDK01000320.1 GCF_000444135.1 Pseudomonas avellanae BPIC 631
GGCATTGCAGGCTCGTATTGGTGTTGTGTGAGAACTCCAACAATACGGGCCTGTTCTCATAGGGATCAATAGGTTACGTCGAAACGGGAACAGACCCTAGCGAAACGGCCTACGCTCACCGTAGAGTGTTCGTACGTTTTGCATCGCTTGCAGTCCCGCAGTCATGCAGCTGTTTTCGGAAGGGGCTTTCGATGGGTAGAAAACTCGATGCGTGCCTGAGCGCCATCAATGAAGTGATTCTGGGCAAGGAAGCGCAGGTGCGGCTGGCGATGACGTGCCTGATCGGCGGCGGGCATCTGCTGATCGAGGACTTGCCGGGGATGGGCAAGACCACCCTCAGCCACGCGCTGGCGAAAATTCTCGGCCTCAGTTATCAGCGCATTCAGTTCACGTCCGACCTGTTACCCGGCGATATTCTGGGCACCTCGGTGTTTGATCGCGACAGTGGGCAATTCACCTTCCACCCCGGGCCGATCTTTGCTGAGCTGGTGCTCGCCGATGAAATCAACCGCGCCACGCCCAAAAGCCAGAGCGCCTTGCTGGAAGCGATGGAAGAAGGGCAGGTGTCCATCGAAGGCGCGACCCGCCTGTTGCCCGATCCGTTTTTTGTGATCGCCACTCAGAACCCGTTCAGTTCGGGCGGCACCTTTGCGCTGCCCGAGTCGCAGCTTGACCGCTTCCTGATGCGTATTTCCATGGGCTACCCGGCCAGAGCCGCAGAAAAAGCCCTGCTGCTCGGCGAGTCGCGCCGCGAGCTGCTACCGCGCCTGCAACCTATTCTGGATCACGCCCTGCTCGGTCAGCTCCAGGCACAGGCGCGTCAGGTGCGCGCCAGTGATGCGCTGGTCGATTATGTGTTGCGGCTGGTCGATGCGACGCGCAGCCAGGCGCAGTTTGCCTACGGCCTGTCGCCCAGGGCGAGCCTGGCGATTCTGGCGGCGGCGCGGGCCTGGGCGATGTTGCTGGGGCGCGATTACGTGATCCCCGAAGACGTGCAGGCGGTGCTGCCCTCGGTGGTCGGCCATCGGCTACGCGAGCGCAGTGACCCGACCGGGCATGGCGGCGGGGCGCTGGTGCAATGGTTGCTGCGCGAGGTGCCGGTGCTTTGATCGAACCGCTCAAACCGCTCTTGCAACGCTGGCTGGCAAAGCGCATTCCCCCGGCGTCGCGCATCACCCTTGACCACCGGCGCATCTTCATCATGCCGACGCGCACCGGCATGACCTTTGCGATTGTGCTGGTACTCATGCTGCTGGTGGCGATCAATTATCAGAACAGCCTGGCTTACGGCCTGACCTTTCTGTTGCTGTCGGTCGGCGTGCTGGCGATCCTGCACACCTATCGCAACATCAGCGGCCTGATTCTCAGTGCCGGTGTGGCGCGTTCGGTGTTTGTCGGTGAGCCGGTGCAATTGCGCCTGCGTCTGGAAAGCGCCGGGCAGGCCCATCACGCGCTGGGCCTGGGTTGGAGCGCAACCGCGCTGCAGGCGGGCGATGTACTGCCACGCGGGCTGACTGACCTGGAACTGACCCTGCCTGCCGAAAAACGTGGCTGGCTGCGCGCACCCAGATTACGCGTCGAGAGCGTGTTCCCACTGGGCGTCTTCCGCGCCTGGAGCTGGCTGGACCTGGAACAGAGCGCCTTGATCTACCCACGGCCGTTGTCCGGGACCCTGCCGTTGCTCAAAGGTGTGCAGCCCCACGCTGAAGACGATGGCCAGGCGACTCAGGGCGCTGGTGTCGATGACTTTCAAGGCCTGCGCAGTTACCAGCCGGGCGACAATCGCAGCCGTCTGCACTGGAAAGCGTACTCCCGAGGGCAGGGCCTGTTGGTCAAGGATTTCACTGACCTGAGTGGCCATGACCTGTGCCTGGACTTCATGGCACTGGGCGGCGACATTGAGGAGCGCCTGTCGCGCCTGTGTTACTGGGTGCTGGAGTTGTCCCAGCGCCATCAGCCGTTTGCCTTGCGCCTGCCGGGTTTTCTCTCGACGGTGGACAGCGGTGACGCGCATCGCGAAGCCTGCCTGCGCGCCCTTGCGCTTTATGGTCATCGATCATGATCAACAAGGCAGATGCCGTCGTAGCCGAGCCGAAAGCCGCCGCGCCCATTGCGCGTGTCAGCCTCACCTGGCTGCTGTTGGCGCAGGCACTGGTGGTGCTGCCATTTGTGCAGCACGTGCCGATTTCCATCACCCTCCTGTGGCTGGGCTGCACGTTTTGGCGGGTTCAGGTGTTTCGCATGCGCGCCCGGCTGCCCGGCACCTGGATCAAGTCCGGGTTGCTGGTGGGCACTGCCGGTGGCGTGTACCTGGCTCGTGGCAGCCTGGTCGGCCTGGATGCGGGCGCTGCGCTGCTGGTGGCGGCTTTCGTCCTGAAAATGATCGAGATGAACAACCGTCGCGACGCACGAGTGCTGATCTTCCTCGGCTTTTTTTGCGTGGCGGTTGGCTATCTGTTCGAGGACAACCTGCTGTGGGCGCTTTTCAGTTTATTACCGGTCGGGGCGTTGCTGGCTGCGTTGATCGGCCTGCAACAGTCGGATCTGGCTGGCAAATCAGCTGACACGCTCAAGCTGGCCTTCAAGCTGATGGCCCAGGCCGCGCCGCTGATGCTGCTGTTGTTTCTGTTTTTTCCGCGCCTGGACCCGCTCTGGTCCCTGCCGCAACCGAGCAACAAGGGTGTCACGGGGCTGTCCGACAATATGGCGCCGGGCGACATGGCCGAACTGAGCAAATCTCCGGCGCTGGTGTTTCGTGCCAGTTTTGAAGGGCCGATGCCGGCGCGCAATCAGCTGTACTGGCGCGGCCTGACCCTTGAGCAATTCGACGGACGTCGCTGGTCGCAGTCGGCACGCGCGCAGACCGTGCAGGTGCCGCAGTGGGAAAAGCGCGGCCCGGTGCTGGCTTACAGCATCGTCATGGAAGCCAGCGGCCGACCGTGGATGCCGAGCCTCGACGTGGCGCAAACTACATTGCCCGACGTGCGCCAGATGAGCGACTTTCGCCTGCAACGCAGACGGCCCATCGAGCAGTCGCTGCTGTATGCCGTCAACTCCTGGCCGCAGAGCCTTCGCGACCCGCAGTCCAGCGAGCAGATTCAGCGGCAGAACCTGCAACTGCCCGCCAAAGGCGATGATCAGGCTCGCCAGTGGGCCGCCGACCTGCGCCGTCGCTATGCGAAGCCGGACGCGCTGGTCGAGGCCATGCTCGGCTATTTCAGCGACCAGCCGTTTCATTACACCCTCAAGCCGACGCCGCTGGGTAACGACAGCATTGACGAGTTTCTGTTCATCAGTCGCCGGGGCTTCTGCGCGCACTATGCCGGGGCCATGACCTTTGTGCTGCGTGCCGCAGGCATTCCGGCGCGGGTGGTGGCCGGGTATCAGGGCGGCGAACTGAACCCGGACGGGCAGTACCTGACGGTGCGTCAGTTCGATGCGCACGCCTGGGTCGAATACTGGCAGCCGGGCGTGGGCTGGCGGAGTGTCGACCCGACGGCGGCCGTTGCGCCGCAACGCATCGAACAAGGCCTGGAGCAGGCACTGGCGGCTGACGAAGCGTTCCTGCAGGATTCGCCGCTGTCGGCGCTGCGCTATCGCAACGTGCCCTGGCTCAACACCCTGCGCCTGAGCTGGGACAACCTCAACTACGGTTGGCAGCGCTGGGTGCTGGGCTATCAGGGACAACAACAGTTACAAATTCTCGGCCGCTGGTTTTCCGGGTTTCAGGCACCGGTTTTTGTCGCGGGCATCGTGCTTTCATTGGGTTTGATTGCGTTGTGGCTGTTCAAACCATGGCAGCGCGAGAGCGATTCGCAGCTTCGCGTGTTCGGCGCATTTGAACGCTTGCTGGCCCGTCATGGTCTGCGTCGTATGCCGGGCGAAGGCGCTGATGCGTTCTGCCGTCGTGCGGTGGTGTTCTTTCCGCAGCATGCCGAGGCCATCAGCGCGTTCATTCGCGAGTTTCAGGCGCAGCGCTATGGCGGGCGACTGGCCTCGGCGAGTCGCCTGAGAGAGGCGTTGAGGGTGCTGCGTCGGCGTTTGCCATGGAGAGTGTCAGCCGTCAGGGACAGGCATTCATGAGTCGTCTTGTCGAAGGGGAATTGCATGTCTTCAATGGTCAATCATCTGGTTGCCGAAGTGTTGGCGCTGGACGTCAAATTGCTCGCTTGTCAGGCGCGTCTGGCGGTTTCGACCGACAGTGAAGCGCTGCATGATTTGCGCACCACCGTGCGGCGTCTGCGCAGCGTATTGCGCCCGTTGCGCGACATTGCGGCTGCCGCAGAACTGGAAGAAGCCGCCAAGGCGGTAGGCCAGTTGACCACGCCGTTGCGGGACATGCAGGTGCTGGCCGCGTTTCTCGAAGAACAGGGCCTGAACGAGGCCGCGTTCACACGCGACCAGTACCTGGGAAATGCCTGCCCGAAAGTCGCCACCTCAGCGGAGCTGGCCGGTTTGCTGACGCTGATCGACCGCTTGCCGGAAACGCTGCGCGTGCAGCAGCGGCAGGGGCTGTTGCGCGGGCTGCGCAAGACCATCGAAAAGCGCATGGACAAGCAGTGGAAGAAACTGCGCGTGGCCATTGCCGAGCCTGGGCATGACCGCCACGACTTGCGGCTGCTGATCAAGCGCGTGCGTTACGCCGCCGAAGCCTACCCGGAACTCAGTCATCAACCGAAAAACATGCAGGCCCGGCTCAAGTCCGCACAGGGCGAACTCGGCGACTGGCACGATCACTTGCAGTGGCTGGCGCAGGCTGAAGAGCAGGCGGACCTGGCACCTTGCGTACCCGGTTGGCAAATCGGCATCGTGCAGGCCGAGCGCAAAGCCGAAGCGTCACTCAAACGGCTGGCTAAAGCCTGTTTCTGATCCGCCAGGTCGTGTCAGCCTTTTTGGAAAAAGTGCCATTCAAGCCGCACTAATGGCCACTATGAAGCATGCGGCCCAGAAAGAGGATGGTTATCATCCAATCACCTGATTTTGAGTCGTTGGAGCAATCATGACCTTTTCCGAACTGATCGATGCCGCCTGTGACAACCCAGGCTCGGTGACCATTCCTGCCGAATGGTCCCAGGGGCGCGCCTGCTTTGGCGGATTGATGGCGGCGCTGACCTACGAGGCGATGCGCAAACAGGTGCCGGAAGGGCGGCCGATTCGCTCGCTGGCGATCACCTTCGTCGGCCCGGCAGCGCCCGGTGTGCCGATTGCTTTCGAGGTCGAAATTCTGCGCCACGGCAAGGGTGTCAGCCAGGTGCTGGGGCGTGCCGTACAGAATGGCGAGGTGATGACGCTGATTCAGGGCAGCTTCGGCGCGGCTCGGGAGTCGATGATTGCCGTGGCTGCCCAGCCCGCACCAGCCCTCACACCGCTTGAAGACTGCCCGGAGCTGCCTTTCGTCAGCGGCCTGATGCCCGACTACCTGCGTTTCATGGACGTTCGCTGGGCGTTGGGTGGCATGCCTTACAGCAACACCCCCTCACCGGCGATTGGCGGTTATGTGCGTTTTCGTGATGAGCAGCGCGCCAGGCCCTTGAGTGAAGCGTACATTCTGGCGCTGGTCGACACTTGGCCGCCGGCGATATTGCCGCACCTGAACCAACCCGCGCCTGGCAGCTCACTGACCTGGACCATCGAATTCGTTCAGCCACAGCCCGCGCTCGATACGCTGCAATGGTGCAGCTACCGCGCGGTCATCGAGCATGCCCGCGACGGCTATGGTCACACGGCGGCGGCCTTGTGGAGCCCTGCCGGCGAGCTGATTGCGATCAGTCGCCAGACGGTGACGGTGTTTGGCTAAACAGACGTAGTCAAGGTTTGCCAGCGAGCCGGGCGGCGTCCTTGCGCTGGAATCCCAGCGCCGCCGCCAGCCCGATCACTCCGATGGCCATTGATGAAAGGCTTTCGGAAAACAGGCCATTGAGTATCAGCAAGGACGCAAGTATGAACAGGGGTACGGCAATCAGATAAAGAGCAACGCTGGCTGATTGCTCTTGATGATCGTTGTTGTCATGACGTTGGTTTAGGTGCAAATCAAGTGGCTTGTTCATGGTGATGTCCTCTTCAGCACGGCATTCAGGACGACGTTCAGTGTGTCGTTCAATGCTTGAAGAGTAAGCCCGCCTCTGATCGCCCGCGAGTCAAGCCTGTCTATCGCCGCGATAGCCTGTTACAGCCTGAGCTGGCCAATCGCACTATTCAGCTCGCCCGCCAGTGTAGCGAGCTGGTCGCTGGTGCTGGCGGAGTCCACGGTCTGAATCACCGTGCGCTCGGTGACATCGCGAATGCTCACCACGGCGCGGTTCATGTCCTCTGCCACCTGGCTCTGCTGCTGCGCTGCGACGGCGATCTGGGTATTGCTTTCGCGCATCTGCGCCACTGCGCTGGCAATCGCCGCCAGCGCCTCGCCGGCTTCCCTGGCCTGTTGTACGCACTCATCGGCCTTGAACGAGCTGTCCTGCATGAAATCCACCGCATCGCGGGTGCCGCTTTGCAGGGTCGAGACCATCGTGGTGATTTCGTCGGTCGAGGTCTGCACGCGCCTGGCCAGATTGCGCACCTCGTCGGCGACCACCGCAAAGCCCCTACCCATCTCCCCGGCGCGGGCGGCTTCGATGGCGGCGTTCAGGGCCAGCAGGTTGGTCTGCTCGGCAATGCTGTGGATCACGTTGACCACACCGTTGATCTTCTGGCTGTCTTCGGCCATGCGCTGGATCATTTCCGCCGTCTGCTGCACACCGCTGGAAAGCCCGGCAATCGACACCTGCACACGATCAACAACGCCCTTGCCGGTGACCGCCAGCGCGTCGGCGGTCTGCGACTGATCGCGGGTGGCCGTGGCGTGCTGGGCGATGTGATGGACAGTGGCGGTCATTTCGTTGATCGCGGTGGCCACCTGATCGGTTTCACTTTGCTGGCCGAGCATGCCCTGACGTACATCCTTCATGCCCGAGGCCAGATGCGCGGCGCCCTCATCGAGACGGCTGGCGGTCTGCGAAACGGTGTTGACCACCCGCTGGTATCCGGCCTGCATGGCGTTGAAGGCCTTGGCCATCTGCCCCACCTCGTCGTCACTGCGGTTGGCCACACGGGCTGACAGGTCGCCGCTTTTCTCGACATGCAGCATCACGTCCTTGAGCGCGTTGAGCTGGCCGAGTAGAAAACGGATCAACAGTTGCGAGGCGCAGAGCATCAACAGCATCAGCACAAAAACGGCGGCGGCGTAGTGCGTGAAGCGATCCAGCAGTATTTGCTTGAAGGTCGGGGTAAAGGCCAGCACGGCAAGCTGCTGATCCTTATTGGCGGGCGCAAGCCAGGCCCCGTTCAGCAATTGACCGCCAGACGGTTTATCCAGGGCAACCCAGCCGCTGCCGCTTGCCAGTTCTGGCAGCGCAAGCCCGTTCAGCGCGGGTGCCTGACCTTGGGGGTAGACCAGCAGCGTGTCGCTGGAGGGCAGCGGTTTGTCGGCAGGCCAGGTGATCAGCAGCCGCGCCTGGGCTTGCGCAGCTTCGCGTGAGGTTTCTGCGCGTGCCTGCTGCTCCAGTTGCAGGGCAAACAGCACCAACAGCAGCGTGGTAAAAAAAGCGACCGCGTTGACGGCCCAGAATTTGTACTTCAGTGAAAGGTTGCCAAGCCATGAGCCCATGAGCGGTCTTCTTTGATGATCGTGTGGAATAGCAGCAAGATGCCATCACGATGCCTCATTCATCAAAGCGACCGTTGATGCGGGTCAACAAAGCTGCAGATTTTCATCCTCTGTCGGTTGCACGGTCGGCAGGTCGAAAAACGCCCGTGCGCAGGCGGTGCTGTGACGCGCCAGGTCTTCCTGACTTTCGTCCCGGTGCAAGGCCACTTCGCGCAACACTTCCGGCAGATAGGCGGGCTCGTTGCGGCCATTTTTCGGCTTGGGCCGCAGGCTGCGAGGCAGCAGATAAGGCGCGTCGCTTTCCAGCATCAATCGACCGCGCGGGATGTTGCCCACCAGCGCATGCAGGTGAGTGCCACGTCGTTCGTCGCAGATCCAGCCGGTGATGCCAATGTGCAGGTCCAGGTCCAGGTAGCTGAACAGCGCTGTCCGCTCGCCGGTGAAGCAATGCACCACGGCCGCAGGCAGGCGGTCACGGTAGTCGCGCAGAATGTCCAGCAGACGCTGATTGGCGTCGCGCTCGTGGAGGAACACCGGCAGTTGCAGCTCCACGGCCATGGCCAGGTGCGCTTCAAGCACCTTTTCCTGCTGCGGGCGAGGGGAGAAGTCACGGTTGAAATCCAGCCCGCATTCACCCACGGCACGCACGCGATTTTCCTTGAGCAGGGCATGCAACTGTTTCTCGGTGTCGCCGGTCCAACCGCTCGCTGAGTGCGGGTGTATGCCAGCGGTACAAAACAGGCGTTGCGCACTTTCATCGAGTTCGTGACACAACTGCAAGGCCTGTTCGCTGCCTTCGACACTGGTGCCGGTGAGCACCAGTTGATCGACGCCTGCGGCATAGGCGCGGTCGAGTACCGCCTGTCGCTGCGAGGCAAAGCTTGCGTTGGTCAGATTGACGCCGATGTCGATGAGTTGCATGGTGCTACCTCCAGCTGAAGGCTGCGGAGCATACCAGAGCCGCAGTTGCAATAAGAAATAGACAAGAAATAGCTGGGTATTCAAATGATTGAGCGAGAAGGCTCGACGATTTTCTTCGCTGTTCGATGCGGCTGCGTGACCTCAAGATTTCCTTTTCTCTGTTTTTTTTCCGGCATTGCCCTGGGGAAGTGAATGACCCGATCCGCGCTTGTGCCTTTTATCTGTTTGCTGGCCTGTTTGCCGTTGCAGGTGTCTGCACGTCAGTCCGGCCCCGATGCGGTCCAGCACAGCACGCAGGTCCGCGATCTGCCGACCATTCGCAGCAGCAAAGTGTTGAAGGTGCTGGTCAATCAGAGCCGCAACAGTTCCGGCGACGTCAAAGGCCAGGAAATCGGCGTCGAATATCATCGCCTGCAAGCCTTCGAGCAGTACCTCAACAGCCATGCCCGCGACGGGCAGAAAGTCACGTTCAAGATCATTCCCAAAGCCAAGAACCAGCTGCTGACGGCGTTGCAGCGCGGGGAAGGCGACATGATCGCGCCTGGCGAATTGCTCGATGTCAGCGAGGCCAAAGGCATCAAGGCCAGTGCGCCGATCGTGCATGACGTGCCGCTGGTACTGGTCGGCGTTCGTGGTCAGCGCAGCCTGCGTCGTGTGGATCAGTTGTCCGGGCGCACGCTGAGCCTGCCCACCGGCAGCGCCGCCGACGAAGCCTTGCATCAGGTCAACCGGCAACTGGAACTGCGCAAGCTGCCGCTGGCGAAAATCGAATGGGTCGACCCCAGTCTGGCCGTCGAGGACGTGCTGGAAATGGTCCAGGCCGGTATCTACCCGATGACCCTGGTCGAGCAACCCATTGCTGAACGTTGGGCGAAGATCATGCCTGAGTTGCGCATTGATCGCGGCCTGACCTTGCCGACTCACGGTGACATCAGTTGGTTTGTGCGTGACAACGCCACCCTGCTGCGCGCCAGTGTCGATGACTTTCTCAAGGGATATAAGCCGTCGGCCCAGCAGGACCTGGTGTTCGCCAAGGCGTACAAGAACACTTACAAGGTGAATAATCCGCTGGTCAGCAACAATCGCCAGCGTCTTGAGCAACTGCGCCCCATGCTGCAACGCCACGCTGATGCGCAAGGCATGGACTGGCTGGACCTCGCAGCGCTGGCATTCAAGGAGTCCAAACTCGACCCGGCGGCCAAAGGCAGCGGCGGCGCGACAGGTCTGTTGCAGATCACGCCGTCAGCGGCGAAAAGTGTCGGCGTGTCGAGCATTCAGAGCGCCGACGACAATGTCCGCGCCGGGTCGCGTTACATGGCGCAGATCCAGCGCAAATATTTTTCCAGCTCCCGAGTCAACGAGCGCGAGCGCATGGCCTTCGTGATGGCGGCCTACAACCTGGGGCCGGAGCGCGTGCAAGGCATGCGCGAGGAAGCGCGGCGACGCGGACTCAACCCCAACCAGTGGTTTTTTCAGACCGAGCGCGTGGCGATGGAGCAGGGTGGGGCCAATGTGGTTGCGTTCGTGAACAGCGTGAACAAGTACTACCTGGCATTTGATCGCGAGCGCGATTCGCTGGAAAAGAGCGGCAACAAATCGGTGGTAAAGCGCTAGGTATCGATTTGTTAGATGATTATGCGCCGTTATTTGCGACGTTTACATGAGTCGATTTGATTATTATGGCGTCACTTCCTTCTAATCAATTCCGGAATTTGCCCGTATGAACACATTGATCAAATCGGTCCTTACTACCCGCGCTGGTTACGGCCTGACCCTACTGCGCGTGGTTGTCGGCATCGCGTTCATTGCCCACGGCAGCCAGAAACTATTTGGTGCGTTTGGCGGCTACGGCCTGGAAGGCACGGCGCAGTACATGGAAAGCCTGGGCCTGACGCCCGGCTACCTGATGGCACTGATGTCCGGCAGTGCCGAGTTCTTCGGCGGTGTGGGCCTGCTCCTTGGCCTGCTGGCCCGCCCGGCCGCGGTGGTGGTTATCGTGCTGTTGCTGGTGGCGATTTTTACCGTGCACATCCATAACGGCTTCTTCATGGCCAACAACGGCTACGAATACGCACTGGCGTTGCTCGGCGGCGCGTTGGCGGTGCTCATCGAAGGCGCAGGCAAACTGTCGCTGGACCGCGTCATCGCTCGATAACCGGCTATGCTTGATCCACAAAGCCCGCGTGCTGCGGGCTTTGTGCGTTTGCAGGCACCTGTCCACCAGTTGCACTGGCAAGGATGGCAATTGACAACGAAGGGGGCGTTTCTCTAGGATGCGTGCTCAAGCGCCGATTTAACAACTACTTGCGGGGCGCCTGGCAAGGCTCATGTCTTGTCGAAATACCGCTAAAACGTTGGTTCGGTGTTGCCTCTCACCGCTGCCCAGCGGATCTTGCGAGGCAGAGAAAAAACCATGAACAACCTGCGCCCCCTCATTCGTCTTTCCCCGATCAGCACGGTCTTGTCCCGCAAGAATCCGAAAATCCTGCTGAGCGGTTCTCATCAGCCCACGCTGTTACGTTATCTGGATGGCTGGCCAAGTCGGCGCGGCGGTTCCTGCGCGTTTCTGATCCAGTTCATCGATCCCCAACAATCGCTGAGCCATTTTGCCAATGACCAGTTCGACCTCGCCGTGGTGCAGTCACCGCAAACGGATAACGTCGAGCAGGTTATTCGTGATCTGACACGTATTGCTCGTCAGGGCTTGATTACCTTCGGCTGAAAAGGCCGAGGTGTGCAATTGCCGTAGAAGGCATATTGCTGGCCCCCGGCGTTCAATCCGACAGGCAAAATCGCCGCCTTATCAAAGGATTAGGTGGTGTGCGCATGCGTTTGGTTTATTGTGCTGTAGCGTGCTTGACGCTTTGCGGGCTGGCTTTTTCCGTTCAGGCCAGAAACGCGACGGAAAACGAGCGTTATCTGTGCCGTTGGGGTTCGACCATTGCCGGCGGTGCGCAGGCTTCCAAGCTGTCGGGCGTCACACGCTATGGTGCGCGGCAGAAGCTTCAGGCGCGCAAGTTCGTCAAACAATGGATGCGCCCAATGGCGTTACGCATCACCGAGCAGACCTACGACAGCGAATCGCGCTTGAAGCCTGATGCCGTCAGCAAGGTTTACTACGATGGCTGCATCCAGCACGAGGTGGCGCGTCGTTAACCCTTGATTGCCCGTTGAATTGATTGTTGCGGGGCCGGAGAAACGTCTTGAGTACAAAGATCATCACCCAGGGCGGTCACGAGGCCCTGAAGAAAGAACTCGACTATCTGTGGCGAGAGCACCGGCCCGACATCACCCAGAAAGTCGCCTGGGCGGCGTCGCTTGGGGATCGCAGCGAAAACGCGGATTACCAGTACAACAAGAAGCTGCTGCGCGAGATCGACCGGCGTGTGCGCTACCTGCGCAAGCGCCTGGAAGACATGCGCGTCGTCCAGTATTCGCCGGAACAGGAGGGTCGGGTATTTTTCGGTGCCTGGGTCGAGATCGAGAACGAAGCGGGCGACCTGAAGAAATTTCGCGTTGTCGGCTACGACGAGATCTACGGTCGCAACGACTACATCTCCATCGACTCGCCCATGGCCCGCGCCTTGTTGAAAAAAGAAGTAGGCGACGAGGTACTGGTCAACACGCCGGAGGGCGAGAAGCTCTGGTTTGTGAATTCGATTGTTTATGAGCGGTGAGACTGGACGCAGAGCGCCCGGAACTGCGTGTCTACATAGCGTCGGTGCGACAGTCAATGTTGTGCCACCAGGCAGTTGCCACAGAAATGCTTTTGATGTGTTTTTCAACCACGATGGTACTGACGACGCAGAGTGCGACGTAAGTGACGGCTGAGTCCTGGCGCTGATCCGGGGGA
>NZ_ATDK01000321.1 GCF_000444135.1 Pseudomonas avellanae BPIC 631
CCGATCTTTGCGATATTGCTATGAAAGCGTCATAGCAATGGCCTGCGCTTTTCTGTGGCTACCAATGTGAAACGGGAACAGACCCTAGAACAACCCCCCTCTGCGTTTAAAAGTGACAATCCGGTGGCGTCATTTCTTCGTTAGATCTGGTTCGTTTTTTCCGTCAGTTGCTGTCCCTCAACTCTTTCCACGGTCATTGGCTGACGCTAAAAAACCTCCACTGAAAACGTTCGGGTGGGGTATTGCAGGGCTATTTCCTCTGACCTATGATCACGCTAGGCGGTGATGGTCGCCTGGCGCCTGTTTCGCGAAGCAATAGCCCATCTGTGACACCCTTCAGTTTTACATCGGCATGTCCCTAACCAGACGCTGCTCGGTGAACAGGCAATCGGACACCTAAGCGTCGTAGATTTAGGAACCATTGCCATGTCTGACTTTTCCCGGCTAAAAATCTTCAAATCCCACGCTAAACAGCTTGCTCGTGATCAGGGCCTGAAGCTTTCTGTCGCTCAAGAAACCCTGGCGCAGAAAGCAGGCCTCGCTGATTACCATGAGTTGTCTGTAGTCGCCCAACGGAACCCAAAGGATCCGCGTCTGATGGTGGCTGTATTTGGGATCAAAGACTTTTCCGAAGCGATCCATGAGGATGATGTCTACGCCGACCTGGATCTAGAATTGGAGGATCAGCTCTCCGGTGCGATTGCGGATACCAATGCGAGCGGATTCACGATTGATGTTCTTGAAGTGGAAACCACTGCCTACAGCGATACAACCGGAAAGCTGACGTTGGGGCTCTCCATTACGTATCAGGGGCAGCAAGACCAAGAGAGGATGTATCACGGTGCAGCGTTCTATCTTAAAGCCACGGTCGAATTGCTACGCCGTGAGGGTATATGGCTGCTTGCTGAGGAAGGCGTGGTCATCTCCAGCAGTGAGTCTGATGCTGATCGCGACCGTAGGTCTGAATGGGAGCACTGGGCCCAAGTTGAAGAAGCTGAACGCGGTAACCGTATAACCATGGCCCAAGCCTTGGCGAGCGAATTGGACATATCTGTAGAAGACGCAGAGCTTCTGTCCGATGCGGAGGTCACGACTAATGAATCGGATGAGGGGCTCGTATACAGCTACTGGATCAATCTTGAACCTGTAGCCGAGGGTAGAGTGAGAGCAGACCTCCTAGCGCGATTTGGTTCTCTGGAGTACGAGCTAGGCCCGAACTTCTTCGACGATATTGAGCACGAACTCTAAAACTGACCAGGTGATGGCCGGCGCAAACGCGGGCTATTCACCTTCCGCTCTGACGCATCCACCCACTACAAAACAAGCTGCGCAGGTCGACAAGAACCATGATGCTCGTGGAGGACAGTGCGCAGCGCCACTTTCCAACTACGCTGAGGATCCATGCCCACCGTAGACAGGGAATTCCGGCCATGCACTCCTTGAGCAAAATACACATCAAGAACTTCCGCTCGTGCAAGCAAGTTTTTTTGCCTCTGGGTGATTTCACACCACTGGTCGGTCAAAACAACGCGGGGAAATCCACCGTCCTCGACGCGATTAGGTTGGTACTATCACCAAAGGCATTTGCGAAAACAGACGCGAATGACCCCGACCAACCAATCATCATCAGCGCCTGCGTGTCCGGGATTACAGACGAGCTGATTGCACAAATCCCTGAAGCCAAACATCAAGCCGCGATTACCCCCTACTGCATCAACGGTGACCTTTGGATAAGGATTTCTGCTTCAGGCTCGACCAAACCGACCACGGAGGTCTGGGGAAATGCCGATTTAGATGAGCAAGGCCTTCCTACTTCCTGGCGCTCCTATCCGACGGGTCTGCCTCAAGCCATTTCGGCATTGTTACCCGAAGCGTTGCACATCCGCGCCATGGATGATGTCCAGGAAGACTTAGGCAAAGGCAAAGCTGGCAGCACAATTCGTGGGCTGCTGGATGAAATCATGGCGCCTATCCTCACTGCCCACCAAGAGGTTCAGGATGCACTCACAGCGGTCAGGAATATACTGGGAGCCGACGGTGAGAACCGATCCCCTCTACTGACTGAGTTCGATACCAGCGCCACCAATGCCCTCTCAAGCTTCTTCCCTGGTTTGTTGTTAAACCTAGACGTACCGTCAATCGACGTTAAGGAGTTTTTCAAGAGCGGCGATCTAAACGTGACCGATGAGATATCCGGTCAAACCAGACGCTTCGACACCTTAGGTAGCGGTGCGCAGCGTGCGATACAAATTGCCTTGATCCGGCTTCTGGCCGATATCCGTAAAACCCGCGATCAAGACCTTGCCCGTCGTCTCCTGCTGATCGACGAGCCTGAGATTTTCCTCCACCCTCAAGGTGTCAGAGGCCTTAGGGAAGCACTCCATGTGCTTTCGAAATCCGGCTACCAAGTCGTGTTCACAACCCATTCGCCCTTGATGGTGAGCAGGGATAACGCGCCTGAAACGGTGATAGTGCGCAGATCTCGGGAGAATGGTTCCGAGGTTCGCATTCCAATGGGCGCGGCGGTTGCGCGAGCTATGGCAGAGGCACAAGCCCAATCTCGAACTCTTTTTGAGCTCGGAAATATTGCTGAGATATATTTCGCTGAAAAGGTAATTCTCTGCGAGGGCAAAACCGATCAGAGGCTGCTACCACTCATCTACGAAAAGCTCTATGGGGTCAGGCCTGAGCTCGAACGGATCTGCTTTGTTGCTCTCGGTAGCTGTACTTCGATTCCCAAAGGTTTTTCTGTCCTGACAGCAATGGGTATCAAATGCGGTGTGATCGCTGACTTAGATTTCGCATTCACTCATGCTAGTGTACTGTTTTCGAAAAAATCAGCCACCAACTAAC
>NZ_ATDK01000322.1 GCF_000444135.1 Pseudomonas avellanae BPIC 631
TGTTTTCGAAAAAATCAGCCACCAACTAACGGAAAATTCAAATCTTATCAATAGCTTAGCTTGCAGGTTATGGGTAACTTATTTCGAAAACAGTACACTAGCGTGAACCTGTGCTTGGCTCTGGACACCGCCACATTGACCATACGCGAATCGTCCACAAAACTCAGGCGCCTTGGGCTCTTGTACTTGTCCAGCACTGTAGAAAAAACGATTTCGTCGCATTCCCTGCCCTGAAATTTATGCACGGTATCTTTGACGAAATCAGTTGGCAGATAGGCGCTTGAAAGCGTCGCCTGATTCTTGAATGGTGCAATGAACCCTCTGCCATCTTCGCCCTCCCAGAGGCTTTCACCGCTGCCATCAAGCACCGCCAGCAAAGAATCAAGCTCTCTGAGATTGGAATTATTGCGCGTATGGTTTCCCTTTGCAGTCACCAACAGCGTCAATGACTTTTCGCCATTGTCCGTTGTCATAGGCACGAGCTGATTATCGTAGAACTGCTGATTACAGAACTGAATGATCCGGGGATGGCACCGGTAGTGCTCTTTGAGCAGCGTTATCGGGATCGAGTCGCCGAACACCCTTACGCATGAGTCCAACAGACTGTACCTTTCGCAGTCATACCAAGGCGCTGGCGCTTCCAGACCCAGTTCATCCGGGATGTGCGCAAGTTGCTTTCTGTCACCCACGATAATCAGATTTTTCGCACAACTCAGCGCCAGCACACCTGGGACAATGTCCTGTTGCGACGCTTCGTCGATGATGACGTAGTCGAGGACTGCCTTGCCGCCGAGGGAATTGACGATAGAATGCGTACCACTACCAATGACAGGGTAGCGCTTCAGGAACGCGTCAAGCCGCTTTTTGTAAGTAATGTCGAAGGTATCGTCACTGGAAATATGACCATGCAGATGGTGTTTCAGATGGCGCATCGAAGAAGAGGTCAGCTCATCCAGCAGCGCCTTGAAGTTACCGACTCGCAACGCCTCCTCTTGGCCAGCCAACTCAGCTCTCTTTTCCTGCAGAACCTTATCGTAATAGTGGCGCTGCAGGCTGTAGAAGGCAGACATGCGCTTTTCCCAATTATCGAACGGTCGGGTGCGCAGAATCCTGAAGTTGAACAGCAGCTCGATACGGTCCCTGATTCTAATGCGCTGACTAGCAAGCTGCTCAAGGTAAGCCATCAAGTCCGTCGTTTTTTCCGGCGACAGCTTGTATCGGTCCAGAGATGGGCCGACCACGCCGTTCTCCTGTTGCCACTCCACGAGATAGCGCCGTTCTATCTCCAGCTCGTTAATCTCGACCTGTAATTGCGCCACTGCGTTACGAGCCCCCAGATAGCGTTTGAGCTGCTGCAGGACGCTTTGAATACTTTCCAGTGAGGGCGCAGGTTCGGGGTCCGCCGAAGGTCGTAACGAACGTTCGGCAAAAAAAGCTTTCTGGTTCTGCACGCTGCCTAACCTGGCAACAAGATAATCGAGCCCGCACTTCCCCAGCTTTTCATAAATATTCTCGACCGCAGGGTTGTTGTTTGACACCACCGCAACGGTTTTCCCTTGTAAAAGGATATTGGCAATGATGTTCAGAATCGTCTGCGTCTTGCCAGTGCCGGGGGGACCTTCGATCACACTTATCTGCGAACGGAAGGCCTCCTCCACGGCCTTGAGCTGACTTTCGTTGAGGCCGAAAGGAAAGATGAAATTGCCCGGCGACTCCAGCTTTCCATGCTGCCCTTTGCAGTAGGCATGTAACGCTGTGGCTGGGGACAACGAAATTGTCTCCATTTGACGGTTAATATTTTCGGCTATGCTCTTTTTATCACCAGCAGCGGCAACGCTGACCCGAGCTACGGCCACCGAGCGAAAATAAGTGAATGCGGGTTCATCAGTGATAGACGTCGGGGAAACGAGCTCGATGTTGTCCATTTTGAACAGGTATTTTTGAGCGTTTCCCGAGTATTGAACGAGAGCATATTTTTCACCGTAGATCACCACGCTTTCGACAGGATCGAACAGAGAGCTTCCTTTCTTCAAAAGAAGCATGTCATTCAGTTCAAGGGTAGGAACGACCGTACAATCGCCAAGCGGGGTCTCTTCAGGTTTTTTTGAGGGATAATGGCATGTCAGGGAAAACTCACCCTTGACATTCTTTTTTATTACCCAGTCACTGATCTGCCGGGTCTTATCCTCGCCACACACATAGATGGAAACCATAAATCCCTTACACAGGCTTGACCGCCGCCTGACGCGTCCGTGCTGTAAAATCCGAACCTGATAATTCAGGGTATCGGTACCATTTTGGCAAGACTGTTTGAATGGGTAATATTGTGCGCTTGGGATTACGACCACAGCGCCCTAATAACACAACCAGCCATACCCACCCAAGTCAATCATTTGATTTCATACCCTCTACGCTGATCAAACTGCTCGTACTTTTGAGATATTGCAGGATCACTAAACTCTCCTTCAATAATATCTGAAGAAGCGATCCCATCAAGCCCACGAATAGCCTGAATGGCAACCTCCCAACCGGCCGGATCGAGCGGAGGTGCTATGAAATCTTTCAGATACGCATCCAGAATACCTTTATCGGGCGTCTCGATTTCTTCGCCAAGAGCAGAAAGGTAATCTGACTTGCCTGTCCTCGCCCAATGAATCGAAAAACCGGCGCGATGGCATAACACGGTATGAACGACAAGCATGGTGCGACCATTGCCATCCAGAAAAGGATGAGCGTAAGCAAACAGCCCCATGACTACACCCGGCGATTTTTTCAAGGTCACCCCGTCCTGAGCAAGCTTCAAGCCTTGCTCTACCGCTCGCTGCGAATCCTTCGGATGACAAAAAAAAGTGTCAGCCTTTGAAATGGCTTTGTTGGGCGTGGTTTGCAGTCTGTCCTGGCCCGCCCACGGGTAAAACTCTCCAAATAGAATCTTGTGAACGCATAAGAAATCGACATACTCAATGAAAGGCTTGCTGGCGAGGTACACCATTGCATCCGACAGGTTTGCCGCAAAAAGGTCATGCTCCAGCCGCTTCACTATGTCGGGATTCTTTTCACCCTCGATATTCCGCAAATAGCCTCTCGCTTCAAAATCGTTGAAAGGATCAAACAACTTCTTTCTCCCTGAGATAATAAGTCAGCAGCTTGACCATCTCCCTGCCGGACACCTTTTTGTATTTTTTTAGTGCGATGACCAATTGCTCTACGGCATCGGTTCTTACCTCGTCGCCCGCCAATCTGGAGACGTCCTCGGCCCATGTGTCGGCAAATGTTTTGACGTAGGTAACCTGATAACGCCTCGCAAGTTTCAGCACGTAATCACGAACACCTGTAGTAGGAATAATCAGTTCGCCCGTTTCAGGATTGCGTATGGTCGTATTTTCACCGACCTTGCTGGCGGCGTGATCATAAACGTAAACAACCGTCTTTTCCCCGATAGACAGCTTTCGCTTTATACGTCGTCTACCCGCCACACGCACCCTCACCTCGTTTCCGAGTGTGAGCAGTGACGACTCCCCCAGCGCCTCCTTTTGAGGAATCCAGACTTCATAACCAAGCCTTTTCAGAGCCTCCAATGCAAGATGCTGGAGGTCTACAACGGGGCTTACTCTGCCCGTAGCTGGATCTTTGGACGACTTTGCGTATATACCTGTTCCTATTCTGGTGACATCTCCATCCCTGACTAGCTGGTCCAGCACACCATTAATGCGGGAGGGGCTGCCTAATCCGGAGAAGTCAGCGCGCAGCAGCACATTGCCTTCTTTACGAACCACGACTCTGCGCACCTTGTCTTCGATCGTCATGCAACCTCCCGGAATCTACCGAGGACTTTATCACCTTCAGAAAAAAAGCGTCCCACATCTACAAACCAATGGTCACATACCAAAAAGCCCCCCCGGCCATAGAAGGACGGAGGGCTTCGAAGTGCCTCAGACAATGCCTACGAAGGCTATGCCATGAGGATAACGCTCAAGTACGTCACTCCCACTCAATCGTAGCCGGCGGCTTGCTCGACACGTCATAAGTCACCCGCGAAATCCCCTCGATCTCGTTGATGATCCGGCCGCTCACGACCTCCAGCAGCTCATAAGGCAGGTGCGCCCAACGAGCGGTCATGAAGTCGATGGTTTCTACCGCGCGCAGCGCCACAACCCAGGCGTAGCGACGGCCGTCGCCGACTACGCCGACCGATTTGACTGGCTGGAACACGACGAACGCCTGGCTGACTTTGTGATACCAGTCGGCCTTGCGCAGTTCTTCGATGAAGATGTGGTCGGCGCGACGCAGGATGTCGGCGTATTCCTTTTTCACTTCACCGAGGATGCGCACGCCCAGGCCTGGGCCTGGGAATGGGTGGCGGTAGACCATGTCGTACGGCAGGCCGAGTTCGAGGCCCAGACGGCGGACTTCGTCTTTGAACAGCTCGCGCAGGGGTTCGACCAGCTTGAGGTTCATTTCTTCCGGCAGGCCGCCCACGTTGTGGTGCGACTTGATGACGTGTGCCTTGCCGCTTTTCGCGCCAGCCGACTCGATGACGTCCGGGTAGATGGTGCCTTGCGCCAGGTACTTGATGTTGTCCAGCTTGCAGGATTCGGCATCGAACACGTCGATGAAGGTGCGGCCGATGATCTTGCGCTTTTTCTCTGGATCGCTCTCGCCTTCCAGGTTGTTCAGGAACTGCTCCTCGGCGTTGGCGCGAATCACCTTAACGCCCATGTTCTCGGCGAACATGGCCATCACTTGCTCGCCTTCGTGCAGGCGCAGCAGGCCGTTGTCGACGAATACGCAGGTCAGTTGATCGCCGATGGCCTTGTGCAGCAGCGCCGCGACGACGGAGGAGTCAACGCCGCCGGACAGGCCCAGCAACACGTTATCAGTACCCACCTGAGCGCGAACCTGAGCGATAGCGTCTTCAGCAATCTTCGAAGGGGTCCACAGTGCTTCGCAGCCGCAGATATCGAGGATGAAGCGCGACAGGATGCGACCGCCCTGCTTGGTGTGGGTCACTTCCGGGTGGAACTGCACGCCGTAGTAACCGCGAGAGTCGTCAGCCATACCGGCAATCGGGCAGCTAGGGGTACTGGCCAGAATGTGGAAGTCTTCCGGCAGTTTGGTGACCTTGTCACCGTGACTCATCCATACGTCGAGGCCAAACAGGCCGTCCGCGTCGATATGGTCTTCGATACCATCGAGCAGACGGCTTTTGCCGACTACGTCAACGCGAGCGTAGCCAAACTCGCGCAGCTCGGAACCCGCAACCTTGCCGCCCAACTGCTCGGCCATGGTCTGCATGCCGTAGCAGATACCGAAAACCGGCACACCGAGGTCAAATACCGCTTGCGGGCAGCGCGGGCTGTTGGCTTCGTGCACGGACTCGGGGCCGCCGGCGAGGATCACGCCTTTTGGAGCGAATTCGCGAATCGCTTCGTCGTCCATGTCAAACGGATGCAGTTCGCAGTACACGCCGATTTCACGCACGCGGCGGGCGATCAGTTGGGTGTACTGGGAACCGAAGTCGAGGATCAAGATACGGTGGGCGTGAATGTCGAGGGCCATGGAAACTCTCTGAGCAGCTGCAAGCTATAAGCTGCAAGCGGCAAGTTGTCGGAATCAATGCGGTAGTTACCTTTGCGTAACTACCGCTTGTAGCTGATTGCTTGGGGCTTGAAGCTGGAGGCGTTAGCCGACGCGATAGTTCGGCGCTTCCTTGGTGATCTGCACGTCATGGACGTGGGATTCAGCCATGCCTGCGCCAGTAATGCGGACGAACTCGGGCTTGGTGCGCATCTGCTCGATGTCGGCACTGCCGGTGTAGCCCATGGAGGAGCGCAGGCCGCCCATCAACTGATGGATGATGGCGGACAGCGGGCCTTTGTAGGCAACACGGCCTTCGATGCCTTCCGGCACGAGCTTCTCGGCGCCTGCGGACGAGTCCTGGAAGTAGCGATCCGAGGAGCCTTGCGCCTGGGACATTGCACCCAGCGAACCCATGCCGCGATAAGCCTTGTAGGAACGGCCCTGGAACAGTTCGATCTCGCCTGGCGCTTCTTCAGTACCGGCGAACATCGAGCCCATCATCACGCAGGAGGCACCGGCCACGATGGCCTTGGACAGGTCACCGGAGAAACGGATACCGCCGTCGGCGATCATCGGCACACCGGTGCCTTCAAGGGCAGCGGCTACGTTGGCAATGGCGCTGATTTGCGGCACGCCGACACCGGCGACGATGCGCGTGGTGCAGATGGAGCCTGGGCCGATACCGACCTTGACCGCATCGGCACCCGCAGCGACCAGCGCCAGGGCAGCTTCGCCCGTGGCGATGTTGCCGCCGATGACCTGCACTTGCGGGAAGTTGTCCTTGACCCAGCGAACGCGGTCGATCACGCCTTTGGAGTGACCGTGAGCGGTGTCGACCACGACAACGTCAACACCCGCGGCGACCAGCGCAGTCACGCGCTCGCCAGTGTCCTTGCCGGTGCCGACAGCAGCGCCGACACGCAGACGGGCTTGATCGTCCTTGCTGGCCAGCGGGTAAGCCTTGGCTTTTTCGATGTCCTTGACGGTCATCATGCCTTTAAGGGCAAAGTTGGCGTCGACGATCAGGACTTTTTCCAGACGGTGCTTGTGCAGCAGCTCGCGCACTTCGTTCTTGTCGGCGCCTTCACGCACGGTGACCAGACGCTCTTTGGGCGTCATCACTTCGCGGACAGGGACATCAAGACGGTTTTCGAAGCGTACGTCGCGGGACGTCACGATGCCGACCAGGTCGCCATTGTGCAGCACGGGTACGCCGGAAATGTTGTGCATGCGGGTCAGTTCGAACAGATCACGAACAGTGGCATCGGCTTCAATCGTGATCGGGTCCTTGACGACACCGGCCTCGAACTTCTTGACCTTGCGCACTTCGGCAGCTTGCTGCTCGATGGTCATGTTCTTGTGGATGATACCGATACCGCCTTCCTGGGCCATGGCAATTGCCAGACGGGCCTCGGTGACTGTATCCATTGCAGCAGAGACCAAAGGAATATTCAGCTCGATGCCACGGGTCAAACGGGTTTTCAGACTGACTTCGTTGGGAAGTACCTCGGAATAACCGGGCACAAGGAGAATGTCGTCGAATGTAAGGGCTTCTTGCTTGATACGCAGCATCGCGGGGGCTCCCGGGCGGGAAATTGGAAGCGCGCCATTATACCCACAGACCCCGCCCGGCTCAATGTAAACCTCAGCCTATTATCAAAGCTGTTTATAGACGCACATGAACGAAAGACACCGGGCGATCCAGACGTTCGGCGAAGTCGTCGAGAAAGGCCTGGGTGAAGGAGGCGTCCAGCCAGTTGTTGAAGATGAAACCGAGGTTGGAAAACCCGCAGGCGTCCAGGAACAGAAAGCCGTTGATGTCGTCTTCGTGGCGGCATTCAGGGCAGGTGAAATTGTCGGTGTGGCCAGGCATCCAGTCTTCAAGGCTATCGAACAGCGCCTCGCCGACTTCGCGACGACACTCCGGGCAGCCGGCCTCTTCGGCGAAGTTGTTCAGAGGCGTGAAGATGCAGCGCTTGGTGACGATCTCCAGCCCGTTGATGACCTGCCCGAACGGCAAGGCCTCGGGATTTTTCACGACCTTTCTGGCGCCAGGCGCCACGGCATAGGCCATTTTGTTGTAGGTACGGCCGCAGGTGGTCAGCTCGGGCTCGACCACATCGAGCTTGACCAGCCAGCGCAGAATCAGGCGCGCTCGGGCCTCGTGGCCGGGAAAGGTGGAGATTTGCGGAACGATGATGCTTTGGGTGTTCATGGCAGAGCGTCACTGAAAAGCTGTTCGAGGCCGCAGCTTAATAGGCCACAACCTCAGGTCAAGGCCCAATCCCGTTCACGCGGCGAGGTAGCGGACGATCAGCGCAAGGCCGCTGACCAGCACCAGCCAGGTCACCAGCCTGACAAAGGCTTCGCGGGAGAGCTTTTTAATCAGCGCCCTGCCCGCCAGCGACCCCAGCAGCATTGCGGGCAGCAGACATGCGGCCAGCACGAGCAACGAAATATCACTGTAGACCCCGGCGATCATGAACAGGGTAAGGCGCACCACCGTGCTGCAGCTGATCAACGCACTCTGTGTCGCGCGCGCCTGCTCTCTGGCGGTCAACCGGCTGTTGAGATAAATCGCATAAAGAAAACCGCCGCTGCCGAACAATGCCCCGAACAGACCGCCGATGACACCTGCAGGGATCGCCCAACCGGCGGCGAGTTGGGTCGGCCGTACCTTGACCGCCAGGCTGTACACGGCATACCCCGTGACAAAAAGCCCCATCAACAGCAGCAGGAGGTCGGATTTCAGGTTGAGCAGAAACAGCACGCCGAGTGTGCAGCCTGCGGCCATGCAGGGCAGCAGGCGCATCAGTTCGGACCTGACCACCGATTGCCGGGAAGGCAGCAAATTGCCGAACGCTGCGAGGAAATCCAGCATCACCAATAACGGGATGATCCGCGACAACGGCATGAAGTGAATCAGGATCGGCCCGGCCACCAGCGCCGTGCCGAAACCAGCGACTCCGAACACTATATAAGCAGCGACGATGGCCAGTTCGATCAGCAGCCAGTCGAATGGCGTGAAGCCCAATTGCGAGAATGCTGCGAGTACGTCGGTGTGGCTCACAGATGCTTCCTTCCTGGAGTGTGCTTGAAACGGTGGCGATGAGTGATGATCCAGCGTGCTGCGCAGTAAAGCTGCTCTGGGTGTGCAGTGCCAGGGAAAGCGGCGACCTCGATTTGCCTGATGTACCGTGTGAACCGGTTTTTCTGCCGGTTCCCGGCAGTTCGCGGACAAGCGAAGCGACGCCCGGTCCCGCCTACATCCGGACAGGCGAAGTGTCGCTCGGTCCGTACAGAGCCGTTGTTATTCGTCATCAATAGCAAGCTCGCTCCCACGTGGCATTACCATTATGATGCTGGCCATGATCAAAGACCCTTTCGCAAGACTCGGCCTCGACCGGGAAGTCCTTACTGTCAGCCAGCTCAACGGCCGTGCCCGGGTGTTGCTGGAGGATGTGTTCAGCAGCATCTGGGTCGAGGGCGAGATTTCCAATCTGTCGCGTCCGGCGTCGGGGCATGTGTACTTCACGCTGAAGGATTCCGGCGCGCAAGTGCGTTGTGCGTTGTTCAGGCAGAGCGCTGCACGCGTGCGCCAGGCGCTCAAGGACGGTTTGCAGGTCAAGGTGCGCGGCAAGGTTTCGCTGTTTGAAGGCCGTGGCGATTATCAACTCATTCTCGACACTGTCGAACCTGCCGGTGACGGTGCTTTGCGCCTGGCATTCGATGCGTTGAAGGCCAAGCTCAGCGATGAAGGACTGTTCAGCGCCGAGCGCAAGGTTGCCTTGCCGCTGCACCCACAACGTATCGGGATTATCAGTTCGCCGACGGGCGCGGTGATCCGCGACATCATCAGTGTGTTTCGTCGTCGCGCGCCGCGGGTCGAGCTGACGCTTATCCCTACCGCCGTTCAGGGCCGTGAGGCGATCAATCAGATTGTTCGCGCGCTGAAACTGGCGGATGCCAGAGGCTTTGATGCGTTGATTCTCGCCCGGGGCGGCGGATCGCTGGAAGACCTGTGGTGTTTCAACGAGGAAGCCGTGGCCCGCGCCATTGACGCCTGTGTAACGCCGATTGTCAGTGCCGTCGGGCATGAAACCGATGTGTCCATCAGTGACTTCGTGGCCGATGTGCGAGCCCCGACGCCCTCCGCTGCGGCCGAGTTGTTGGCCCCGGATTCCAGTGACCTGCACCGCCGCGTCGATAATCTGCACCGTCGGCTGGTCAGCCGCATGCAGGATCGCCTGATGCGTGAGCGGTTGCGTCTGGAGGGGATTTCCCGGCGTCTGCGTCACCCCGGCGAGCGATTGCGCCAGCAGTCCCAGCGCCTGGATGATCTGGACATGCGCCTGCGCCGCGCTTTCGAGCAGAGCATGCATAAGAGGCAGGTGCGTCTCGCGCACATGGAAAGTCGTCTGACTGCGCAGCACCCAGGCCGGACCCTGGCCTTTTTGCGTCAGCGCCTCGATGCGCTGGCCGAGCGTCTGCCGAGAGCCATTCGCGAGCAGATCAAGGCGCGCAAACTGCAGCTGCAAAGCCAGATGCAGACCCTCAACGTTGTCAGCCCGCTCGCCACACTGGGCCGTGGCTACAGCATCCTGCTCGATGAGCGGGGTCATGCGATCCGTAATGCCGCGCAGACACAACCCGGCCAGCGACTGACCGCAAAGTTGGGCGAAGGCGAGCTGCAAGTACGCGTCGAAGACAATCACCTCACGCCTGTGACCCTCTCCCTTCTGGACTGACTGCCGATGCTACGTTTTATCGCCCCGCTGTTCGCCCTGCTGCTCTGCCTGCCCGCCCATGCCGACAGTTTTATCACCCGCGCACTCGACAAACCGGTGCCCGGTGGCGTCGCCGTGATTGATCTGGGCACTGGCGCGCAGGCACCGACTGCCACCTATCAGGGCAAACCGGTGCTGGTGGTCAAGGAACAAGGCACTCGCTGGCTGGCCATCGTCGGCATCCCGCTGACCGTCAAACCCGGCACTCAGCAAGTCACCTCGGGTGGGCGCACGCTGAACTTCAAGGTCGGTAGCAAGCAATACCCGGAACAGCACATCACCCTCAAGAACAAGCGTCAGGTCAACCCCAACCCTGAAGACAACAAGCGGATCGAGGGCGAACTGGCCGAGCAGATCCGCGCCTACCGCAGTTTCAGCCCCGGCACGCCGAGCAATCTGATTCTGGACAAGCCGGTCAACGGCCCGCTATCGAGCAAGTTCGGTGTGCGTCGCTTCTTCAACGGCGAAGAGCGCAACCCGCACTCGGGACTGGATTTCGCCGTACCGGCTGGCACACCGATCAAATCCCCGGCAGCGGGCAAAGTCATCCTGACCGGCAATTACTTCTTCAATGGCAACACCGTGTTTGTCGACCATGGGCAAGGCTTCATCAGCATGTTCTGCCACATGTCGAAAATAGACGTGAAGGTCGGTGATCAGGTGCCTCGTGGCGGCGTGGTCGGCAAAGTTGGTGCGACCGGCCGGGCAACCGGTCCGCACATGCACTGGAACGTCAGCCTGAACGATGCACGGGTTGACCCGGCAATTTTCATTGGTGCGTTTCAGCCCTGAATTCATTCGCGAGCAAGCGACACCGCGCTTGTTCGCAATGGCCAGAGCCGCAAACTATCGTTGCGCACATTGTCTTTAGCTAACAATAACTGGCAATTAAAGCTGGAAAACGCGCTATAAAAAATCGGAAAAATGGTAATGACGAGAATATATTCCGATTTTTTTCAAGTGCTTGCCATTGTTCCTGCCAATGGTTACGGTTGGCCTCATGAAAAACCCTCAAACCCTTATTCTGTTGCGCCAACACCGGTGCCTCAGCCTGGTCAGTGCCCGACTGCCAGGCTAGATTGCTGTGCCTCGCCCCTGTGTTCGCTACCCCTATATTTTTAGAACGGCAGGCCGCCTTTATCCGGCCCCTTCACTACAAAAGGATTTCCAGATGACCATGCTCAACGACCCATCGAAGAAGTACCGCGCATTCCCGTCCATCGACCTGCCTGACCGCACCTGGCCATCGAAAACCATCAATGCGGCGCCGATCTGGTGCAGTTCCGACCTGCGCGACGGCAATCAGTCGCTGATCGAGCCGATGGATTCGGTCAAGAAGCTGCGCTTCTGGAAAACCCTGGTCAGCGTTGGCGTCAAGGAAATCGAGGCGTCGTTCCCGGCGGCTTCGCAAACTGACTTCGATTTCGTTCGTACCCTGATCGAAGATGGCCACATCCCGGATGACACCACCATTCAGGTGCTGACCCAGGCGCGTGAAGACCTGATCGCTCGTACATTCGAATCGCTGCGTGGCGCCAAGAAGGCCATCGTTCACCTGTATAACGCCACCAGCCCATCGTTCCGCCGTATTGTCTTCAATCAGGACAAAGCCGGCGTGAAGGAAATCGCGGTCAACGCTGCCAGGCTGTTCGTGAAATACGCAGCCCAACAGCCAGAAACCCAGTGGACGTTTGAGTACTCGCCAGAAACCTTCAGTGCTACCGAGCTGGAGTTCGCCAAGGAAGTCTGCGACGCGGTCATCGAAGTGTGGAACCCGACGCCCGAGAACAAGGTGATCCTCAACCTGCCGGCCACCGTTGAGGTCGCTACACCCAATATCTATGCGGACCAGATTGAATGGTTCGGCCGCCACATCACTCGCCGCGACAGCGTGCTGATCAGCCTGCACACCCACAACGACCGTGGTACTGGCGTGGCCGCGACCGAGCTTGGCCTGATGGCAGGCGCGGATCGCGTCGAAGGCTGCCTGTTCGGCAACGGCGAGCGTACCGGCAACGTCGATCTGGTCACTGTCGCACTGAACCTTTACACCCAGGGCATCAACCCTGAACTGGACTTTTCGGACATCGACGGCGTGCGCAAGGTCGTCGAGGAGTGCAATCAGATTCCGGTTCACCCTCGTCACCCATACGTTGGCGACCTGGTTCACACCGCATTCTCCGGCTCGCACCAGGATGCCATCCGCAAGGGCTTCACGCAGCAGAAGGAAGGCGAGTTGTGGGAAGTGCCTTACCTGCCTATCGACCCGGCTGATATCGGTCGCAGCTACGAAGCCGTGATTCGCGTCAACAGCCAGTCAGGCAAAGGCGGCATCGCCTACCTGCTGGAACAGGAATACGGCATTTCTCTGCCACGTCGCATGCAGATCGAGTTCAGCCAGGTGGTTCAGGGTGAAACCGATCGCCTGGGCCTGGAAATGACCGCCGAACAGATCCACGCGCTGCTGCGCCGTGAATACCTGCAGGCCAACACGCCTTATGCGTTGATCAGCCATAGGTTGCAGGAAGAGAACGGCAACAGCGCGGTAGATGCTGAAGTGCACGTGGATGGCGAAACCCAGCACTGGCGCGGCAAGGGCAAAGGTGCTCTGGAAGCACTGGTCGCCGGCCTGCCGGTTGCCGTTGAAATCATGGACTATAACGAGCATGCCATCGGTTCGGGCACCACGGCCAAGGCCGCTGCCTATATCGAATTGCGCGTGAATGGCGACCGTGCCGTGCACGGCGTAGGTATTGACGAAAACATCACCACGGCCAGCTTCCGCGCCCTGTTCAGCGCATTGAACCGCTCGCTGAGCCAGGCCCAGGCCAAAGCGGCCTGAGTCAACAATGACGATGGCGGACGCAAGTCCGCCGTCCCTTGATCTGTTCTGAAACGCCCTCTTCCTCTCGCAAGCCTGTCGGCTCAGCCTCTTGCAGTCTGTGCATGACCCTGCCTGTTTCGGCATAATCTTTTTCATTTATGCTGTGGTAGCATGCTGCTCTTATCCGAGAATGGCCATAATCCAACAGCAATTCATATGCTGACGATGCCGATCCGGACTTTCCTGCCAGCGACACCTTTCTTATAAAAACCAAGACGACCACTGCATTGATTTCCGGACGAAAAGAATGCTCGGGCAGACTCACCGTGCATTGAAATTACTATCGGCCTCGGTAATGCTGAGCTGATCCAATCACATTTGGAGCGATTATGCCCAAGGCTTCCCATCAAGATTTGCGCCGCAGTTTCCGTGCGCTTACCTCGTCGAAATCGTGCTTTCACACAGCCTCGGTATTTGACCCCATGTCAGCGCGAATCGCGGCAGACCTGGGCTTTGAAGTAGGCATCCTCGGCGGCTCGGTCGCTTCGCTGCAAGTACTCGCCGCCCCTGACTTCGCACTGATCACGCTCAGCGAATTCGTCGAACAGGCCACGCGCATCGGTCGCGTCGCACAGCTCCCGGTGATCGCGGACGCAGACCATGGTTATGGCAATGCCCTTAACGTCATGCGTACCGTTGTGGAACTGGAGCGTGCCGGTATTTCGGCACTGACCATAGAAGACACCCTGCTGCCTGCGCAATTCGGGCGCAAATCCACGGACCTGATTTCCACCGCTGAAGGCGTTGGCAAGATCCGCGCGGCACTGGAAGCACGCGTCGATCCGGAAATGTCGATCTTTGCCCGCACCAATGCGGCGATCATCCCGGTTCAGGAAGCCATCAGCCGTGTGCAGCAGTACCAGGCCGCCGGGGCTGACGGCATTACCATCGTCGGCATTCGTGACTTTTATCACCTGGCACAGATATCAGAAGGCATTACCGTGCCACTGATGCTGGTGACCTACGGCAACCCGGAGCTGCACGACAACGCGCGCCTTGCCGAAATGGGAGTGAGGGTCTGCGTGCATGGTCACGCTGCGTACTTTGCCGCAATCAAAGCCACTTACGACTGCCTGCGCGAGCAACGCCAGATACTGGGCAGCGAGTCGAACATGAGCGCGACAGAACTGACCCACACCTATACCCAGCCTGAAGACTATGTCGAATGGGCCAAGAAGTTCATGAACGTAAGCGAGTAAGAGCGAGGGTTGTTGGTACCGTATAGGGCGCTCTGCACAGCACGATGACGCGCGGATGCAGAGCGCCACGAACTGCACACCAACACTTCAAGGTGTTGGCATGTCAGTTTCTTGTATTACGCAGTGGTATTGACGCCGCCTTGGGTCTCCAACTGCAGTAACGATGCCTGCAGCGTCTGCAAGGTCGCGCTGGTACCGGAGATCTGGGCTTGAATGGCCATCGCCTTTTGAGCTTTCTCTTCAGGTGTACCTTTGCCGCTTTGCGCCGCTGCCAGCTGCGCTTGCTGCTGAGCCAGTTGCTTCTGCGTATCCTTGATCTCCTGCTTCAATTTCTCGATGCTTTCATCAAGGGCCGACTGGCTCGAACCGCCAACGCTACCGCCACCACCGGCCGCCCCGGCTTTGCCGCCTTCTGTAGAGGCCTGATCCGAGCTTTTTTCTGTCTCAGTGGTGGTCGTCGCAGTAGCAGCCGCCTTGGTTGCTTCGGCGTCGGTAGGCTTGACTGCTATCGTCAACGAGCTGGCATAGCTGTTCAGTGTAGAAGTATTGATGGTAGTCATGACGGTCTCCTAGGGTTCTGAACAGCCTATCGGCCGACTCGTAACATTCTGAAGTAATTTTATTGAATATTAAAAGAGTCAGCGTCCAGCCCTGCTGGAAAGCGCGTGCGATAGGCCTGTAGGTCCGCGGCACTCAGTGTGGCGCGGAAGACGCCGTCAGCTTCTCCGACGCCCAACAGGCTCTCGCCCTGAAAGTCCAGCACCTGACTGTCGCCGGTGTACGCGAAGCCCTTGCCGTCCGACCCGACCCGATTGACCGCCGCGACGTAGCACAGGTTTTCAATCGCCCTGGCAGGTAGCAACCGGTTCCAGTGCAAACGTCGAGCGCCGGGCCAGTTGGCGGTATACAGCAACAAGTCCGTACCCTCGGCATCACGGCTCCAGACCGGGAAACGCAGGTCGTAGCAGATCAGCGGCCGGATGCGCCAACCATTGAGCTCAAACGTCACCTGACGCTCACCCGGCGTGTAATGCTCGTGCTCGCCAGCCATGCGAAACAGGTGGCGCTTGTCGTAATGCAGTAACTCGCCATCCGGCCGCGCCCACAGCAGGCGATTACGATGACTGCCATCGGCGTCGCGAATAATCACACTGCCGGTCACAACCGCATTGATGCGCTTGGCTTGTGCCAGTAACCACGTCGATGTCGGCCCTGCCTCCGGTTCCGCCAGCACCTCGGACTCCATCGAAAACCCGGTGGTGAACATTTCAGGCAGGATCACCAGATCGACACCTTGCGCCTGATCCAGCAACGGCTCGAAATGTTCGAAATTGGCTTCGCGGTCATGCCAGGCCAGCATCGTCTGAATCAGCGCGATGTTCAGGTTTGGCAGCTCGCTTATATCGCGCATAGTTTCTCCGCAGCCAGACGCAGCGTTTCTTCCTGTTTGGCAAAGCACAGACGGATCAGACGCTGCCCCGGCGGCGGGCTCTGATAGAACACAGAAATGGGAATGCTCGCCACGCTGTGCTCACGAGTCATCCACAGGGCCATGTCGACATCGTTCAGGTCAGGCCTGATCTGCGAGTAATCCACCAACTGGAAATACGTGCCGCCAACCGGCTTGAAGCTGAAACGTGAATCCGCCAACTGACTGCAGAAGTAATCCCGCTTGGCCTGATAGAACCCCGGCAGCTCATCCACGTGTTCAGGATGCTCGGCCATGAAGTCGGCCAGCGCGTATTGCAGCGGCGTCACGCCGCAGAAACTCACGTACTGGTGCACCTTGCGCAACTCGGCGGTCAACGCTGGCGGTGCGACCACATAGCCGGTTTTCCAGCCAGTGACGTGGTAGGTCTTGCCGAACGAACTGACCACGAACGCACGCTGATACAACTCATCGTGATCAAGCACGCTGACATGCCGCGCGCCGTCGAAGGCCAGGTGTTCGTACACCTCGTCGCTGAGCAGGTAAACATCACGGTCGGCAATCAGTACCGCCAGCCGATCCAGCTCGGCACGACTGATCAGTGCGCCGCTCGGGTTGTGCGGGCTGTTGATAACGATCATGCGCGTGCGAGGGCTCAGCGCAGCGCTGAGTTTTTGCCAATCGATGGAGAAGTCGTCCAGCCCCAATTGCACATGCACGCAGCGCCCACCGGCCAGTTCGACCGCAGGCTCATAGCTGTCGTAGCAAGGGTCGAAAATGATGACTTCGTCGCCAGGACGAATGACCGAATGGATGGCGCAGAAAATCGCCTGGGTCGCGCCGGGGGTGATGGTGATTTCGCTGTCCGGGTTGATCTCACGCCCATAGCTGCGGGCGATCTTGGCCGCGACCTGCTGACGAAGAGCAGGCAGACCGGTCATGGGTGAATACTGGTTATGGCCTTGAGTAACATGTCGGCAGACCGCATCGCGCAGCGCCTGCGGCCCATCAAAATCGGGAAACCCCTGGGACAGGTTGATCGCGCCGGTTTCGGCGGCCAGCTGTGACATGACGGTGAAGATAGTGGTGCCCACATTGGGCAACTTGCTGTCGATCATGGAACCCTTTCCCTGCAATCTCTCCGCAACCAGAACGGCCCGGGCCAACCAGAATAGCTCAAAAAACACGTACAAAAAAAGGCGCCGAAGCGCCCTTTTTGAAGAGACCGACTCAGCGCTTGTCGCGGCGCTTTTTGTCGGCTTTTTTGTGGTGCGACATCATTCGACGCTTCTTGTTGACCTGACGGTCAGTCAGCGTGTTCTTGTTGCCTTCATACGGGTTCTCGCCACCCTTGAACTCGATGCGGATCGGCGTACCGACCAGCTTGAGCACACGGCGATAGGTGTTTTCAAGGTAACGGACGTAAGACTTGGGTACTTTCTCGACCTGGTTACCGTGAATCACGATCAACGGCGGGTTGGCGCCGCCCAGGTGAGCGTAGCGCAGCTTGATGCGGCGGCTGCCGACCATCGGTGGTGCGTGCTCGCTGACCGCATCTTCCAGAATCTGGGTCAGGCGGCTGGTAGGCCAGCGCGTTACCGCAGACTTGAACGAGTTCTGTACCGACTGATACAGGTTACCCACACCCGTGCCATGCAAGGCCGAGATGAAGTGGATATCCGCGAAATCAACGAAGAACAACCGGCGTTCCAGCTCGATTTTCACAAAGTCACGTTCGCCCGGCGTCATGCCATCCCACTTGTTCAGTGCGATGACCAGTGCACGCCCTGCTTCAAGTGCGTAGCCCAGCAGGTTGAGGTCGTGGTCGACCACACCTTCACGGGCGTCCATCACGAAGATCACCACGTTGGCGTCCTTGATGGCCTGCAGCGTCTTGACCACGGAGAACTTTTCTACTTCTTCGTGGATCTTGCCGCGCTTGCGCACACCGGCGGTGTCGATCAGCGTGTACTTCTCTTCGTTACGCTCGAAGGGAATGTAGATACTGTCGCGAGTGGTGCCGGGCTCGTCATAGACGATAACCCGGTCTTCACCGAGCATGCGGTTGACCAGCGTCGATTTGCCGACGTTCGGGCGGCCGATGATGGCGATCTTGATGCCGTCTTTTTCGCTCGGGCCGGGAATGCGCTTGGCTTCCTGACCTTCGGCAACTTCCTCGACTTCACCTTCTTCGAGCTCGTCCTCGTCCTTGGGGAATTCGCGCAGGGCGATTTCGAGCATCTGCGAGATGCCGCGACCGTGGGCACCGGCCACCGGAATGGCATCGCCCAGACCCATCGGGCTGAACTCGGCACGCGCCAGGTTCTCATCGATGTTGTCGATCTTGTTGGCAACCACGTAGGAACGCTTGTTGCGCTTGCGCAGGTGCTCACCAATCATCTGATCAGCGGCGGTATAGCCCGCACGGGCGTCCACCAGAAACAGCACCACATCGGCTTCTTCAATGGCAAGCAGCGACTGCTCGGCCATTTTTTCGTCCATGCCATGCTCGTCACCGGAAATACCGCCGGTGTCGATCAGAATATAGGAGCGCCCTTGCCACTTCGCCTCTCCGTATTGGCGATCACGGGTAAGACCGGACAGATCGCCGACAATAGCGTCGCGGGTCCTGGTCAGGCGGTTGAACATGGTGGACTTGCCGACGTTCGGTCGACCCACCAGGGCGATTACGGGAACCATTAGGCTCTCCACTTCGTTATTTCAGAAAATACAAAAGCCGCTGCAGGGCAGCGGCCGGAGTTCGGAGCGGTGCACAAAGACACCGCAGCCTTGCCTGAGCAAGGGCACCCGGGGCCAGCAGCCCCGGGCATGGACACTTATTGCTTGATGGACAGGGCTTCCAGTTTGCCGCTGTTGCCATACACGTAAATCATGTCCCCAACCACCAGCGGACGAGCACGCAGGCCGTCGCTGTCAATGCGCTCGCGACCGACAAAACGACCGTCGACCTGGCTCAACAGGTGAAGGTAGCCTTCCATGTCACCCACTGCTACATAGCTTGAATACACTTCCGGCGCGCCCAGTTGGCGGCGAGCCAGCGATTCGTTGCTCCACAGCGCAGAGGACGAACGCTCGTCGATGCCTTCGACCGTGCCGGAAGCCAGGGTTGCGTAAACACTGCCAAAGCCCTGGGCAACGCCCGAGTAGCTTGAAGCATCACGCTGCCAGAGCACACGACCGCTTTCCAGTTCCAGGCCGGCAACGCGACCCTGATAGGTAGCGACATACAGTGTACCGCCGGACAGCAGCAGGCCACCGTCGATATCGACCACGCGGTCCAGTTCCGAGCGACCTTTAGGGATCGCTACGCGCTGTTCCCAGATCGGCACGCCGTTGGAAATATCCAGCGCGACGACCTTGCCGGTCGACAGACCCGCTACAGCGAGGCGGTTGGTGGCCAGTGGAGCGCCAGTGCCGCGCAGGGTCAGTACCGCTGGCGTGCTTTCGTAGATCCAGAGCTGGGAGCCGGTGGAGGCGTCGAAGCCGACAATACGGTCATCCTGAGTCTGAACCACAACCACGGAACCGTTGGTGGCAGGCGGAGCCAGCACTTCACTGGTCACGCGGGCGCGCCATTTCTCTTCGCCGGTGGAGGCGTCCATGGCGACCACTTCACCCTTGAGGGTGCCGATCATCACCAGGCCGTAACCCACGCCCACAGCGCCGGAAACCGGAAGATCGAGATCTTTCTTCCAGATCACGTCACCGGTCAGACGATCCAGCGAAAAGACTTCGCCCGTGACGTCAGCCGCATAAATACGGTCGCCATCAATGGCCGGCACCATCATGTTGTAGGTCTTGCCCTGGCCGTCACCAATCGAGCGGCTCCACTGCTTGTGCAGAACCACTTCTTCTTTGAAGTCGGTCAGCTCGGCCGGAGGCAATTCCTTTTTGCTGTTGCTGCTGCAACCCGCGGCCAGAATGGCCAGAGCCAGCAATGCTGCATGTTTCCAACGAATCACGTCACGCATCCCCTTTCGCCAGATCGTCGAGCTTCATTTGCAGGCCGCCTACCGCTGCGTCTTCGGACAGCGCAGATTTGGCCTTTTGGTATGCAGCATGTGCCTCGTCGGTACGACCCAACTGCTCCAGCAGGTCACCCTTGAGTTCTTCACGACTGGCGAGGAATGCCTTGTCGGCATCGCCGGCGAGCAGTTTCAGCGCGTCATCGGTCTTGTTCTGCGCAGCCAGCACGCGAGCCAGACGCTGACGGGCGATTTCACCCAGCGTGTCGTTGGCAGGCTTGTCGGCCACAGCTTTAAGCTCGGCAGCAGCGTCGTCCAGCTTGCCGGCATCGACCGCCACCTTGGCGACGAACAGGCTACCGAACTGTGCGTAGGTAGTGCCACCGAATTCGCTCTTCAGTTTGCCGGATATCTCGGCAACACGCGCGGTGTCGGCCTGACCACTCGGCGTCAATGCGGTTTCCAGCAGTTGCTGATAAAGCATCGAGGCGCCCTGCGACTGGCTGGCTTGATACCTGTGCCAGAACTGCCAACCCAAGACCACGACCAGTGCCAGCAAGCCACCGGTCAGCAAAGGTTTGCCGTTGCGCTGCCACCAGTCCTTCATTACCGCCAGCTCTTCATCTTCGGTACCCGACACCCCAATACTCCTATTCGCTAAACGGCTGTTAATCAGCTTCAACCCTGCACAACGCAGGAGGCCAGGTGCTCTGACAGAGCGTCCCAGGCAATATTTTGTTGTTCACCCTGACCACGCAGGGGTTTGACACCTATGATCTTCGCAGCAAGTTCTTCTTCACCGAGGATCAGCGCGTACAGCGCGCCGCTCTTGTCAGCCTTCTTGAACTGGCTCTTGAAGCTGCCAGCACCCGCGTTGACCTGCAGGCGCAGGTTGGGCAACTGATCACGGACCTGTTCGGTCAGCGCCAACGCAGCCAATTCGGCCGCTTCGCCGAAGGCGCACAGGTAGACATCGACCTGACGGCCAATTTCTTCGGGAACCTGTTCAAGGGTTTCAAGCAGCAATACCAGACGCTCGATGCCCATTGCAAAACCGACGCCGGCAGTGGGCTTGCCGCCCATCTGCTCGACCAGACCGTCGTAGCGACCCCCCGCGCAGACCGTACCCTGAGCACCCAGTTGATCGGTGACCCATTCGAAAACGGTCTTGCTGTAGTAATCCAGCCCGCGTACCAGCTTGGGGTTGATGACATACGGAATGCCGGCAGCGTCCAGACGGGCCTTGAGGCCTTCGAAGTGGATGCGCGACTCGTCATCCAGGTAATCCGCCAGCTTGGGCGCATCAACCAGCACAGCCTGGGTTTCAGGGTGCTTGGTGTCCAGTACGCGCAGCGGATTGGTTTTCAGACGACGCTGGCTATCTTCATCCAGTTGATCAAGATGGGCCGAAAGAAACTCGACCAGCGCATCGCGGTAACGCGCACGCGCATCGCTGGTGCCCAGGCTGTTCAGCTCAAGCTTGACCGCATTGCGAATGCCCAGCATGCCCCACAGGCGCCAGGTCATGACGATCAGTTCGGCATCGATGTCCGGACCGTCAAGATTGAAAACCTCGACACCAATCTGGTGAAACTGGCGATAGCGGCCTTTCTGTGGACGCTCGTGGCGAAACATCGGCCCGATGTACCACAGTTTCTGAACCTGACAGCCACCGGTGATACCGTGTTCAAGAACCGCACGCACACAGGCGGCAGTGCCTTCCGGGCGCAGGGTCAGAGAGTCGCCGTTACGGTCGGCGAAGGTGTACATCTCTTTTTCGACGATATCGGTCACTTCGCCGATAGAGCGCTTGAACAAGTCGGTAAATTCGACGATAGGCATACGAATCTGCCGGTAACCGTAGTTATCCAGCAAACGCGAAACAGTGCCTTCAAAGTGACGCCACAGTGGCGTCTGCTCGGGCAAAATGTCGTTCATGCCACGAATGGCTTGTAGAGACTTACTCACAGAAAATCCTTAGCAATCCTGGTTAGCCGCGCACGATGACCGAGGCGTCGGCTGCGGTCTTTTCGGCCGCTTTCTCGCGGATCAAGCGTTCAAGCTCATCCACGAGATTGTCATTGGTCAGTTTCTGCGCGGGCTTGCCGTCGATGTAGATCAGGTTCGGCGTACCGCCCGTGAGGCCGATATGCGCCTCCTTGGCTTCGCCAGGACCGTTGACCACACAACCGATCACCGCGACATCGAGTGGCACCAGCAAATCTTCGAGGCGACCTTCCAGCTCGTTCATGGTCTTGACCACATCGAAGTTCTGCCGCGAGCAGCTCGGGCAGGCGATGAAGTTGATCCCACGGGAGCGAAGGCGCAACGATTTGAGAATGTCGTACCCGACTTTCACCTCTTCGACCGGGTCAGCGGCCAGCGAGATGCGGATAGTATCGCCAATCCCCTCGGCAAGCAGCATACCCAGACCGACAGCAGATTTCACGGTGCCTGAACGCAAGCCACCGGCTTCTGTGATTCCCAGGTGCAGCGGCTGGATAATCTGTTTGGCCAGCAGGCGATAAGCAGCGACCGCCATGAACACATCGGAGGCCTTGACGCTGACCTTGAAGTCCTTGAAGTTCAGGCGCTCAAGGTGCTCGACATGACGCAGCGCCGACTCTACCAACGCCTCTGGCGTGGGCTCGCCATACTTCTTCTGCAGGTCTTTTTCCAGCGAACCGGCGTTGACGCCGATACGGATCGGAATGCCGCGATCACGCGCCGCATCGACAACGGCGCGCACGCGGTCCTCACGACCGATGTTGCCGGGGTTGATACGCAGACAATCGACACCCAGCTCCGCCACGCGCAACGCGATGCGGTAATCGAAATGGATATCGGCGACCAGCGGCACCTTGACCAGTTGCTTGATGCGACCGAAAGCCTCGGCAGCGTCCATGTCCGGTACGGAAATACGCACGATATCGACACCGGCCGCTTCCAGACGATTGATCTGCGCAACAGTGGCCGCCACATCATTGGTGTCGCTGTTGGTCATGCTCTGTACGGCAATCGGCGCGTCACCGCCGACCGGTACAGAACCGACCCATATTTTTCGGGATTCGCGACGTTTGATCGGAGATTCGCCGTGCATGACTTATTGCCCTAGCTTCAGGCGAGCAGTCTCGCCGCTGGTGAAAGGTGCCACGTCTACCGCCTGACCGTTATAGCTGACCTGCGCACCGCGCGCGAAGCCCAGACGCAGGGTCAAAGGTGGCTTGCCGCTGACGTCGAGGGTCTCGCCCTTGCGCTTGAGGCCGCTGACCAGCACCTTGCCGTTTCCGTCAGTGACCTGGGTCCAGCAATCGGCGACGAACTGCACGCTGACCTGACCCGCACCGGCCATGACAGGCGCGGGTTGCTCGGCAGGGGTTGTCGGCATGGACGGCACGTTGGGCGAGGCCACTGGCGCTTGTGTGGTGCTTGCAGGCGGCGTCGCCACGGCAGGGGCTTGCGCCTGAGCAGCAGCGTGACCGGCAGCAGGAGCAGCAGGAGCAGCGCTTGGCGCCTCACTGGCAGGTGCACCGGCGTTCAGCGGTAACGAGGTCTGACCTGCGGGCGGGGCTTCAACCACGGCAGGCTCTTCCGGTTCGTCGAGCGGGTGGATCTGGGTGGTGCCGTCGGCGCTCTCGACCTCGACGTGTTCCATGTTCAGCCCGGACTGATCCTTGCCGCGCAAGGAAGCCTGATCCTGCCACCAGACAAACCCGCCACCGACCAGTATCACCAGCAATAACAGGCTGACGATACGCAAAATGTTGTGTGACAGCCTGACAGGCTCTTCGATACGGCCCAGGGCGTGAACAGAGCTGCCCTTGCCGTCGGTGCCGGTGAACTGATCGAACTGTTCGACCAGTGCGGTTTGATCAAGGCCAAGCAGTTTGGCGTAGGCACGCACATAGCCCCGGGCAAACGTATGCCCAGGCAGCTTTTCAAAATTACCGTTCTCCAGATTGCTCAGGGAGGTCACGGTGAGGTTCAGCCTCAAAGCCACATCTGGCAGCGACCAGCTCCTGCTCTCGCGGGCCTGGCGCAATGTTTCTCCAGGGTTCACGCGGGTGGTTGCTACAACTTCGGGATGCGCCGCTTTCATCATTGCTCCGACAGGTATTGCTGATATTCCGGCGTACCGGGATAGAGTCTTTTCAATTGCAGGCCATAGCTGGCTGCCTTGTTGCGGTCATCGTAGACCTTCGCCAAACGTGTGCCGAGCAATAGACTACGTGCATTTTGCTCACTGAGTTGGCTAAAACGGTCGTAATAATCACGCGCGGGCACATATTGCCTGTCTTCGTAATACAACTGAGCCATTTCCAGTAACGAACGCGGCTGTTGACGATCCAGACGCAGCGCCTTGGTGAATTGCTCGCGGGCCTGCTCACGATTGCCCAGCTTGAGCGAGGTCATGCCCAGACTTTCAAAGACTCGTGACCGCTCAGGATACAGGTTGTCGGCAGCGGCCTGCTCAAACCGCTCGTAAGCTTCCTGGTAACGCTTTTGCTCAAACAGAAAGCTGCCGTAATTATTGACGATGCGTGTTTCGTTGTTACTGGAAGCCAGTGCCTTGCGAAAGTATTGCTCGGCCAGTTGCGGCTCCATTTCGGTCTGAAACACCAGCGCCAGCGCAGCATTGGCCTGCGCATCTGAACTGTCGAGCTCAAGTGCCTTTTTCAGCGGAACCTTGGCGCGCTCGGTCTGACCCTGCTGAAAGTAGCCCAGCCCCAGTTGCACGTAGGCCCTGCGCGCCTCTTCACGCCCCTGCGTCGTGGTCATCGGGTTGACGTTGCCCGTGGACACGCAACCCGTCAACAACACGACAGCACATAGCAGCAACGAGGCACGCACAGACATGGAGTCTCTCTTGGTCAGGTTCGCAGTCAGGTTCGAGTGCCTGCAGCCGGCGCCGTATCGGCGTCGGCGCTCAACTCACGCACAGCAATGTAGCGTTCACTACGGCGCGTGCGATCCATCACCTGCCCGACCAGTTGGCCGCATGCAGCATCGATGTCTTCACCGCGCGTGGTGCGCACAGTGACGTTATAACCGGCCTGATGCAACAGGTCCTGAAAACGACGGATTGCGTTGTTGCTTGGGCGCTCGTAACCGGAGTGCGGAAACGGGTTGAACGGGATCAGGTTGATCTTGCAAGGTGTGTCCTTGAGCAGCTCGATCATCTCGACCGCGTGCTCGACCTTGTCGTTGATGTCCTTGAGCATGGTGTACTCAATGGTGAGCACACGTTTTTCGCCAAGACTGGACATGTAGCGACGGCAGGACTCGAGAAGCATCTGCAACGGGTATTTCTTGTTGATCGGCACCAACTGGTTGCGCAGCGCGTCGTTTGGCGCGTGCAGCGACAGGGCCAGCGAGACGTCGATGTGCTTGGAAAGCTCGTCGATCATCGGCACCACACCGGAGGTGGACAACGTCACCCGGCGTTTGGAAATGCCATAACCCAGGTCATCCATCATCAGATGCATGGCGGCAATGACATTATCGAAGTTCAGCAGCGGCTCGCCCATGCCCATCATCACCACGTTGGTGATGGCACGGTCGACGGTAGCCGGGACGCTGCCAAAGGATTTGTTGGCAATCCACACCTGGCCGATGACTTCGGCGGCGGTGAGGTTGCTGTTGAAGCCTTGCTTGCCGGTGGAGCAGAAACTGCAATCCAGGGCACAGCCCGCCTGGGACGAAACACACAAGGTGCCGCGCTTGCCCTGCGGAATATAGACGGTCTCGACACAGCTGCCGGACTCTACACGCACCACCCACTTGCGGGTGCCGTCGGTGGAGATGTCCTCGCTGACCACTTCAGGACCGCGAACTTCAGCGCAGGCCTTGAGCTTCTCGCGCAGGGCCTTGCTGACGTTCGTCATTGCGTCGAAATCATCGACGCCGAAGTGGTGAATCCACTTCATGACCTGACCGGCACGGAAGCGCTTCTCCCCGATAGAGTCGAAGAATTTCTCCATTTCCTGTTGAGTCAGCCCCAGCAGGTTGGTTTTACCAGTCGATGCAATCATGAATTCACCCTTCACTCGTCAGTCAAAAATGACTTAGCGAGCGGTTACTTCGGTAGCTGCGAAGAAGTACGAGATTTCGCGAGCAGCGGCGGCTTCCGAATCGGAACCGTGAACAGCGTTGGCGTCGATGGAATCAGCGAAGTCAGCGCGGATGGTGCCGGCAGCAGCTTCTTTAGGGTTGGTAGCGCCCATCAGCTCACGGTTCAGAGCGATAGCGTTTTCGCCTTCCAGAACCTGAACGACAACCGGGCCGGAGATCATGAAAGCAACCAGGTCGCCGAAGAAACCACGAGCGCTGTGCTCAGCGTAGAAACCTTCAGCTTCGGCCTTGGACAGCTGCTTCAGCTTGGAAGCGACAACGCGCAGACCGGCTTTTTCGAAACGAGTGGTGATCTCGCCGATTACGTTCTTTGCAACGGCGTCAGGCTTGATGATGGAGAAAGTACGTTGAACAGCCATGGTGAAACTCCAGAAACAGTGATTGAAGCGAAAAATTAAACCCGCGAATTATACGCGGGTTCTGGTGTATTGCCTAACGGCGTACGTTACTGAACGTCAATCCAGCTCTTCGATCCACAATGTCTGGATCGCTTCAAGGACTTTTTCCCCGCTGCGGTCCGGGTGGTCATCGAATTCAGGCAAGGCCATCACCAGGCCACGCAGCTTGGGGAAACTCACAGTGAGCGGATTTACTTCCGGGTGGCTTTCAGCCAGCTGGATAGCAATTTCCTGCACATCAACCCATTTGAGACTCATGAGCAATCCTTGAATCAGTGCGGCGCTTCGGCAGCATGGTTGAGCGAATACTTGGGAATTTCGACGGTCAGGTCTTCCGTGCCGACAATTGCCTGACAGGATAGACGCGATTGCGCTTCCAGGCCCCAGGCTTTGTCGAGCATGTCCTCTTCCAGCTCGTCCGCTTCATTCAGCGAACTGAAACCTTCGCGAATGACGCAGTGACAGGTGGTGCAGGCACACACGCCACCACAGGCGCTTTCGATCTCGATGTGGTGCTCGTGGGCGATCTCGAGAATAGACGTACCGGGCTCCACTTCTACAACCAGCCCGTCCGGGCAATGCTCGGCGTGGGGCAGAAAAATCACCTGCGGCATCAGTTATTCCTCAATCTCATTCAAGTTGCGCCCGGCCAGTGCGGCTTTTACCGTCGAATCGAGGCGTCGGGCTGCAAATGCATCGGTCACTTGCGACAGACGCTTGGTCTGCTGCTCGATGGCGTAACCATCGGTGCCTTGCATCAATTCACGTAATTCGTCCATCTGCAGATTGATGACCATGCGCTCTTCCTCATCGAGGAGGCGCTCGCCATCGGCGTGCAGCGCGCCCTGAACAGCTTCAAGCAGACGCTCGGCGTCAACCTGATGCTCACGCAGCACGCGGGCAACCTTGTCATCACCGGCGTACGCAAAGGAATCCTTGAGCATGCGGGTGATTTCGCCATCGGTCAGGCCGTAGGACGGCTTGACCTGAATGCTCGACTCGATGCCCGAGCCCATTTCACGCGCTGAAACACTGAGCAAACCGTCAGCGTCGACCTGGAACGTGACGCGGATCTTCGCCGCACCCGCCACCATCGGCGGGATGCCACGCAATTCAAATCTAGCCAGGGAACGGCAATCGCTGACCAGCTCACGCTCGCCCTGCAGGACATGAATTTTCATGGCCGTCTGACCATCTTTGTAAGTGGTGAATTCCTGACCACGCGCTACAGGGATCGTGGTGTTACGCGGAATGACCTTTTCCATGAGCCCGCCCATGGTTTCGAGCCCCAGCGACAGCGGAATCACGTCGAGCAACAGCAGTTCGCCGCCATCTCGCTTGTTGCCTGCCAGTGTGTCGGCCTGGATCGCAGCCCCAATGGCCACCACTTGATCCGGGTCAATCTGGGTCAGCGGCTGACGGCCGAACAATTCGGCGACGGCCTCACGCACACGCGGAACACGGGTCGAACCACCGACCATGACCACCGCTTCGACCTCTTCAAGCTCGATGCCGGTGTCGCGCACCGCACGACGGCAGGCTTTGAGGCTGCGCGCGATCATCGGCTCGATCAACGCATTGAGCGCGTCGCGAGTCAGGGTGCCGCGCCACTCGCCGTGAGCAACCTCGACGGACTCGGCGTCAGTCAGCGCCTCCTTGGCCGAGCAGGCTGCCTGTAACAGGCTGCGCTGTGCGGAAGGGTCCAGATCGGCAGACAGGCCGGCATCGGTGACGATCCAGCTGGCAATCGCATGATCGAAATCATCACCGCCCAGTGCGGTATCACCGCCAGTGGCCAGTACTTCAAAGACGCCGCCCGTCAGGCGCAGGATCGAAATATCGAAGGTCCCGCCGCCCAGGTCGTAGATGGCGATCACGCCCTCGGCTTTCTGGTCGAGACCATAGGCAACGGCCGCAGCGGTCGGCTCATTGAGCAGGCGCAGCACGTTGAGGCCGGCCAGTTTGGCGGCATCTTTGGTCGCCTGACGCTGAGAGTCATCGAAATAGGCCGGAACGGTGATGACCGCACCGACCAGTTCGCCGCCCAGCGCCGCTTCAGCACGCTGACGTAACACCTTGAGAATGTCGGCAGACACTTCAACCGGGCTTTTCGGCCCCTGCACAGTGTCAATGAACGGCATGTGCGATTCACCGCCGACGAAGCGGTACGGCAACTGCTCGCCCAACTGCTTGACGTCGGACAAGCCACGGCCCATCAGGCGCTTGACCGACAGCACGGTGTTGAACGGGTCCTGCGAGGCTGCGGCTTTCGCCGTCAGCCCCACTTCGACGCGACCCGCGTGATAGCGAACGGCAGACGGCAGGATAACCTGCCCTTCTGCATCGGCCAGCGGTTCGGACAGGCCGCTGCGCACTGCAGCAACCAGAGAATTGGTGGTGCCAAGGTCGATACCCACAGCCAGACGACGCTGGTGCGGTTGAGGACTCAGGCCGGGTTCGGCGATTTGCAGTAAGGCCATGCTGTTCAGAATAATCACTGGCGCGCAGCCGGAGCTGCGCGGGGTTAATCGTCGAGGCGCTCTTCTAGCTGGCGCACTTCGTGAGAAAGCTTGTCGAGAAACTGCATACGCCGCATCAGCTTTTCAGCGTGCTCGCGCTGTGCAGCGTCATTCCAACAGGCAGCGAAGCTCTGGTTCAGCTCGTCCTGAGCGACCTTGAGCTGACGCTTGAAGGTCGCCACACCGGCAAGATCGGCCTCGTCCTGCAGGTCCTCGAGATCTTCGCGCAATTGCATCTGCTGCAGAAGAAATTCAGGATCATGCACGGTGACCTCAAGCGGCACCTCGTTGCCATTCATCGCCAGAAGGTAACGCGCCCGTTTCGGCGGGCTCTTCAGGGTCTGATAGGCTTCGTTGAGACTGGCAGAACGCTCCAGCGCCAGACGTTGCTCACGCTCGGAAGCGTCAGCGAAGCGGTCCGGGTGGACGTTGCGCGCCAGTTCACGGTAGCGCGTTGCCAACTGGTCGAGATCAAGCTGAAACTCGGGCTTGAGTTCGAACAGGGCAAAATGACAGGGACTGCCCACAATAAAAAGCCTCAGACGTTGAAGCTTTCGCCACAGCCGCACTCACCGCGCGAATTGGGGTTGTTGAACTTGAAGCCTTCGTTCAACCCTTCGCGCACGAAGTCGAGCTCGGTGCCATCCAGATAGACCAGGCTTTTCGGGTCGATGATCACCTTGACACCGTGCAATTCAAATACGGTGTCTTCGCTGGCCGCCTCATCGACGAACTCAAGCACATAGGCGAGACCTGAACAGCCTGTGGTGCGAACACCCAGACGAACGCCATCACCCTTGCCGCGCCCGTCAAGGGAACGGCGTACGTGGTTAGCGGCAGCTTCTGTCATGCTGATAGCCATCGGAGCTCCTTACTTGTCTCTGACTTCTTTTGGAAGACCCGCTTACAGCAGGCCTTTCTTCTGCTTGTAGTCGCGAACAGCCGCCTTGATGGCGTCTTCGGCGAGTACCGAGCAGTGAATCTTTACCGGCGGCAGGGCCAGTTCTTCAGCCAGCTGAGTGTTCTTGATGGTCTCTGCTTCATCCAGAGTCTTGCCCTTCATCCACTCGGTCGCCAAGGAGCTGGAGGCAATTGCCGAGCCGCAGCCGTAGGTCTTGAACTTGGCGTCTTCAATAACGCCGTGCTCGTTGACCTTGATCTGCAGGCGCATCACGTCGCCGCACGCAGGAGCGCCGACCATGCCGGTGCCAACATCAGGGTCTTCCGCGTTCATCTTGCCGACGTTGCGCGGGTTTTCGTAGTGGTCGATGACCTTTTCGCTGTAAGCCATGATTCTGTTCCTCTCACATCAGGGGACCGCTCTGCAGGTCACGCAAGTTGCACATGACCTGTCTTGGAGGCGGCTTTAAATTAGTGCGCCGCCCACTCGATCTTGGAGATATCGACGCCGTCTTTGAACATGTCCCACAGCGGCGAAAGTGCACGCAGCCTGGTAACAGCCTCGCACACCTTCTGCGCGGCGTAATCGATCTCTTCTTCGGTGCTGAAACGACCGAAGGTGAAGCGAATCGAGCTGTGCGCCAGTTCGTCGTTACGCCCCAGAGCGCGCAGTACATACGAAGGCTCAAGCGAGGCCGACGTACAGGCTGAACCGGACGATACCGCCAGGTCCTTGAGCGCCATGATCAGCGACTCGCCTTCGACATAGTTGAAGCTCAGGTTCAGGTTGTGCGGTACGCGGGCAATCATGCTGCCGTTGACGTAGAGCTCTTCCAGATTTTCGACCTGTTTGTAGAAGCGATCGCTCAGCGCTTTGATACGCACGCTTTCAGCGGCCATTTCCTCCTTGGCGATACGGAACGCTTCACCCATACCGACAATCTGGTGCGTCGCCAGTGTACCGGAACGCATGCCGCGCTCGTGACCACCACCGTGCATGGCCGCTTCAAGGCGGACCCGCGGTTTGCGGCTGACATACAGCGCGCCGATGCCTTTGGGACCGTAGGTCTTGTGCGCCGAGAACGACATCAGGTCAACCTTGAGGCTGGCCAGATCGATTTCAACCTTGCCGGTCGACTGGGCGCCGTCAACATGGAACAGCACGCCACGCGAACGGGTCAGCTCACCAATGGCAGCGATGTCGTTGATGGTGCCGATTTCGTTGTTCACGTGCATGATCGACACCAGAATGGTGTCGTCGCGCAGTGCGGCTTCAATCATCGATGGCGTGATCAGACCGTCTTCGCCCGGCTCGATGTAGGTCACTTCAAAACCTTCACGCTCCAGTTGGCGCGTGGTGTCCAGCACAGCCTTGTGCTCGACCTTCGAAGTGATCAGGTGCTTGCCTTTGCTGGCATAGAAATGCGCAACACCCTTGATCGCCAGGTTATTGGATTCGGTGGCACCCGAAGTCCAGACGATTTCACGAGGGTCGGCACTGACCAGATCGGCGACCTGACGACGAGCGTTCTCGACCGCCTCTTCAGCTTTCCAGCCAAAGACGTGGGAGCGCGATGCAGGGTTGCCGAAGTTTCCTTCGACCGTCAGGCATTCGATCATTTTCTGCGCGACACGCGGGTCGACCGGGGTCGTCGCGGAGTAATCGAGGTAAATCGGCAATTTCATTGAAGCTCTCCTATCAGGCAGGCGCACCGCTCATTCATCTGCGTTCATTCGACGGCGGACGTTTCGATCTTACCCAGTTGCGACGTGTGGTTATGACCACGACGCATATCCTGGCGCTGAGCGACTTCTTGTACCTCACGGCGAGTGACAAGATCCGCCAAGCTGATACCGCTTAGAAATTCGTGAATCTGCTGGCTCAGGTCGCACCACAAGTGGTGGGTCAGGCAGGTATCGCCAGCGTGGCAATCACCCAGCCCCTGACACCGCGTGGCGTCGACCGATTCGTTGACCGCGTCGACAACCTGAGCGACCTGGATGCCTTTCATGTCACGAGACAGCTGATAACCGCCGCCCGGACCGCGAACACTGGAAACCAGGTTGCCGCGACGCAGTTTGGCGAACAGCTGCTCGAGGTAAGACAGGGAAATACCCTGCCGCTCGGAGATGTCGGCCAGAGACACTGGCCCGTTCTGCGCATGCAACGCCAGGTCAAGCATGGCTGTCACAGCGTATCGGCCTTTAGTAGTCAGTCGCATGGCGTATACCGCAGAGGTTCGGAATGAGAGCGAGTATGTTATTCCCGAGCAAATCAGTCAACTATTAGACCAAGTAAAACAGTCGGGATTAGCGAAAAGTGCGGGCCGCATCATAGCAAAGCTGCAGCTCAATGGCACGCGCCACGCAGCCTGGGTACGCTAGCCGACGGTGTCTTCGCGAGCATCCTTGACGCAGTCGAATACCTCGTCGCGTAACTCGGGAAGGTCTTTGGCGCAATAATCGCTGCCCAGCCTGCCGAGGGCGTCGCACATGCCTTCAAGACGGCCATCGACCGCCTGCAGGTGATCCAGCATCTGGCCGATGGCACGGGCGATGGGGTCTGGCATGTCGCCACTGACACCATAGGCATCGAAGCCGAGCTTTTCAGCCATGACCTTGCGCCTGGCTTCGGTTTCATCGTCGGACTTGATGATGATACGCCCCGGAATACCCACGGCGGTCGCGCCCGCAGGCACGGCCTTGGTCACCACGGCGTTGGAACCGATCTTGGCGCCTGCGCCCACCGTGAACGGCCCTAGCACCTTGGCACCGGCACCCACGACCACACCGTCTTCCAGCGTGGGGTGGCGCTTGCCGGCGTTCCAGCTGGTACCGCCCAGGGTCACACCCTGATAAAGCGTCACGTCATTGCCGATTTCGGCGGTTTCGCCGATCACGATGCCCATGCCGTGATCAATGAAGAAGCGACGGCCTATGCGTGCGCCCGGATGAATCTCGATACCGGTCATCCAGCGGCCGAAGCTGGACACCACTCGCGCAAGCCATTTCCAGCCATTGCGCCACAGAACATGAGCGAAACGGTGCAGCCAGATGGCGTGCATGCCCGGGTAGCAGGTCAGGACTTCAAAAGCGTTACGCGCCGCAGGGTCGCGATGAAATACGCTTTGAATGTCTTCTCGCAGACGCTCGAACATTACTGGTCCTTCCGTTTGTAGGGTTCACCGCGTGCGGCTTTCTGGGTTTCGGTGAGGACGCCGCGCAGAATACTCAGCTCGGAGCGCTCCACTTCACTGCGACCGAACAGCCTGCGCAGCCGTGCCATCAGGTGCCGTGGTTTTTCCGGGTCAAGGAAGCCGATGTCCACCAGCGTGGTTTCCAGATGACCATAGAAACCTTCCATCTCATCCATCGTCGCCAGCTCGGCATTATGCGCCGACGCAGCCTTGGGCGTTTCGCCCTGACCTGCCTGCACCGAAGCCGCCAGCCAGGCCATGCGCACTTCATAGCTGAGCACTTGCACGGCAGCGGCGAGGTTGAGCGAGCTGAACGTGGGGTCCGACGGAATGTGCACATGGAAGTGACAGCGCTGCAGCTCTTCGTTGGTCAGGCCTGCGTGCTCGCGACCAAAGACCAGCGCCACTTCAGCACCCTCCCCGGCCTGTTCGATGACCTTCTCACCGGAAGCGCGCGGATCAAGCAACGGCCACGGCAGGCTGCGATCACGCGCACTGGTGCCCAGCACAAGGCGACAGCCGACCAACGCCTCTTCAAGCGTCGCAACCACCTGCGCGCCTTCCAGAATATCGGTGGCGCCAGACGCCCGTGCATCGGCATCGGGCGAAGGAAAGATTCGCGGATCGACCAGTACCAGACGCGCGAGCCCCATGTTTTTCATGGCGCGAGCGGCCCCGCCGATATTACCGGGATGGGTAGTGCCGACCAGGACAACACGGATGTTCTGCAACAAAGCAAATGCTCACTGATGCGAATTAGGGGGGCAAATCTTACAGAAACGACTCGCCTAACGCTATGAAGCCGTAAAGCCCTGAAGATCGTGACAGCGCGCCCGAGAGGCGAAAAAACACACGCGAACCCGACAACCGTAACAACGCAAGGCTGGAAATAATTCGAATCAGCCCATAGAATGCCCGGCTCTCTTTAACAACCTTAGGTGAATTGTCCATGCAGCCCATGCTGAATATCGCGCTGCGCGCCGCCCGCAGCGCCAGCGAATTGATTTTCCGCTCCATCGAGCGCTTGGATACCATCAAGGTTGACGAAAAAGAAGCCAAAGACTACGTCACAGAGATCGACCGTGCCGCCGAGCTGAGCATCATCACCGCCCTGCGCAAGGCCTATCCGACTCACGGCATCCTTGGCGAAGAAAGCGGCATGCACGAAGGCAGCGGCGAAGGCACCGACTACCTGTGGATCATCGACCCACTGGACGGCACCACCAACTTCGTTCGCGGCATTCCTCACTTCGCGGTCAGCATCGCCTGCAAATACCGCGGTCGCCTTGAGCAAGCCGTCATTCTTGACCCGGTTCGCCAGGAAGAATTCACCGCCAGCCGTGGTCGCGGCGCAGCCCTGAACGGTCGCCGTCTGCGCGTCAGCCAGCGCAAGAGCCTGGAAGGCGCCCTGCTAGGCACGGGCTTCCCGTTCCGTGACAACCAGATGGACAACCTCGAAAACTACCTGGGTATGTTCCGCAGCCTGGTCGGCCAGACCGCCGGCATTCGTCGTGCAGGCGCTGCCAGCCTCGACCTGGCCTATGTCGCTGCCGGCCGTTTCGATGCGTTCTGGGAGTCGGGCCTGTCCGAGTGGGACATGGCCGCAGGCGCACTGCTGATTCAGGAAGCAGGCGGCCTGGTCAGCGATTTCACCGGCGGTCACGACTTCCTTGAAAAAGGCCACATCGTCGCCGGCAACACCAAGTGCTTCAAGGCCGTTCTGACAGCCATCGCACCGCACCTGCCCGCTTCGCTCAAGCGCTAAGCTGCAGATGTAAAAAAACCGGCTTTCGCCGGTTTTTTTATGCCTTGAAGAAGCTCAGCGGCAGGCGTTATTGCGCCTGACCCAATATCAGCTGACCTTCCTTGTCGACCGGAATCCGGCTGCCCGGATCGCTCGCCATACGAACCTGACCAACCTTCTCGTTCAGCTTGTACTTGACGTTGTAGCCCACTACCTTGTCGCTCACATCGTTGACGGTGGTGCAACGGTTCTGCGTCGTGGTGTAGGTATCACGCTCCTGCATGCCTTCCTGCACCTTGTTACCTGCGTAACCGCCACCGACCGCACCCGCTACGGTTGCGAGCTTCTTGCCGTTGCCGCCGCCGACCTGGTTGCCGAGCAAACCGCCAGCAACTGCGCCGATGACGCTACCCACGATCTGGTGCTGGTCCTTGACCGGCGCCTGATGGGTAACGGTTACGTCCTTGCAAACTTCACGGGGGGTTTTGATCTGCTGATTAATTGGCTCGACCGCCAATACGTCCGCATATTCAGGACCACCCTTGACCAGGCTATAGGTGGCAACGGCGCCGCCAGCAGTTACCACAGCAGCACCTAACACAGCACCAACAAGCATAGACTTGTTCACTTGAACCTCCTGACCAATCGAAACGCAGCATGACTGCGCAATGCCTAGCCTTGGAGCATAAAAAAAGGCGCGAGTTCAGCACTCGCGCCTTTTTTATGATGGCCGGACCTACGGGAGGTCGTCAGCCTTCTCGACAACCACCGGCGGGATCAGATCCTCGGTGGTCAGGTTCAGCCAGATCAGCACCACGTTGGCGATGTAGATAGACGAGTAGGTACCCGCCAGCACACCGATGAACAACGCAATGGAGAAGCCTTCCAGGCTGTCGCCGCCGAACGCCCACAACGCAGAGATCGCCAACAGGGTCGAAACCGAGGTGGCAACGGTGCGTAGCAGTGTCTGCGTGGTGGAGATGTTGATGTTCTCGATCAGCGAAGCCTTGCGCAGCAGGCGGAAGTTTTCGCGAACCCGGTCGAAGACCACGATGGTGTCGTTCAGCGAGTAACCGATGATCGCCAGCACCGCCGCCAATACCGTCAGGTCGAAGGTAATCTGGAAGAACGACAGGATACCCATCGTCACGACCACGTCGTGGATCAGCGAGATGATCGCGCCGACGGCAAACTTCCACTGGAAGCGGAACGCCAGGTAAATCAGAACGCCGCCCAGCGCCATCAGCATGCCGAGGCCACCCTGATCACGCAGCTCTTCGCCGACCTGCGGGCCGACGAACTCGACACGCTTGACCACCGCCGGGTTATCGGCACCGGCCTTGCGCAACGCTTCAGCGACCTGAGTGCCCAATTGCGGGTCTTCACCCGGCATGCGCACCAGCAAGTCAGTCGTTGCGCCAAAGCTCTGCACAACAGCTTCGTGATAACCGGCCGAAACCAGCTCCTGACGAACCTTGCCCAGATCGGCTGGACGCTCGTAGGTCAGCTCGATGAGCGTACCGCCGGTGAAGTCCAGACCAAAGTTGAGCCCTTTATGGAACCAGCTGAACAACGCCAGTGCGGTAAGGAGCATCGTGATGGCGAACGCAACATTGCGAACGCCCATGAAGTTGATGGTACGTAACATGGCAGCCCCTTAAATCCACAACTTCTTGAAGTCACGACCGCCGTAGATCAGGTTGACCATAGCGCGGGTCACCATGATGGCCGTGAACATCGAGGTAAAGATCCCGAGCGACATGGTCACCGCAAACCCTTTGACCGGGCCGGTGCCCATCGCAAAGAGAATGCCGCCGACCAGCAGCGTCGTCAGGTTGGCGTCGAGGATCGCCGTGTAGGCACGATCGAAACCTTCGTTGATAGCGCGTTGCACCGTCATGCCATTGGCGATCTCTTCACGGATACGCGAGAAGATCAGCACGTTGGCATCCACCGCCATCCCCATGGTCAACACGATACCGGCGATACCCGGCAGGGTCAGTGTGGCACCCAGCAAGGACATCAGCGCCAGCAACATGACCATGTTCAGGGCCAGGGCAACGGTAGCGATCAGACCGAAGAAACGGTAGATCGCCATGATGAAGATGGATACGAACAGCATGCCCCACAGGGAAGCGTCGATACCCTTGGTGATGTTGTCGGCACCCAGGCTCGGACCGATGGTGCGCTCTTCAGCGAAGTACATCGGCGCAGCCAGACCGCCAGCGCGCAACAGCAGGGCCAGCTCGGAAGATTCACCCTGACCATTCAGGCCGGTAATCCGGAACTGACTGCCCAGCGGCGACTGGATGGTCGCCAGGCTGATGATTTTCTTTTCTTCCTTGAAGGTCTGCGCCGGCACGTCTTTCTCGACGCCGTTGACCATCTGCTTGGTGTAAGTGGTGGTCGGACGCTGCTCGATGAAGATCACCGCCATGCTGCGACCCACATTGCTACGGGTTGCGCGGCTCATCAGTTCGCCACCGTGACCATCAAGGTTGATGTTCACCTGTGGACGGCCATGCTCGTCAAAGCTGGCCTTGGCATCAGTCACCTGGTCGCCGGTGATGATCAGACCACGCTCCACTGCCGCTGCCGGACGTCCGCCCTCGCGGAATTCGAACATTTCGGTGGTGCCCTTCGAATCATCCGGGCCTGCGCCCAGACGGAACTCGAGGTTGGCGGTCTTGCCCAGAATACGCTTGGCTTCGGCCGTGTCCTGCACACCCGGCAGCTCGACCACGATGCGGTTGGCACCCTGACGCTGAACCAGCGGCTCGGCAACACCCAGCTCGTTGACCCGGTTACGGACGGTGGTCAGGTTCTGCTTGATCGAGTATTCACGAATCTCGGCCAGTTTGGCCGGGGTCAGCGCCATGCGCAGTACGGGAATACCGTTCAGCTCGGCAGGCGTGATCTCGAAATCGGTGAAGGTCTTGCGCACCAGTGCACGAGCCTGCTCGCGCTCTGCATCATCGGTAAAGCCCAGCTGGATCACGTTGCCCAACTGCGGCAGGCTGCGATAACGCGCCTTTTCCTTGCGCAACAGGGATTTGACTTCGCCTTCGTAGACTTTCAGACGCGCATCGATCGCCTTGTCCATGTCGACTTCCAGCAGGAAGTGCACACCACCGGACAGGTCGAGGCCGAGCTTCATCGGGCTTGCGCCCAGGTTACGTAACCAGGTCGGCGTGGTACGCGCCAGGTTCAGTGCGACAACATAGTCATCACCCAACGCCTTGCGCACGACATCCTTGGCTGGCAACTGATCTTCCTGCTTGCTCAGACGCAACAAACCGCCCTTGCCATTCTCGGCCAGAGAAGAAGCCTTGACCGAGATGCCGGCATCGGTAAGCGCCTTGGCTGCACGATCCACGTCTGCCTGATTGACTTGCAACGCAGTGCTCGCGCCGCTGATCTGGATGGCAGAATCATCAGGGTAGAGATTGGGTGCGGAATAAATGAAACCGACCACCAGCACCGCCAGGATCAGTACGTATTTCCACAGAGGGTATTTGTTCAGCATCACGCCGCCCGCTTAAAACGCGGGGCGCCTTGCGCGCCCCGTCGATGGGTAAAAGTTGCTACTCAGATCGCTTTCAGGGTGCCTTTAGGCAGAGTGGCCGCGATGGCGCCTTTCTGGATTTTCAGCTCAACGGTGTCGGACACTTCGATTACCACGAAGTCATCGGTCACTTTGTTGATCTTGCCGGCGATACCGCCGCTGGTCACGACTTCGTCGCCTTTCTGCAGGTTGCCCAGCAGGTTTTTCTGCTCTTTGGCGCGCTTGGCCTGTGGACGCCAGATCATCAGATAGAAGATGACCAGAAAGCCGACCAGAAAGATCCACTCGAAACCACTGCCCGCAGGACCGGCAGCAGGTGCAGCAGCATCCGCAAAAGCGGGAGAGATGAAAAAGCTCATTTGTCGCTCCAGTTACATAATTAGTATAAAAAGCAGGAAAAACTCGTTCTGTTTCAACCCAGAGGCGGCGTTGGAAGGCCGCGTTTGGCATAGAAGGCATCGACGAAGGCGGCCAATGTACCCTGTTGAATAGCCTCGCGCAAACCAGCCATCAGCAGCTGGTAGTGCCGCAAATTGTGGATCGTATTGAGCATGCTCCCCAGCATTTCGCCGCACTTGTCCAGGTGATGCAGATAAGCGCGCGAGAAGTTCTTGCAGGTGTAGCAATCGCAGGTCGGATCCAGCGGCGTATTGTCGTGGCGATGGAACGCGTTACGGATTTTCAGCACACCGGTATCGATGAACAGGTGGCCGTTGCGGGCGTTGCGGGTCGGCATGACACAATCGAACATATCAACGCCACGGCGCACACCTTCGACCAGATCTTCAGGCTTGCCTACACCCATCAAGTAACGAGGCTTGTCTGCTGGCATAAGGCCCGGCAGGTAATCCAGCACCTTGATCATCTCGTGCTTGGGCTCGCCCACCGACAGACCGCCAATCGCCAGGCCGTCAAAGCCGATCTCATCCAGGCCTTCAAGCGAGCGCTTGCGCAGGTTCTCGTGCATGCCACCCTGGACGATGCCGAACAGCGCGGCTGTGTTTTCGCCGTGCGCGACCTTGGAACGCTTGGCCCAGCGCAACGACAGCTCCATGGACACTCGCGCTACGTCTTCGTCGGCCGGGTACGGCGTGCACTCATCGAAAATCATCACGACGTCCGAGCCCAGGTCACGCTGGACCTGCATCGACTCCTCCGGGCCCATGAACACCTTGGCGCCATCGACCGGAGAGGCGAAGGTCACGCCCTCCTCTTTGATCTTGCGCATGGCGCCCAGGCTGAACACCTGAAAACCGCCGGAGTCGGTCAGAATAGGCCCCTTCCACTGCATGAAATCGTGCAGGTCGCCGTGGCCCTTGATGACCTCGGTGCCGGGACGCAGCCACAAGTGGAAGGTATTGCCCAGAATCATCTGCGCACCGGTGGCCTCGATATCACGCGGCAACATGCCCTTGACCGTACCGTAGGTGCCCACCGGCATGAACGCCGGGGTCTCGACCACGCCACGCGGAAAGGTCAGGCGACCGCGACGGGCCTTGCCATCGGTGGCCAACAACTCGAAAGACATACGACAGGTGCGACTCATGCGTGATCCTCTGGTGCCGATTCCTGTGGGGCCGTCGGCGCGGGATTGCGGGTGATGAACATGGCATCACCGTAACTGAAGAAGCGGTACCCGTGCTCGATGGCCGCCGCGTAGGCCGCCATGGTTTCGGGATAACCGGCGAACGCCGAAACCAGCATCAGCAGCGTGGATTCAGGCAAATGAAAATTGGTCACCAGGGCATCAACCACATGAAACGGCCGCCCCGGATAGATGAAGATGTCGGTGTCGCCGCTGAACGGCTTCAACTGGCCATCACGCGCGGCACTCTCCAGCGAACGCACGCTGGTGGTCCCGACCGCAATCACCCGTCCGCCCCGCGCACGGCACGCCGCCACGGCATCGACCACGTCCTGGCTGACTTCCAGCCATTCGCTGTGCATGTGGTGATCTTCGATCTGCTCGACACGCACCGGCTGGAACGTACCTGCGCCGACGTGCAACGTGACGAAAGCGGTCTCGACGCCCTTGGCGGCAATCGCCTCCAGCAACGGCTGGTCGAAATGCAGGCCGGCAGTCGGCGCCGCCACCGCACCGGCGCGTTGGGCGTAAACGGTCTGGTAACGCTCGCGGTCCGCACCTTCGTCCGGGCGATCTATATAAGGAGGCAACGGCATGTGCCCGACACGATCCAGCAACGGCAGCACTTCTTCGGCAAAGCGCAACTCGAACAGCGCGTCATGCCGCGCCACCATCTCGGCCTCGCCGCCGCCATCGATCAGGATCGACGAACCCGGCTTGGGCGACTTGCTGGCACGCACATGCGCCAGCACACGATGGCTGTCCAGCACGCGCTCGACCAGAATCTCCAGCTTGCCGCCGGACGCCTTCTGCCCGAACAAACGTGCGGGGATGACACGGGTATTGTTGAACACCATCAAGTCGCCAGAGCGCAAATGCTCAAGCAAATCGGTGAATTGACGATGTGCCAGCGCGCCCGTCGGCCCATCAAGGGTCAACAGACGACTGCTGCGACGCTCGGCCAACGGGTGACGAGCAATCAGGGAATCGGGGAGTTCGAAGGTAAAGTCAGCGACGCGCATGATCGGGTTCGTTTAGCAGGGCCGGGAAGTTTATCCGGTTTGACGGCATTAGTAAAAAACCTGCGTAAATCCCTGTTGACCAACGGAAAACTCATCCTTATACTTCGCCGCCATTGAGCCCTGATGGCGGAATTGGTAGACGCGGCGGATTCAAAATCCGTTTTCGAAAGAAGTGGGAGTTCGATTCTCCCTCGGGGCACCACCATTGAGAAAAGACCTTGAAATTCAAGGTCTTTTTTTTCGTCTGGTAGAAAGTGGTCTCACGCCGTGCCACTTGCTCAGGAGTGGCATGAAGCGCCATCCGCTCTTGCAGAGCATGCCCCTGCTCCAAATTTAGCGCCGACATTTTCGCATGACGGCCGTGCCATAGCGTGGCCTCTCCATCCACTGAATCGAGCAAAAATGGAACCTGATACCTCTCGATGACCACGCAGCGTCTTCAGATTCGCTGAGGTGCACGATGAAAAACTCATTAGATCTTCTTGTCGACGGTTTGGCGAAAGACTACAGCATGCCGAATTTGCCGAACAAGAAACATGACAATGAAGTCTATTGCTTCAAATTCCAGAGCGGGCTCGAAGTAAACATTTATCAGGACGACTGTCGATGGGTGCATTTCTCCGCCACAATCGGACAACTTCAAGACGCCAGCAATGACACGCTCAGCCACGCACTTCAACTGAACAATTTCAGTCTTGGAAAGCCCTTCTTCACCTTTGGAATGAACGGAGAAAAGGTCGGCGTACTGCACACACGCATTCCATTGATTGAAATGAATACCGTTGAAATGCGCAAGGTATTCGAGGACTTGCTCGATGTAGCAGGCGGCATCAGAGCGACATTCAAGCTCAATTAAAACAAGCAAGTGGACGGCAGCTCGACAGCACTCTTGAGCATGTGCTCATATCGCGCTTCGCAAAACGGAGCAGTTGTACATCGCCCACAGGCGTGCTATCGCAATAAAGCCGTACCGGTGCACCCACCGCACACGCTGGCACTTTAGAAAAGGATATTATGATGAGTACTATACCTGACACCTCGGGCGCTCACCCGATTTATAGCTCAACTGCCATCCCACGAAACATGTCAGGCTCGCCCACACCGAGTCATCGTATTGGCGGGGAAACCCTGACCTCTATTCATCAGCTCTCGGCCAGCCAGAGAGAACAGTTTCTGAATACTCATGACCCCATGAGAAAACTCAGGATTAACAATGATACGCCACTGTACAGAACAACCGAGAAGCGTTTTATACAGGAAGGCAAATTGGCCGGCAATCCAAAGTCTATTGCACGTGTCAACTTGCACGAAGAACTGCAGCTTAATCCGCTCGCCAGTATTTTAGGGGGGCGGTTTCAGAGGCTGAGTGCAACACCCGGCTATTGAGTTAGGGATGGACTCTCATGATGCTTGGACATCATTGCCGTCATCATTTCGATAGG
>NZ_ATDK01000323.1 GCF_000444135.1 Pseudomonas avellanae BPIC 631
TGGCCAAACTGGATCGTGATGCGTTCTTCAATGCTGAGTTCATGATATGACATAGGTTCACCGTACCGGATTGGTCAGGTGTTGCGCTCAGTTTTTGCCGCCGCCGGGTGTTGCAGGAATTATTGTGGGTCCTGGTTTGGAGCCAGTTCCGCCTGGATACGTTTGTAGATTTCTTCACGATGCACTGAAACATTTTTGGGTGCATTGATGCCCAGGCGGACCTGAAGCCCTTGAACGCCAAGAATCGTGACGGTGATCTCGTCACCGATGTTTATGCTTTCGCCTACTTTGCGAGTGAGTATCAACATAATCTTTTCCTTGATGGCCTCTTGAAAACGCCTCTCTCAAGAGGCTGGCGTTTGCCTTTGCGTGGTGATTGTTGCCGAGTGCATCCAAATGCATCCGTCTTATGACGTCACACTGGTGAATTTAATTCCCTCGGTTCATTTTCTTGTCATCGAGATTTGCATCCCCGATACGACGAGCGCGCCAATTCTGCCCGTTTCGACGTGAAAATGCCCGTATTTACTGGCGTAACATGAAAAGTAACGTGAACAGCCGCACGCTTCCAGGTCATCCTTGCCTCGCTCGAGGGGATTGGCGAGCCAATCTCCACGTGAGTATAAGCGTAGGCATGACTTGCAAACATTGCCCGAGCTTTCTGAAAATTCAAATGAAAGTGCTGCGCGAGGGTGTAGGAAAGGGCAGCTTGCGGAAGGTAGATTCAGTCGTGCGAGGTGTGTTCGAGCCTTGTGACAGGTCGATTCTGTGCAGGGCGACGGACCGTCAGCGGGGGGAGGAAGTCTGGTCTGGCACAGGCCAATGCGGGTTATGACACCCGCAAAGACCGTGTGTAACGCTGGGGTTAAAGCGCCATCGACAACAGCATGATGAAGATCAGGCCGACCACCGACAGGATGGTTTCCATCACTGTCCAGGTCTTGAACGTTTCGGCAACGGTCATGTTGAAATACTGTTTAACCAACCAGAAACCGGCGTCGTTGACGTGCGACAGGATCAGCGAGCCAGCACCCGTGGCCAGCACCAATAGCTCGCGATTGACGCCTGGAATCAGGCCAACCACTGGCGCCACAATCCCTGCACCGGTAATGGTTGCCACGGTAGCCGAACCGGTTGCGATGCGAATCACCGCCGCCACCAGCCAGGCCAGCATGATCGGGTTGATCTGCGCCTGTACGGCCATGTGCCCGATGACATCACCCACACCGCTGGCCACCAGCATCTGCTTGAAGCCGCCACCTGCGCCGACGATCAGGACGATGGCAGCAACCGGTGCAAGGCTCTGGTCCAGCAGTTTCATGATTTTGGTGCGGTCAAAGCCGCGCGCCGCACCAAAGGTGTAAAACGCCAGCAACAGGGCCGCCAACAGGGCAGTGATCGGGTGGCCGATCAGGTCCATCCAGATGCGGAACATGTTGTTTTCCGGCAACACAACGTCAGCAAAGGTCTTGAGCTGTTGTCGCTGACCGAAAACTGACCCAGTAGAGGCTGTTCTGCCGACTGAAAACTGACCCAGGTGTTCAACTGCTTCTGCTCACTTTTTGAGCAGGAGAACA
>NZ_ATDK01000324.1 GCF_000444135.1 Pseudomonas avellanae BPIC 631
TGTTTTCGAAAAAATCAGCCACCAACTAACGGAAAATTCAAATCTTATCAATAGCTTAGCTTGCAGGTTATGGGTAACTTATTTCGAAAACAGTACACTATAAGACCTGACGCCTGATTTTTTGAAAACGTGATATCCCGCCTGCCGCTCAGCGTGCGATTGACGTAGATATCCACCCGATAAGTACCGGGCAATACGCTGTTGCTGCGTAGAAATTCCTGAAGGTCAGGCGGCTGATCACTGCCTTGAATGAAAGCCGTATTGAATTTGACCGAACCGTCGCCTTGCGCGGTGCCGGGCGGTGCGGCAAATGCGCTGACCGAAAACATCAGGCTCAGCCCCAGGCCGATGCCCAATGGGTCACATCGGCACAGGCCGAGGACACAACGCCGGGGGTAAGGGAGCACCAACGTAGCAATGGCTCCCTCATTATCTTTTTTGCGCCATTCCATAGCGGTCTTCACTCTACTTCGGCTGTCGCGCGCGCCGCGCAATCCTTTTACACAGACGCAGGTCTGCCGGGCCGACCTGTCGCCGGAACCCAACGGTTTAAATTGTGAACGCTGACATTTGATGCTGCTGACTATCGAGGCATGACCTTGCTGGCGTAGCCCGACTCGTGATTGGCAAGTGTTGCGCGATAAGGCACTTGTCCGCCGTAATCATTGATACTGACAAAACTAACCACCAGCGGTGCCCCCCCCTTTTTGCGCAATAACGGGATGTGCAGACTCTGCTGCGGTGCCAACATCTGACTCTCGATACTGGCCAGTTCGACGTCATCCTGACGCACGGAAATCTTCAGCATGGAAACATGATAAGGACCTGGATTTTCGACTTGCAAACTGTCGTTGTTCTCCGTTTGCCAGTTCAACTGCTCGGGTGCTTGCAGTGGATCACCAGGCATTCCGTCAGGCCGGAAAAAGACTTTTATGCGCTGACGTATTGCGATCTGCAACGTGTTTTGCGCAGCCGTCTGGGGTATTTCCTGAACATTGAGCCACAGTACCGACTCGCGATCGGTGGGCATGTCGGTACCGGAATGAATAATGCGCAGCAGTTGCTTGCCACCGCCGGCCATGCGCGTCAGTGACGGCGTCACGATAAAAGGCAGGCGCTGGGTGGTTGGGTTATTACCCGTGGCAAGTGCCGGCGCTTCGAGCCAGGACTGCAGGAGAATCTCTCTCCCGCCACTGTTGTGAACGCCCAGACTGACTTCCTTGTCATTGCCCTGGTAAATAACCCGTGTGGTGTTCAACACAATGCCCGCCTGAACGGAGGTGCACCATGACACCATCGCAACACATACCGCCGCGCGAAAAAAATCAGAATACATACGGGTGTTCGCCTTGAATTCGATAGAGGACAAGGCGGGCAAGGCCCGCCCTGCCCGACACGGTTACTCGTAATCCATCACGAACGGCAGGTAGCCGTCGGCATTACCCGGATTGGTCGGAGTGCCGTTAAGCACATAGACCGCACCAAAGTTGATCTCGGCAGTAGCGCCGCTGGCACCATCCTTGATCAGCGTGGTATCGATGGTTTCAGTACCGCTCAGATCCATCATTACGCTCGATGCATTGAGCAGGCCGATGCCTACGCCATCCGCCGCCCCGGTGGTGCGCAGAAGCTTGGCATCGTTGTTGTCCAGACCACTGCCGTTTCGGGCGGTAAGGCGCATTTTCACCATGTTGTACTGATCTGCACCCGCGGTGCAGTTGACCAGCAACTGGATCGGGGTGGCTGTTTCAAACCGGCTTTCGCTGGACACGCCGATGTCCGAGAACGAAACGTTCCCAAGGTCGACGTTGATTTCACCTGGGTTGGTACCCGTGCTGACGCCCGTGCCCGGCCCCACGTCGCAGGACATATTGGTCAGTGTTCCGTTAAAGATGATTTTACCGTTGTTCGCAGCACTGGCAGTACCTGCCATACCAAAGCTTATTACGCCCAGAACTGCCAATGTAAGAGAAAGCTTTTTCATGCTGACTACCTTCCTTGTGTTATTTCGTGTGTGCCCACTATCGGACGGCCAGCACTATAGACTCCGGTTTTTTTAACCGCTGTCAGGCCGATAACTTTTAACCCTCGGACAACACGACACAACGCGCGGGACGGGTCTGTAGGAATTAATACAGATCACTTGCAAGTGGGACACTTGATACCGCCACACCGCCGATACTCAGGCGCACTCGGCCCACACTACTCTTACGGTGATGGCGTTATTTTCGATGGGGCGTAGCCGATAAAAAAACTGTCCCACCCTGGTGTGTGACAGTCCAAAAGAGAAAAGCATACAGCTGCGCGGTTAGTGGTAGCTCAGCGTAATCACTACAGCGTCGGGCCAGGCATCGCCGTCTGCCTGAGAGGCGGCCGGTATGGCCTGATAGTGCGCAACGAACGGCACGGCCTGATCGCCGCAGGCGTTATGTTCGGTGTTGACTCGCATGTTGACGCCCGGCGCAACTTCCAGCACTCGCGAATGGGCATCAGAGGTGGTGACGTCACTGTGTGAAACACTGCAACTGCTGTTGACAATACTGCCATGCAGGCTCAATACGCCATCTTTCGCCCATGAAAAAGCCGGAGCAGCCAGCAACGGAATCGCCACGATTGCAGCCATGACACCTTGATGAAGGGACAGGGTTTTCAAGACACTTTTCCAAACCGGTTTTTGACTATTCATGACGTTCTCCACTCATAGGCTCATACACTGAGTTAAGTTGACGGGAGAATTAACTGCCAGACGCTTGCCTAGGGTCTGTTCCCGTTTCACATTGGTAGCCACAGAAAAGCGCAGGCCATTGCTATGACGCTTTCATAGTTTCTCTTGAGCTTGTCAAATCGAGAAGCCAC
>NZ_ATDK01000325.1 GCF_000444135.1 Pseudomonas avellanae BPIC 631
TTTTCGAAATAAGTTACCCATAACCTGCAAGCTAAGCTATTGATAAGATTTGAATTTTCCGTTAGTTGGTGGCTGATTTTTTCGAAAACAGTACACTAGACACTTCGATCAAAATCCCTGGCTCTCTACCGTTCGTCCGAGTCAGATTTTTTCTGCGCCTGGATTGCGACAAGCATGCGAAACGGGCCGCTGCTTGATTTGATAAGGTCTTCAAGGCAGGCTTTGCTTCTGAACCACCGTCTTATTACCGCTTCAGGGTCCCATTTATGCCTTTACGCATCTGTATTCTGGAAACCGACAATCTGCGCGCGGAGCTGGTCAAGCAATATCATGGGTACGGTCGAATGTTTGAACTGCTGTTCGCGCGTCAGCCGATTGCTGCAGAGCTGTCGGTATACAACGTGGTGCAGGGAGTTTATCCGCCCGAGGGCGAAAAATTCGACGCTTATCTTGTGACGGGCAGCAAGGCCGATTCGTTTGGCACCGATCCCTGGATTCGGACGCTGAAGGTCTACCTGCTGGAGCTGTACCAGCGTGGCGAAAAGCTGTTGGGTATCTGCTTTGGCCACCAGTTGCTGGCTTTGCTGCTGGGCGGCAAGACCGAGCGTGCGGCGCAAGGCTGGGGAGTTGGCATTCATCATTACCAGTTGGCCCCGGCCAGACCGTGGATGACCCCGGCTATGGACAACCTCACACTATTGATCAGCCATCAGGATCAGGTCACCGCGCTGCCTGAGCAGGCAACGGTAATCGCTTCCAGCGAGTTTTGTCCGTTCGCGGCTTACCACATCAATGATCAGGTGCTGTGCTTTCAGGGCCACCCTGAATTTATCCATGATTTTTCACGGAAACTACTTGATCTTCGCCAGGAGGCGCTCGGCGAGCAGGTTTACAAGCAGGGTGTCGCCAGCCTCGATCATGACCACCACGGCGCTACAGTGGCGGAATGGATGATGCGCTTCGTGGCGCACAAGCCGGACAATCAATCAGCCTGATCCAGGCGCATGGCTTATCGTCATGCGCCCGACCGATTTTCTGAAAGGTAGCGGGGCGGCTACAGCCAGCCAGAGCGCTTGAAGCTGGCAAACAGTGCCGTACAGCCGCCAACGATCACGCCCAGCACGATGAAGTAGCCGTAGTGCCACTTGAGCTCGGGCATGTTCTCGAAGTTCATGCCATAGATGCCGGCAATCGCCGTCGGGAACGCCAGAATGGCGGCCCATCCGGCAAACTTGCGCTGCACGATACTTTGTCGCGAGGACTCCAGCAGCAGGCCTATTTCGATGGTCTGGCTGGCGATGTCACACAGGTTGCCCAGGTCTTCCATCTGCCGCTTCACGTGAATTTCCACGTCACGGAAGTAGGGGCGCATGTTCTTGTCGATAAACGGAAAACTGAGTCGCTGCAGCTCTTCGCCCACTTCCACCATCGGTGCCACGTAACGGCGCATTCGCAACAGATCGCGACGCAGTGCATGAATATGCTGGATATCAGACTCGCGCAGTGAACCGCCGATGACACTCTGCTCCAGCAGCTCAAGCTCGGTGTGAATGGCTTCGGTCACCGGCTGATAGTTCTCGGTAACGAAATCCAGAAGGGCGTAAAGCACGAAGTCTTCGCCGTGTTCCAGCAGCAAAGGCCGCGCTTCGCAGCGCTGACGCACCAGCCCGTAAGACTTTGAATGGCCATTGCGCGAGGTGATGACGTAACCCTTGCCCGCAAAGATATGGGTTTCGATGAACACCAGTTTGCCGTTATCGCGCACCGGCGCGTAGGTCACGATAAACAGCGCATCGCCGAAGGTTTCGAGCTTGGGGCGACTGTGGACTTCCATCGCGTCTTCAAGGGCCAGTTCATGCAGGTTGAACTGCTCCTTGAGGCTGGTCAGCTCATCGGCGCTGGGTTGCTCCAGCCCGATCCAGACAAAGTGCTCGGGCTTTGCGGCCCAGGCAGCGCCTTCATCAAGGGTAATGTCGCGGACTTTTTTGCCTTTGGTGTAAACCGCTGCTGCAACAACTCGACCCATGGTGCTATCGCTTCTTCACTATGTCAGTGGCGCAGAAAATCATGCGCGGTAGCTGATCAGATCGATCAAATGCGTATGAGTTCGCCGATAAACAAAAGCCCGTACCAGCGGGCCTCCGGCGGGTATCAAAGCATGTGTTGGCGGTCTTGCTCAATGGCCGCATCAAGGATGTCGAGCAGACCTTTTCTGACCTTGAGCTTGGTTTTCTTGTGCGCGTTCATGTTGATTTTCTTCAACTGTGCCGCGACGGCAAGCGCGGCACCCTGCAGTTCTTCGACGCTGACCACCTTGTCCAGAAAGCCCGCGGCCATCGCGCCCTCGGGGTCGAACATTTCGGCGTTGATCACCGAGCGATTGAATGCGGATTTACGCAGTCGATCGCGGGCCAGTTCGATACCGGCATGGTGCATGGTCATGCCGATCTGAACTTCGTTGAGCCCGATGCTGAACGGGCCCGCCACACCGATTCGATAATCGGCTGACAGCAGCAAAAAAGCGCCCTTGGCAACGGCATGGCCTGGGCAGGCGACGATGATCGGGAAGGGGTGCGACAGCATGCGCCGCGCCAGGGTGGAGCCCTGAGCAACCAGGTTGATGGCCGCTTCGGCACTTGAGGTCATGACCTTGAGGTCGTAACCGCCCGAGAGAATGCCGGGCTGCCCCGTCACGATCACGATGGCGCGATCCTTTTCGGCCTGATCCAGTGCGGCATTGAACGCAATAATCACGTCCGGGGAAATGGCATTGACCTTGCCGTTGTTCAGGGTCAGCGTAGCGACGCCGTCGTCCAGATGGTACGAGACCAGATCACTCATGACGTGATTCCTTTATTGAAGTGAGCAGACGTTACTCACCCGCACAGAGCAGGTAAAGCGATGACTGAGTGGTCACGCAACAGCTTGCTGTCAAATGACCGATTCGACCGAGACAGCCGTCACGTTCATGGCTGGATTTCATTGAACGCGCAATATTCTTCCCATTCCATACCCAGTGCTTCCGCCACCTGCGCGTGAGCTTCCAGACGCATGCTTTTCAGCTGCTCCGGCGATTCTGCAATCAACTCCAGCGCCAGCTCCCAAGGCTCGATGCCTTGACCCTCGGCCTCGTCCTCGAATGCCCACTGCAGTTGCTGCTTTTGCTCTTTGGGGCTCAGCTCGCTGATTTCATCTTTCAGGGTCGGATGGGTCGCGAGGTATTTCGCCAGCGCAGCCTCGTTCCACTCAAGTGTATTCATGCCGGGTTCCTCAAACGAATTTCAGGGCCATGCTGCGGTTCAAGGCGGCTTGGCGAGACGGCGTGATTGTGAGGGAGCAAGCCATTGATGTCAGCACCTGCTCGCAATAATCGCTAGGGTCTGTTCCCGTTTCGACGTAACCTATTGATCCCTATGAGAACAGGCCCGTATTGTTGGAGTTCTCACACAACACCAATACGAGCCTGCAATGCC
>NZ_ATDK01000326.1 GCF_000444135.1 Pseudomonas avellanae BPIC 631
TACAGATGCCCTATCGAAATGATGACGGAAATGATGTCCAAGCATCATGAGAGTCCATCCCTAACTCAATAGCCGGGTGTTGCACTCAGCCTCTGAAACCGCCTATATATATTTATGCAGTGCTGGCCTTTGGATTCAAACGGGTCATTCAGTTCACTCTTCGATCGGCAATGCCTTGATCAGCCGTGGGGGTGCCCAGAGTGAGTTATTGCCCACCCGGTCGATAACGCAATAAGTCACTTCCAGGCGTTGTTCTTCGCCGCCTTCGATGATCAACGCAGGGGGGATGACCAGATCGATCGGATCGCCGACGTCCTCGGCGATCAGGGGGGGCAGGTCCATGCGCAGATCGCCCCAGCGCACGGTGATCTCGTCGTGAACGGCCATGTTCAGATAAGGCTCGATGGTCATCGGCAAGCCCCCTTCCAGATGCCGGCGCGAGAGTCCGCGACGGATCACCGAGGGTGCGACGTAGAGCGGTGCCAGGCCCTGGTTTTCTTCCGTGTGGGCACTGATCAGATTCCCGCCGGGGGCGTTCAGCTTGACCCACAGCTTGCGGCACGGCGAGGTCAGGGGTGTTCCGCCTATTTTCATGACCCGGTAGTAGGTCCGTGCCTTGCCGTTTTGAAGAAAGCTTTCGGGTACACGTAGGACAATGGTTTTGTCGATGTCGGAAGCCTTTAGAATTTTTGACGCGACGTAACAGCCGTCCCAGAACAGCTCGATCAGATCGCCCTCGTCCATGTTGGTGTACGGCTCGACATGAACCGTGAGTTGAGAGGCGATCCTCACGCCTATGCCATGACGGCTGGCCTGCGGTATGGAAGGCGTTTGCAGCTCCTGATGGGCTGCTTTGCAAGTGACATGACTCATGTTCGGGTGCTCCTGATAATCAATAATTAAAGTAAAGAATCGTCATAAGTTGTCATGTTTGTGTAATAAGAAGCGCAGTTCAGACAGCACGATAAGTACCTTAAATATCCAGGCTATGGCAAACATTACAATCGGTAGACTATTTGTGCTTGAAACTTTCAGATCTCGCTAAATGGGTGGTTAGTGTGAGCTAATGGGCTTTGCGAGCACTTGTCAATATGAAGGTGGCGGTTATCAGTAATTTACTTAAAAAACGGATATGTCCTACACGGTATATTTGGAACTGTTTACCGTTCGGCAAACTATTGTCCTACCACAAAGTATCAACGGCAAAAGCCGGTTACCGGTGGGAAAGGAATCAGGAGAGGGGATTAGGTCAAGTGCGGTGGCTGCAGGTCAGCCAGCCACACGCCGGGCGCGATAACTGAGCTCGGCTTGTCTTATTAATTCGATGAATATTCGGAAATTTGCGCAGGAATTAAACAAGGATCTTGAACGATCGAGGCGCTATGAAGTGTAAGAAAAAAGCAGCGCCCTGGATGGACGCTGCTTTTGGGTGTGTGCGTAAACGATCAGGAGCGTGTGCGTTCGAGAAACTGCCTTGTACGTTCTTCCTGAGGGTTGGCAAAAAGCGCCTTGGCTTCGCCTTGCTCGACGATGACCCCCTTGTCGATGAAAATCACCCGATTGGCGACCTCTCGTGCAAAGCTCATTTCGTGAGTGACGATCACCATCGTACGGTTCTCTTCAGCCAGGGCGCGGATCGTTGTCAGCACTTCGCCGACCAGTTCCGGGTCCAGTGCCGAGGTTGGCTCGTCGAACAGGATCACCTGCGGCTCCATCGCCAGCGCCCTTGCAATCGCCACGCGCTGCTGCTGCCCGCCCGAGAGACGACGCGGATAGGCGTCTTCCTTGCCGGTCAGGCCGACCTTGGCGAGCAGCTCCCTGCCCAGCGCCTCGGCGGCTTCACGAGCTACCTTTTTGACCACCACCGGCCCTTCAATGATATTTTCCAGCGCGGTGCGATGTGGAAACAGGTTGAAGTTCTGAAAGACGAACCCCACCTGCTGGCGCAACTGGCGGATCAGCCCTTGTTGCTGGCCTATGGAGCGGGTGCCATCGATCTCGATGTCACCCATCTTGATTCTGCCGCTGGTGGGTGTTTCAAGCAGGTTCAGGCAGCGCAACAGGGTGGTCTTGCCCGAGCCGCTCGGGCCGATGATCGCGACGACTTCTCCGGCTTCGATACGCAGATCAATGCCCTTGAGCACTTGAATTCCTTGGTGAGTTTTTCAACGACTATCATGCGTCAGGTCTCCAGATCGTGCCGGTTGACCCTGGCTTCCAGCTTGTTTTGCAGGTGCGAGAGCGCCGTGGCAAGGATCCAGTAGATCAGTGCGGCGGCCAGGTACATGGTGAAAATTTCGAAGGTACGCGCGGTGATCAACTGCGCCTGGCGGAACAGCTCCGGCACCTGAATGGTGGCCGCCAATGCGGTGTCCTTGACCAGCGAGATGAAACTGTTGCCCAGCGGCGGCAAGGCTGTGCGTGCTGCCTGCGGCAGGATTGCACGGCGCATGGTCTGCCAGCGGGTCATGCCGATACTGGCGGCGGCTTCCCACTGCCCACGTTCCACGGAGCCTATGGCTGCGCGCAGAATCTCGCAGGCGTAGGCGGCCATGTTCAGCGAAAAACCGATCAGCGCTGCGCTCAGCGGCTCAAGCTGGATGCCCAGTTCCGGCAGGCCGTAATAAATCACGAACAGCTGAACCAGCAACGGCGTACCGCGAAAGAACGACACGTAGATGCGGGCTATCCAGTTCACCAGCTTGAAGCGCGACAGGCGCATCAGTGCCAGGCCGAAGCCCAGCAGCAATCCGAAAAACATACCGCCCAGGCTGAGGAAGACTGTGTAGTACGCGCCCTTGAGCAGAAAGGGCGCTGAGTCCAGCGCGAGCTGAAGGCTCTCTTCGATCATTTGGTGACGTCAGCGTTGAAGTACTTTTTCGACAGCTTTTCCAGGGTGCCGTCGGCACGCAGTTTGTCGATTGCCTTGTCGATGGCAGCCAGCAGCTCCGGCTCGCCTTTGCGCAGGGCAATGCCCGACTCCTGACGAGAGAACGCTTCGCCGGCAGGTGCAAGTTCTCGTTTTGTGTTTTTGGTCTTGGCTGCGATTTCCAGGGCTGCCAGACGATCAACCAGGATTGCATCGATACGGCCTACACTCAGGTCCTGGATTTTGGTTGGGTCATCTTCATAGGTCTTTATTTCGGCGCCCGGAACGTTTGCCTTCAACCACTGTTCGTAGTTGGTGCCCAGACCCACGCCAACCTTCTTGCCGCTCAGGTCTTTGGCAGACTTGATGGTGTCTGCGTTCTTCTTCAGCACCAGCGCCTGGATGCCGGAAATGGTGTAGGGCTCAGAGAAGTCGTACTTTTTCTTACGCTCGTCGGAGATGGTCACCTGGTTGATCACCACGTCCAGACGCTTGGAGTCCAGAGCGGCAAGAATACCGTCCCATTTCGATGGCTGAATCTTGGCCTTCACACCCAGTTCCTTGGCCAGCGCTTCGGAAAACTCGACTTCAAAACCGGTCAGTTTGCCGTTTTCATCGACGAAGCTGAACGGCGGGTAAGTGCCTTCAAGGCCCACATTCAGCGTGCCGCTATCCTTGATTTTCTGCAGTTGCTCGCCAGCCATGGCTTGCCCGGCGATACCGGCACTGAGCATCAAGCCCATTGCCGAGAAAAGAAACGTACGACGAATAGCGGAAATGTTCATGCGAGCCCCTTGTTGGTATGGAAGTGTCTGGCCATTTTCTGACCCGACTCAAGCAACTTCGTGCTGATTATTCAGCTTTTTTTCAGGCAGTTACGTCAAGCGTCAGACCAGATGTCATCGTTTGCCGGGCGCGACTATATAGCCATCTTCTTATGAGGAAAAATAACTTAAAAAGTTATTTTTCCTCCAAAAAGGCATAAAAAACGCGCCGGCTGATGGGTCAGTGATCGAAGGCATCCGGGTAGGCGAACAACGCAGGCGCGCCACCGGTGTGCAGGAATATCAGCGGCCCGTCGTCGAAGCGTTGACGGCCGATACCGTCCAGCAGGCCGGACATGGCCTTGCCGGTATAGACCGGGTCCAACAACAGGCCTTCGTGGCTGGCCACCAGCTTGATCGCGGCCAGCGTACCGGCGTTGGGCTCGCCATAGCGCGGGGCGAAATATTCATCCCACAGTTCGACCTTGAAGTGGTCCGGCAGGGCGATATCGAGCAGTTGCGCCGTGCGCTCGGCAAGGCCTTGTACTTTGGGCAGTTGCGCTTCTTCACTGCGCGACACGGTCACGCCGACCACCGGCAACTGCGGCAGCTCATTAGCCAGCGCCAACGCCAGGCCGCTGTGCGTACCCGCACTGCCCGATGCCAGCACCACGGCCGCAAAGTCGATGCCGGTCTGTTTGATCTGCTCGGCCAGTTCCAGCCCGGCGCGTACATACCCCAGCGCACCCACCGGGCTTGAGCCACCGATAGGCACCAGGTACGGCTTTTTGCCGCTGGAGCGCAGGCGGGCAGCCAAGGCATGCAGCTGGTCGTCGGCGTTATCGAGGCTTTCGACCAGCTCTACCTTGGCATCGAACAGTTCCAGCAGCAGGCGGTTGCCGTTTTTCAGGTAACTCGGGTCTTCGGTGCCGATGGGGTTTTCCAGCAGGGCCACGCAGCCCAGACCCAGCCGCGCAGCCAGGGCGGCCGTCTGGCGTACATGGTTGGACTGGATCGCACCGGCCGTGATCAGCGTGTCGGCACCCTGAGCCAGCGCGTCGGCGGCCAGGTATTCAAGCTTGCGCACCTTGTTGCCGCCCAGCGCGAGCGTGGTGGTGTCATCACGCTTAATGTAGATATCGCGATCTGCCCAGAGCGACAGGCGCTCAAGCTTTTCCAGAGCCGTCGGCGCGCTGATCAAGTCCAGGCGATTGAAGCGGGCAAGCTGATTTTTGATCATGGTGATGGATGAGCCGTGTAAAGAATCACCGGACTATAAGCAGACGTTTCCCACACGGCAACTTATCTGTGCTTACAGACGACTCGGAATATACCTATGGAAATTGTTGTTTTTTTCGTCTGAATGTTTGCCGTAGAGTGGCATGAACAGCGGCCAGCTTTGTCGGTCGTTACCCTCGCATCAAGGAGAGTCCAGCGTGAGCGATATTCCACAAGCCCCTGCCGATGGTCGCTCCAGCCACTGGCAGTTGCAGCGTATCGTCAGTCAATTACGCGGCGCGCGCGAAGACTGGCGGGCGCGCAACCGTCGGGTCAGCGGCGAGCACGGCGGGCGCGAGTTGCCTTCGCGTGCCGCCATGGGCGAAATCCTTGAAGCGCTGAGCGGGGCGTTGTTCCCGATGCGGCTTGGCCCGGTGGACCTGCGTGAAGAAAGCGAAGACTTCTACGTGGGTCATACGCTGGATGTGGCGCTCAATGCCTTGCTGGCCCAGGCCCGCCTGGAACTGCGCTATGTGGCCCACCAGCAGGGCGCGGACCTCAAGGGTATCAACGCCCATGCGCTCGAGCTGATTCAGGGTTTCGCCACGGCACTGCCGGCCATTCGCCTGTTGTTGGACACCGACGTGCTGGCGGCTTATCACGGCGACCCGGCGGCCCGCAGTGTCGATGAAGTGCTGCTCTGCTACCCCGGCATTCTGGCGGTGATTCATCATCGCCTGGCGCATCATCTGTACCGCGCCGGCTTGCCGTTGCTGGCGCGCATCAGCTCGGAAATCGCCCACTCGGCGACCGGCATCGACATTCACCCCGGCGCGCAGATCGGGCCGAGCTTCTTTATCGATCACGGGACGGGCGTGGTGATTGGCGAAACCGCAATCATCGGCGAGCGCGTGCGCATTTATCAGGCTGTTACGCTTGGGGCCAAGCGCTTCCCGGCAGACGAGGACGGCCAGTTGCAGAAAGGCCATCCGCGCCATCCTATTGTTGAAAACGATGTGGTGATCTACGCCGGTGCAACCATTCTGGGCCGCATCACCATTGGCCAGGGCTCGACCATCGGCGGTAATGTCTGGCTGACCCGTAGCGTACCGGCAGGCTGCAACCTGACTCAGGCCAACCTGCTGCAACAGGATGATTGCAGCAAGAAGTGAAGTTGCCCCGTTATCAGATCACCTTCACCGCCCGGCCGATGAACTGAATCGGGCCGGTCGGTTTGCCGATTGGCGAGCCGGTGGAGGTCTCCAGGGTCAGCTCGAACAACTGATTGGCTTGCAACGGCGGCAGCTTGTCCAGTGCAATGCTCAGACTTTGCCCCGGTTTGACCAGCCCGAGCGAAACCGGGCCTTGCCAGTCGTCGCCCTTGGTCCAGAACTCCAGCGCCTTGTCGGCCGGGACTTCAACCACGCCCAGCGGAATAAGCTGTATCTGCTGTGAGTTGCTGGCTTGCACGACCCAGCCGGGCGCTTTGTCCTGCGGCCCGACGAGCACCACCATGTAGGATGGCTGCGCCGGTGCGCGGGTCAGCAGGGTCATGCCCAGCACCAGCGATGCGGCCAGCCCTGCTCCGGCCAGGCCGCGCCAGACCGATAGATTGTCCCACCAGCGCATGCGCGGGCGTTGTGCCGGTCTGGCCGACTCGGTCATGTCCGGCAGGTTGCGCTCGATGCGCTCCCACAGGCCGGGCGATGGCGTGACGGGGTCGGCCAGTTCGGTCAGGGGCAACAGGCGTTGCTCCCAGGCGTCGATGGCCGCCTGCAAGTCTGGCTCGCGGAGCAGGCGACGCTGCACGTCGAGCCTTTCCTGCGCTGACAGGGTGCCGAGTACATACTCGCCAGCCAGGTCATGAATGTTGTCGTCTATAGGCCGGTTCATCCCATGCACTCCCGCAAAGCCGTCAGGCTGCGCTTGATCCAGGCTTTGACCGTACCCAATGGCGCGCCGATCTTGTGCGCGATTTCCTGATGCGAATAGCCGTCTACGTAAGCGTGAAAAATACAGTTTCGGCGTACCTGCTCGAGTTGCTCCATGCATGAAGTCATCCGTCCTGGATTGACCCGCCAATCGAAAGCATCCCCGGTTTCCTGCCAGCCTTCCAGGGTTGCCTGTTCGTGATGATCGTCGCTGCCGTCGTCCTCGACACGCACTTCGCGTGCCGTGTTGCGCAGGGTGTTCAGCGCAAGGTGGCGAGTCACGCTGAATATCCAGCCCGCGCGACGCGTCGAAGCTGGCCGCGTGGGTCCAGATTTTCAGGAAGGCGTCATGCACGATGTCTTCGGCCAGTGCGTTGTCACGTACCAGGCGCTGGGCGACGCCGAGCAACCGGGCGCTTTCCTGTAGATAGAGACGCTGCAAGGCCTGTTTCTCACCGCGAGCGCAGGCCTGCAACGTAGCTTCGTAATCAAAGAGAGATTCGTGCGAGGACAAGATGATCCGCCATCAATGGAAGACTAACTGCCTCGCGGGTATCACGAGGCTCCCGCGCAGCAGCATAGCTCACCAGCCGCGCGGTCACCCGGTTAATAATGGCGATCAGCTGGCGCTCCAGAACAGGTAGTCAGCCTGATACTTGACCACTTCTTTGGCGCCCTTGTTGCTCTCTGCGCAGGCTTTGGCCGGTGCAACGCCACCTTTCAACGCCACGCGCTGAATGTAGGTCACGCCGGTCATCGCGCCCTTGCCTTCAGCCGGGTTGGCCTTGACCAGTTGATACGGCAGGTTGCCAGCGCTCGATGGGGCCACAGCAACCTGAGTGCCGGTCACTTTGGAGCCGTCTTTGGCTTCCCAGGTGGCAGGCGGGCCGTAGTAAGTGCCGACCTGTTTGCCGCTTTTGTCATTGAGTACGGCCTTGGGACCAACGAACGCCCATTCCATTTCGCTGGGCATGTTGGCTTTGGCGCGGCACTCGTAGGTGATTTCGCCCACCCCGGTGGTCGTCATGCTGACTTTGTTGCCAGCCGGCACGTGGACGCTTTCAGGCAGGTCGGTCTGAGCCAGGGCCACGGACGACAGGCAAGTGAAGGCCAAAGTGCTACCTGCAAGGCAGAGCAAACGTTTTGCGTTCATGCAGAAATCTCCAGATTGTTTAACCGCGCTCAGCAACTCGAAGTGGCTGCTGAATGTACTACCCGCGAGAAAGCCATCTGGATGCAGTGATTTGAAAATATTTTTTCAGTGCCGGCTGAAACGGCTGCGCAGCAGCACAATACCGGCTACCGCCGCGAGCCCCGAGCCGATCAGCACGCCGACTTTGACTTCGTCGATCAGGTGCTGCGAACCGGGGAAGGCCAGGTTGCCGATGAACAGGCTCATGGTGAAGCCGATGCCACACAGAATCGCCACGCCGTACAACTGCACCCAGTTGCTACCCTCCGGCAGCACGGCGAGCCCGGCACGGATGGCCAGCACTGCGGCGAGAAACACGCCGATCTGCTTGCCCACGAACAGGCCCAATGCAACGCCCAGCGGCACCGGGTCGATCAGGTTTGCCAGGGTGATGCCGGAAAGTGATACGCCGGCATTGGCAAAGCCGAAGATCGGCACCACGGCAAACGCGACCCAGTAATGCATCTTTTCTTCAAGAAACAGCAGCGGCGAGCGTGCTTCTTCCTCAGGCTTACCCATCGGGATGCACAGCGCCAGCGCGACACCGGCCAGCGTCGCGTGCACGCCCGACTGCAGGACGAAGAACCACAGCAGCGCACCGAGCAGCAAATACGGCAGCAGACGACGGATGTTCAGGCGGTTCAGCGCGATCAACACGGCGAGGGTTACGAACGCAGCGGCCAGCATCGGCAGATTAAGCCCGGAGCTGTAGAAAAACGCGATGATGGTCACGGCCCCCAGGTCATCGAGAATCGCCAGCGCGGCCAGAAAGACTTTCAGCGAAGTCGGCACGCGATTGCCCAAAAGCGACAGCACGCCGAGGGCGAAGGCGATGTCGGTGGCCGCCGGGATCGCCCAGCCGCTCAAGGTCTGCGGGTTGCCCCAGTTGATCGCGATGTAGATAAGCGCGGGCACCAGCATGCCGCCAAGGGCTGCAAAGCCGGGCAGGGCGCGTTGCCCCCAGGTTGCCAGGCCACCGGCCAGTACTTCGCGCTTGATTTCCAGGCCGACCATTAGAAAGAAGATCGCCATCAGCCCGTCGTTGATCCACAGCTCGACCGACAGCCCCAGCCAGACGCTGTGCAGCGTCGAGAAGTAGCCCGCGGACAAGGGCGAGTTGGCGACGATCAGTGCGGCCAGCGCTGCGGCCATCAGCACAATACCGCCCGCTGATTCGGAGGCGAGAAAACGGGTCAGAATGGCAACACCACGGGGCGTTTCCCGGTTCGGGACTTGAGTCATGGTCTTCCTTGAAAACAACGCTGTTTTATTCTGAGGTGCCAGAACGCGATCACTGGCCCGTGGCACTGAGCTCAATGAGGCAGCAACGACTGACGCGGGGTGATTGCAGTTCGATTTCCAGCAAACCGCCGGGATTATCCACCAGCGCGCAGTCGTGTTTGCCAATAATTTCCCAAGGCTGGCTGTTCACGCTGATCGCCACCTGTTCGGCCATGCTGAACAGGACGAAAGTGCTGGCCGAACTGAACAGACGCTGGGGATGACGAACGTCGATCCAGTGCAGGCGCGCCGTGTAACGGTGTGCAGCATAGATCAGATTGAAGTCGCGAATCGGACCGTCCAGCAGGGTGCAGCTGACGTCGCTGTCACCACTGAATGCAAACGGATCGGAAGGCAGCAGCGGGCGACTGGCCACACCGTCCACCTCCAGGGTCATGCCCGCGCCCTGCAATACGGTAATGATGCGTTGATAACCGGTAAATATCGAGAAGCCGCCTGAGGTGTCGATGTCGGCAATCGACAGTCGCCAGCCGAAGCCGTCGAGGTCCTGGCCTGCGTCGCGTGCGATTTCTTCAGTGCTGCCGCCGCCGTTTTTCCATGGCATACGTGGGTAGTCGGCGGCGCGCAGCAGGCGGGTCTGGCTCATTTGGTAAAGCGTCCTTCGAGGCGATGGCGGGAGCCGGGGTGAATCAGGCGCGCGGCAGTGACGGGCTGGCGACCCGACCAGGTACGGCGGCGAATCAGCAGGCAGGGCTCTCCGGCATCGATCTGCAAAAGTTTGCACTCATCGGCTTCGGCGAGGATCGCCTCGACCACATGCTCGCCTTCGGTGAGCGGCGCGACCTGGGAGAGATAGGCGTAAGGCGTTTGCAGGGTGAAGTCCTGCTTGAGATAGTCCGGCGCGACCTGGGCGTTCACGAAGCGGTCTTCGATCTGCACCGGGATGTCGTTCTCAAAATGTACGATCAGCGAATGGAAGACCCGCTGGCCTTCGCGCATGTCCAGTGCCAGCGCGCGTTCCGAGCCTGCGGCTTCTTCTTTGAGCACCATCACCTTGCAGGTGTGGCGATGGCCGCGCGCAGCGATCTCGTCGGCAATGTTGTGCACTTCAAACAGCGCCGACTGGCTTTTGGGTTCGGCTACAAAGGTGCCGACGCCCTGCATGCGCACCAGCAAACCCTCGGCCGTCAGCTCGCGCAGGGCGCGGTTGATGGTCATGCGGCTGAAGCCCAACTGCGTCACCAGCTCGCTTTCCGACGGTACACGGTGGTGCGGCGGCCAGGTGCCGTTCTGGATCTGCAGGGCGATCATGTGTTTGACGCGGGCGTACAAGGGTGCGGGACTTTCGCCCATCTGGGCTGCCAGGGAAGAAGCGGCGGGCGGAGTCGACACGAGTGAGTCCTTGTTTTCAAAATGACGTTTTGACGAAGATTCAGACGCCGGAGAGCGCCACGCTAACCATTAACCTGCTGCTCGGCAAGCGTGCCGAAGGTTTACCGGCTCCGTAAACGTCTGTATATGTATATACAAATTACAGTGATGGGGTGTGAAGTCAATGTCAGCCTTCTTTGCCGAACGTGCGCTACTTCCCGACGGTTGGGCCAGCAATGTGCGTCTGGAGGTCAGCCAGGAAGGTCTATTGACCCGCGTCGAGGCCAATGCCGATCGGCAGGGTGCCGAGATCGTCAGCGGGCCGCTGCTGCCCGGCATGCCGAACCTGCATTCCCACGCGTTCCAGCGGGCGATGGCCGGGCTGGCGGAAGTGGCGGGCAACCCCAACGACAGTTTCTGGACGTGGCGCGACCTCATGTACCGGCTGGTCGGGCGCATCAGCCCGCAGCAACTGGGCGTCATTGCCCGACAGCTGTACATCGAGATGCTCAAGGGCGGTTATACCTCGGTCGCCGAATTTCATTACGTGCATCAGGACATGGACGGCAAACCCTACGCAGATCCTGCCGAACTGGCCGTGCAGATCAGCCAGGCGGCGAGTTCGGTCGGCATCGGCCTGACCTTGCTGCCGGTGCTTTACAGCCACTCGGGGTTTGGCGGGCAGATACCCAACGAAGGGCAGCGCCGGTTTATCCACAGCAGCGACAGCTATCTGGATTTACAGGCACTCCTGCGACCGGTGCTGGCGGCTCAGCCAGCGCAGCAGTTGGGGCTGTGCTTCCATTCGCTGCGTGCGGTAACTCCACAGCAGATCAGTGAAGTGCTGGCGGCCAGCGACCCGCAATGCCCAGTGCATATTCATATTGCCGAGCAGCAGAAAGAGGTCGATGACTGCCTGAGCTGGAGCGGGCGACGTCCGCTGCAATGGTTTTATGAAAATACCCCTGTGGATAACCGCTGGTGCCTGGTCCACGCGACCCACGCCGACGCGGATGAAGTGCAACTGATGGCGCAAAGTGGCGCGGTGGCTGGATTGTGCCTGACCACCGAAGCGAACCTTGGCGACGGGATCTTTCCGGCGGTGGACTACATCGCGCAGGGTGGCCGTTGGGGGATTGGTTCGGACAGTCACGTCTCGCTCAGTGTGGTCGAGGAGCTGCGCTGGCTGGAATACGGCCAGCGTCTACGCGATCAACGCCGTAACCGGCTGTATCGCAGCGATCAGCCGATGGTTGGCCGCACCCTCTATGACGCCGCGCTGGCAGGCGGCGCGCAGGCGCTGGGTCAGCAGGTTGGTGCACTGCAAGCAGGGCAGCGCGCCGACTGGCTGGTGCTGGATGGCAACGACCCCTACATCGCCACCGCCTCGGGTGATGCAATCCTCAACCGCTGGCTGTTCGCGGGCAGCGACCGGCAGATTCGCGACGTGGCGGTGAATGGACGCTGGGTCATACGCGAAGGCCGACATGCCGCAGAAGAGCAAAGCAGTCGAGCGTTTGCACAGGTGCTGAGGGAATTGCTGGGCTGATGCAACAGAGGACGCGGAGCGTCCAGAACGGCATGCGACGCAGAGCGTCGCACGATAGTTGAGATTATCGTTCCTCACGCTC
>NZ_ATDK01000327.1 GCF_000444135.1 Pseudomonas avellanae BPIC 631
ACTGTTTTCGAAAAAACCAGCTACTAACTAACGTAAAATTCAAATTTTATCAATAACTTAGGTTGCAGGACACGGGTAAATTATTTCGCAAACAGTACACTAGCGATGGGAATTGCCCAGAGTTTCGTAGGCACTTCTGGTGGTCCGCTCTTGACCGAAAGCGGCCTTCCAGTTTGCTATAAAAATTCACGCCTGTGCAGGTCGTTTGTAACTCTGACTTGGAGCTGTCTGGTGAGTTGGTGGGCTTTAGGCCCGCAGCAAAAAGGGCCCTGCTGGGCCCTTTTTCAGGTGAGGCGGCTTTATTTCTTTAGCCAACCTTCGATGCCGTCTGCCGCATTGATGGTTTTCAACAGTGTCTCCAGATGAGCTTTCCGGGCTTTGATCGTGTCAGACCAACTCGCGGCATTCTGAGGTCGCTTGGTCATTGTCATTACTCTGTCGTTAGGCCAGGTGGCTCGTCTGTTCAACCTGTTGACGTGCTGGGGTGTCGTCGAGCTGAAGCAGATCCTGCGCGCCGTAGTTGCGCGCTCGGTCGGATAATTCATGCCACGTCCAGTTCCCGACGGTTTCGCCTTCCTGCGGAACCGCCAGTTTCAACAGGCTCACTTGATCAAGGCCGAGCAGGTTGTAATTCGCCCAGAGCCTTCCGCCCACATCGAAGAGTGCCTTAGCGGCCTCGTTCCATTTCTCTTCCAGCACTGTTTGAGAAAGCCACAGGGCGTCGCGTTCTATGCCCTTATGCTTTTCCTGTGCTTCGGTGATGTACCGATCTACGGTGAGCAGCTCCTGCTCCAGCGCGGATATGATCAGGCCTTGTCGACGATCATGTTCGGCAGCGGTTGCCAGGTTTTTTGCGGCTTTTTGCGCATCGGCGTTGGCGGTCTTTTCGCCTTCGGTGTCGCCCCATGCGACGGCCTGTGCATACGCAGTCGCGGCGTTCGTTTCGGCCTGCCGGGCTTTGGCCATGTCCTCTACGGCCTGTTGTTTGATCTGTTCAAGACGGGTGCTGAGGCTCTGACGTTTTTCATTCAGCTCCTGCTCATCGGCTTTCCAGGTGTTCATGGCCTCGATGTAACCCGCCATCAGGGAATCGCAATTGGCGAGGGTTTCGCGGCGATTGATCTTCCGATCCAACAGGTCAGCGTCGTGTTTGCGTGCATCGAAACGCCTTTTCAGCTCGTTGTACTTGTCGCGCAATTCGCGCTCTTGGGCAGGCTCAATGGACTGCTCACTTTCCAGCGCGGCTTCAAAAGGCAGCAGCTGGGTGTGCAACTGATCAGCCCCTTTCAGCAGTTGTTCGCGGCGGTCTTTCAGCTCTTGGATCTCGTTCATGTGTCTGGTCTCTGTTCAATTCGATTGGGAGTTGGTTGTGTGGCTGGCGAGGCCGGGAATCAGCCGGCGCTACCTCGATCAGCAGGGATGCACTCAGGCAGCCCGAGCCTCGCTTTCAGCCAACCCCGGAATCGTCTTCACGATGTAGCAGCGTTGCGTGCCCAGCCCGGGCAAGCGCACCAGACTCGATGCCTTGCCGTCGTTCCCCGGCTCAATGACCCCACGCTGCAGCAGCTCCTTGTTCACCGCATTGATGTTCATGCCCCGGAAAATCTCCGAGCGCCATGACTCGGGCAGCACGTAATAGGTGTTGGTGGTGTGCAGGGAGTCGCCCAGACCGTGTTCCATCGTCTTGCGAAAGCCCAGCCTGTCGATGGTGCGCGGGCCGTGTTCGTCGATCTTTGCCGCTGCCGATTCCCAGCGGGTAAATCGGCTCTCGCCGAAGCGCTCGATGACTTGGCGCAGTCGCGACACGATGGCGTCACCCTCGAAGTTACCGACGCCGCCACGCTCGTTCATCCATGCGTTGAGGCACACCCGAGCAGCGGTGGTGGCGGTGCCATCGGGCCAGCCTGTTATCCCCATCGCGGTGGCCAGCTCACCCGCTGCGGCGGCGAGGCCAAAGCGAGCGGCGGCACGATGAGCTTGTCCGCTGGCCGATGCGGGTAACGATTTGGCGATAAAGCCTTCCAGCGTGCGGCGCAGAATGGCGGACCAAGCATGGCGTTTGTCGGGCTCACACAGCGCTGTGAGAAAGGCGGTGAGCGGTGTGCCGTAGTATTTCGCGACTCGTGCTTTGAGTGCGTCGGACAGCGCTGCTGCATCATCGAAACCGTTGAGGGTGTCGAACATGCCCAAGCCTTTGCTGGCATCGGCTGGAACGGCGAGCATGCGTACTTCCATGCCCGCTTTCAGCTCCTTGTTCGCTTCGGCCATGTGCTGGGCCAGCGTCTTCTCGCCAGTGGAGAGGAACAGCAAACGCCACTCCTGCACCTGCCGACCGGCCTGGCCTCGATCATTAGCCCGTGCCTTCCCGGTGCCGTTGCCGAGCATGTACACCGTCTCGCCGATGATGCGCGGATCGCACATGCCGATCTCATCCAGTACCAGAAGCCCGTCTGAGTGCGCAGCGGCGATGGATTCGAGTGCGTTGTCCGTGGAGCGCCACGAACGTACCAGGCGAGGTCCGCCGTAGATCGATGCAGCGACCTGCAGGTGCGTGGTCTTGCCGCCCGAGCTGTCACCGTACAAATGAAAGCCGCCCGACTCATGACCCAGCATGTGCAGCAGCGGTCCAGCCAAGGCCACGCCGACCACAAACGCCAGACGATGGTTGCCCACGCACAACGCGCCGATCTGTTCTTGCCATTGCTCAAGCGTGCCCGCTTCGCTGATCGGCGGTAGCTGAGATCCGGCTTCATAGAAGTGCAGATGTTCGCTGTGTAGCCCGACCTGTTGTTCCGGCAGGAGAAAGGCGCTGTCGTGCCAGCCCAGGCGAGTGACCAGTCGAGCCCGTTGCGCGCTGTCGAAACCGCCGAGGTAACTCTGCAGGTCGTTGCGTGCATTGCGGCCTGATCGACTGCCAGCCAAGCGCAGTCCCATGTCCACCAACGGGCCGAGTACGTCCTTGCCGAAATCACCGGTCATGGTGCGCGCCGGAATGTTCCAGCGTTTCTTGGCTCCATCGGGGTCGTCGAACTCCACGAGCAGGCCCCAGTTGTGGCCTTTGTCGTCTCGGGTCCGGGCGAGGATTTCAAGAGGCGAACACACCGGGCGCGCTTCGCCGTCGTCGCCTGCGTAAAACACACCTTCGGGAGTCAGGCGAAAGCCACCGGGCATCAGGTCGTTTTTCGGTTTCGCCGGGCGCTTGGCCGTTGGCTTTGTCTTCGACTTCGGAGTGGGTTCGGGCTCCTCGGCTGCTGGTGTTTTCTCCTCCACGCTAAACAGCTCGCCACTGCGCTCCAGCTCGGCGAAATGGGCAGCTGTCCAGTCTTTGGCAGCAGCGTCGGCGGCATCATCGCCGTTATCCCAATGTCCACCTTTGGCGAAAGCGGCACGTTCGTTTTTCATCGTGGGTTTGCGCTTGAACACTTCCAACGCGATGAACCTTACCGAGCCTGCGCCGATCTCGCGCAGCTTGTGGGCGACGGCTTCCATGCAGGTTTTGCCGCTGTCGTCGTTGTCTGGCCACAACAGCACGTTGCGACCCTTGAGGGGTGTCAGGTCTGCTTTGTGCCAGGAGTTGGAACCGTTCGGCCAGCAGGTGGCCACGTAGTTCGGCATCAAATCAGCCGCTGCATCTGCGGCCTTTTCGCCCTCGCACAAGACCACCGGCGCATCGGCGCGCAGTGCCAGTTCATCCCGGCGCAAAAGCGGTCGAGGCTCGGGCAACCCTTGCCAGCGCCATTGGGTCGTTTCACCGTCGCTGCGTTCGCACCAGGTCAGCGGCGCAAAGACTTTCTTCGGTTTACCGTCTTCATCAGGGGCCAGGTCGAACCGATACAACGCCATGAGCGGCTGGCCCTTGTCGTCGCGATAGATCCAGACCTTGGACGGTGCGCCGTGCTGCCTGTGTTTAACCGGGCATTTGTTCATCGCCTCGGCCGGGATCGGCTGAATGGCGATCCACTCGAGCGCTTTGCTTTTGGCCGGTACGGACTTGGCGGGCGGCGAATCAGCAGTTACGCCAAGCAGATCCGCCAGTTTGTTGCAGGCATCGACGTCGGTGCCGCCGTCGATGTAGCGGACCAGGTCGATCAAATCGCCGCCCTTGTCGCCGGTCGCGAAGTCAGACCAGGTGCCTTTGCTAATGCTGATCTTCAGAGAGCCCGCACGCTTGTCCGTTCGGGTGGGGTTGGGTGCGGTGTACTCTTTACCGCCGTCTACTCGCTTCCCGTTCGGAAGCCAGTGTGCAAGGACCTTGTCGATGTTGCGCAGCGCAGCAGATTTCACTTGTGCGAACGAAGGGCGCGTTTTCGAGCCGGAGGCGCTCATGGGCGATCCTCCGTTGGAAACTGCAGGCTGGTGGTCACGTCGTCGATGATGGCCTTGACCATATCGCCCAGGTAATGGGCAGCCCATGCCGCGCTGCTATCGTCGTTCATCCCGGCTTGGAGCGTGAGTTTGTTGATGCAGTCTGTTAGCAGGGAGGCATGTTCTAGTGCCTCTTCGCACGAAATGCCCGCATTGACGCTGAACAGTGCCTGATTCTGTGAATTGCATCTGGCAAAGCTGGTGTGGCCTGCGGTGTTGCCTTGGAAAGCGCTCACAATGCACCTCCCTGCGCAGGCTTACGGCCCAGATCGTCCGCATGAAGCGCCAGAGTCCGTATCAAACCAAGCGTGCCGCGCACGTCCCAAAGGGCGGCGGCGATGATGTGATTTGCAAGGCTGGGACCGTCATTTTCAAACTGATCCTCAAGCAGCAACAGCACCGAGCTGGCCCGGTCAACGGCGCAGGTGATGGCGTCGATGGGAATACCTGCATCGGCTGTTGGATTAACACAGAGCAGGTCTTCGGGTAGGGAAAAACTCAAGGCATTGTTCATTGGGCACCCCCTCCGTTTTCGAGGGCGCGAGCTTTGGTCATGTGAGCGTTGTAGCGGGCAAGGCGTGTAGCGAGGCTGGAGTTGGCGTGTAAAGCGGCGAGAGCCATTGCACGATGGGCAGCGGCGCGATTTTTGAACGGATTGAGGGCGTTACTCATAGGTGAGGCTCCTTGTACTGAGGAACCGCCACGGTCTGCCGCCAAGCAGATTAGGGTGGCGGATTGCACAGGATTGGCGGACCGGCGTACAAGGAGACCGGCGCACCCGAGGGTGCTCCTGCGCAACCCGCCATAACGCGAGAATGCGGGCACAAAAAAAGCGCCTGCAATCGTAATGGGGGCGCTGTTGCGCCTTGTACTGTTCGAGCCGCCAAGCCCGGTCACTGAGTTCGCAGCGACGGCCAGAGAATAACGCCCGGTTTTGGGATGTGCAACTGTTTGAGCGACTTGCGCTCGCGCTCGATGCGAAATACATTTGGCGTGCATGTAGATTTACCTCAACGCCTCCGGTTGCCCCCGGAGGCGTTTTTGTTTGTGCGTGCGCCGAACCTGTGGCGTGATAGCACGGCGTTCTGGTGCCAGATCAGGGCCAGTAGATTGGCGCGGGGAGGGCTCAAGCCACCTTCGTTTCGGTATCAAACAGTGGAGCGGGGACTTCGCCTTTCAGCCAGGCGAGAATTTTTCGATCTTCGTTACATCGACGGCGATGCATGACCGTCAGGTGGTCACGGCGCTCCGCAATGCTCTGCTCGATGTAAGTCGCCTGGTCTTCTTGCAGACGCAGTTCGCTGTGTAGCTTTTGGCTGTTGGCCTGTTCGGTGGCGAGATCGGTGGCCACGTAGTCCTGCCAAAACTTCGACTCATTGGCGAAGCCGCCAGACTGGTCGACCAGCCAGTAAGTCACCCAGTCATTGAGGCCGACCGTTCGCAACGCTTTGCGACGTCCTTCCTTCATCGCGAAGTGACCAGTTCCATGCACGCTGGCGAACTCGCGGCGGATCGCATGCTTGCGAATCCACTCGGGCACATTCCAAGGGTTGGGTCTGAGAGGAAGAGCTAAGCCATCTGCATTGAAAAAGATCGCTTCTTGCTCCAGGCCATTCCAGCTGACGCCCGCAATGGTGCGGCTTTTCCAGTTGAGCTCGTCCGGCCTGTAGAGCTGGAAGCCGATGCTGTAGGAGTCGATGAAAGGTCCGTCGCCTTTTGAGATGCGGTTGTTCATGCGGCCACCTGATCGCGAGCCGCGATGCGTGCTCGTGTCCATGCCTGAACTTCCCCTAAGACCCAGGCGACGGGCGCTCCTCGGGCGTTACTGTTGCTCAGTTTTACGGGGAGCGGGAAGCCGCTGTCTTGTTGCTGCATCAGCTTGTAAATCGTTGGGCGAGCAAGGCCGACTATCGCAATGACTTCGCTGATGCGAATGAGCGTGGTGGCGGGATCACGAGCTGGGTGCGCGGTGTTAATTGCTTGTAGAGGGAATGACATAGCCGTGCCTATATGGTGAGAGACAGGCACAGACTAGGGTCTGTTCCCGTTTCACATTGGTAGCCACAGAAAAGCGCAGGCCATTGCTATGACGCTTTCATAGTTTCTCT
>NZ_ATDK01000328.1 GCF_000444135.1 Pseudomonas avellanae BPIC 631
CCGAGTTCCCCCCGGATCAGCGCCAGGGCTCAGCCGTCACTTACGTCGCAATCTGCGTCGCCAGTGCCATCGCGATAAAAAAGCACGTCTAAAGCCGTTGGGTTGTGGCAGATACGGACAGTTCGTGACGCTGTATCGCAGCGTCACGAACTGCGTGCCAACGCGGCGCATCGGCGTGAGGGCTCATCATGAGTCTGTATGTCTACAGCACCACAACCCGCCCTTCGCGGGCGCTCAGGCGGGCTGCGTCCATCACCTGTGCTGACGCGATTGCATCGTGGGGGTTGACCGGGTTGCTACCCTGCTCGTCCAATGCACGTTGCAGTTGCTGGTAGAACTCAAGCCAGCAGCCCCGCTCCGAGGGCACGCGCTCGCGATGATCGCCCTGTTCGAACCAGCCCCAGCGCCGATGCTCTTCGACGCCCCAGCGCTCGCCTTCGGACCGTGGCGTCAGGCCGGAAAACGCTGCGTCTTCCTGACCGTCCAGGCCGTCGACGCTGTAACACCCTTTCGAGCCACTGACCCGAAAGCGCGGCTTGGGGGTGTTTTGCAGGCAACTGCCGGACAAATGCGAGACCACGCCATTGGCATGGGTCAGCGCGACAAAAAATGTGTGATCCAGCTCTTCTTCGTCGGCGGCGAAGCGCAATTCGCCGTACACCCGCTCGACCGGGCCGAACAGCACCAGCGCCTGATCCACCAGATGGCTGCCCAGGTCGCGCAACATGCCCCCACCGCTGGCCTTGCCGACGGAGCGTGGCGAGTAGCGCTCGATGCTGGACTCGAAACGGCTGATTTCACCCAGCGCGTCGCTGTCGATCAATTTACGCACGGTGAGGAAGTCGGAATCCCAGCGCCGGTTCTGATAAACACTGAGCAGCACCCCGCGCCGCTCGGCAGCCTCCACCAGCTCACGCGCCTGCGCGGCATCGTTGGCAAAGGGTTTATCACTGACCACCGCCACGCCCAGTTCGATAGCCTCCAGAATCAACGCTCGCCGTGATGCCAGCGGTGTGGAAATCACCACCACATCGACCCCGGCAGCCACCAGTTCGGCCAACGTGTCGAACGTCGCAACGCCGGGGTGATCATTGGCGACGTCCTGCTTTCGTTCAGGTGAACGGGTCACCACGCCTGTAAACGTGGCACCAGGCACACTTGAAATCAGCGTCGCGTGAAAGTAACGCCCCCCTTTGCCGTAACCCACCAGCCCTGCTCGCATGGATATCTCCTGTGGTCCATTAACCTCAGGCCGCAGCCATCGGTTGTGTCGTCGCTGCCGCTGTATCAGCGCAGCAGCTCGCTTTTGACCCGTTCGAGCATAAATCGGCTCGACTCGTCGGCGCGTTCTTCCCAGGCAAATACAGCCACCGTGGCGATACCGTCGAACTTGATGTCCCTGAGTGTCGAGAAAAACGCCTCCCGGTTCACCTCGCCCTGGCCGATGTCCAGGTGCTGATGCACCGTCGCCGTCACGCCGGGCGGGTTGACGATGTAGCGCAGCATGGAGGCGATATCCCCCAGGCCATCATCGTAGAAAAAAGTGTGAGGCGCGGCGTACAGGTAGTTGATCCAGTCGCGATCAAGCCCGCGAATGATATCCACCGACTCGTTGTTGCGTTCACAGAAGTCATAGGGATGTGCCTGAATATCGAGCTTTATACCTTCGCGCTCGAAAGAAGTCTTCACGCGGCGACAGCTCGATGTAGTCGTAGCCCGGCTCCGCGGTTTTATCGACCATCGCCCCGAGGGACAGATGGCGATACATGTAAGGGTCCAGTGCAATACGCATGATGCCTCCCTTTTATGCTTGTCGAGAGATGCCTTGGCTGCCGGAAAAGCCGTCAGGCATAGAACGCCGGACGCATGGCCAGGGTGATCGGCACCACAGCGCCATTGTTCTGCGCCAGTACACAGGCATCGGCGGCCACGGCAGCGGCGTAGCCGTCCCAGGCGGAAGGGCCGTAGATCGTGCCAGCCTTGACGCCGTCGATGAAGTCCTGCAACTCGACGTCATAGGCGGCAATGAAGCGGTCTTTCCAGTCCATCAGAATCGCATTGGACAATTTGGCTTCACTGCGCAGTTGCACCTGAGAAGGCTCGGGCAATCTGGCAATGCCGCTCTCGCCAACCACTTCACACTGGATGTCGTAGCCATACTGGCAGTTGACGAACACTTCGACGTCAATGCGAGTGCCTCGGGCGGTTTCCAGCATCACGATCTGCGGGTCTTTCATGTGCGCCAGGGCTTTGCTGGTCTTGCGCGGAAACACCACCTGCACTGACACGTAGTCATCGTTGAGCAGCCAGCGCAGCACATTGAGTTCGTGAATGAGGGTGTCGGTGATGGCCATGTCGGTCTTGTAGTTCTCGCCCACACGCGGGTTGCGGTGGGCGCAATGGAGCATCAAGGGCTCGCCGATCTGGCCGCTGTCGATCACTGACTTGAGCGCGCGATAGCCTTGGTCATACGGGCGCATGAAACCCACCTGCACCAGACGCCTGCCACTGGCGATCTCGGCTTCGACGATGTGCCGGCAGCCTTCGGCAGTGACGGCCAGCGGCTTTTCGCAGAACACCGGCTTGCCTGCGGCGATGGCCGCCAGCACGTACTCTTCATGGCTGGGGCCCCACGAGCAGACCAGTACCGCCTCGACATCCGGCGCGGCGATCAATGCGTGCCCGTCGGCATACACTTCGGCGCCTATGCCCAGATCACGCACCACGTTGGCTGCCTGCTCCAGATTGATGTCGGTGACGGCCACCACTTGACTGCCGACCAGTGTCTTGCTGCAACGCCGGATATGATCCTGACCGATTGCGCCTGTGCCGATCACGCCGAGTTTCAATGCCATGTTCAGGTTCCTTTTTTTTGTTGGATGTTGCCTGTTATTGGTGATTGCCATGAGCGGGTCACGGACGCTGAACGATAAAAGTGATCAGTACTGACGCGCCTTGGCCAGCTCGCGGTTGAGTTTGTCGTACACCTGAGCGGTGGTGCCGGTGGTCGACACTTCGGCGACACCGACCCGCCACCACGACAGGTAGTTATGGATCATGGTCTTGGGCAAAACCTTGATGTCGATCAGCGTCGAGACGGTCTGAAGCCGGGCATCGGCGAGTGCCTGGTGCAACTGCTCGGCGGTGCTGACCTTGTAGGTCTTGCAGCCATAGGCCGCCGCACTCATGGCGAAATCCACGGGTATAAAGTCGCCATCGAGTTTGCCGGTCTGCGGGTTGCGGAAGCGGAACTCGGTGCCGAAGCTGCCCATGCCATTGCCCATTTGCAGGTTGTTGATGCAGCCGAAGGTCATGTTGTCGAGCAACACCACGTTGATCTTTCGCCGCTCCTGAATCGAGGTCGCCAGCTCCGAATGAAGCATCATGTACGAGCCATCGCCGACCAGCGCGAAGACTTCCCGGTGCGGCGCCGCGAGCTTGACGCCCAGTGCGGCATTGACCTCGTAACCCATGCACGAGTAGCCATATTCAACGTGATAAGTATCAACGCCGGTACTGCGCCACGCTCGCTGCAGATCACCCGGCAGGCTACCAGCGGCGGCAACGATGACCGCATCGCTCGGCAGGCTCTGGTTGAGAATGCCCAGCACGCCGCTCTGGGTCAGGCACGAACCGGTCAGCTCGATAAAGTCACGCAGCACGGCCGGGGCCATGTGGTCGTTGATTTCCGGGACAAAACCTTCGTTCTGGTACTCGATCGCGTAAAGTCGGTCGACCTCGGCGTCCAGTTCGGCACGCGCCGCCTGTGGCGCATCGCCCCAGGCAGCACGGTAGTCACTGGCCTGCAACGCTTCGCTCAATGCCTGCAAGGCAAACTGCGCATCGGCCAGCAACTGCACGCCGTCGAGCTTCTGCGCATCGAAAGCGCCCACATTGATGTTGAGAAACTGCACATCCGGGTTCTGGAACAGCCATTTCGACGCCGTGGTGAAGTCGCTGTAACGGGTGCCGACGCCAATGATCAGGTCAGCTTCCTTGGCCAACCGATTGGCCGCCACCGTGCCGGTTTCGCCGATCCCGCCCATGTTCAGTGGGTGCGCCGACACGATGGCGCTCTTGCCTGCCTGGGTTTCCGCAAAGGGGATGTCAAAGCGCTCGGCAAAGGCTTGCAGTGCTTCAGCCGCACCCGAGTAACGCACACCGCCGCCGCAGATCAGCAAGGGTTTGCGCTTGCCGGCCAGCAGCTTTAACGCATCGTCAAGCATGGCCTTGCTGGGCGGGCGACGGTCGATACGGTGCACGCGCTTTTGCAAAAAGCTGTCCGGGTAATCATAGGCCTCAGCCTGCACGTCCTGAGGCAGCGCGAGGGTCACCGCGCCCGTCTCGGCCGGATCGGTCAGCACGCGCATGGCATTGAGCGCCGCGCTCATCAGTTGCTCGGGGCGGTTGATGCGGTCCCAGTATTTGCTGACCGCCTTGAAGGCGTCGTTGGTGCTGATGCTCAGGTCATGAAACTGCTCGATCTGCTGCAGCACCGGATCAGGCTGGCGGCTGGCGTAGACATCGCCCGGCAACAGCAGCAGCGGAATCCGGTTGGCGGACGCCGTCGCCGCGGCGGTGATCATGTTCGCCGCGCCCGGCCCCACCGAGGAGCTGCACGCGTAGATCTTGCGCCGCAAGTGCTGTTTGGCAAAACCGATGGCGGCGTGGCACATGCCCTGCTCGTTACGGCCTTGATGCACCACCAGATCACCGCTGTCCTGCTCCAGCGCCTGCCCGAGGCCCAGCACATTGCCGTGGCCGAAGATGGTGAAAATGCCTGCGACGAACTTGCTCTGCACGCCGTCGACTTCGACGTACTGATTATCGAGAAACTTCACCAGGGCCTGAGCCATGGTCAGTCGGGTTGTACTCATGTTCGCACCTTGTTCTTGTTTGAGGTGGCCAGGGTTTGAGGTGGCCTGACGGCTGAAATCAAATCAGTGACGCTGCGAAACGGCTCGTGACAAATGCGCCATGCTCGCCGAGATCGCCTGTGGAATGTCTTCCAGCGCATGGACACTTTCGGCGAACGGCTCGAACGACAGATGCCCCGTGTAACCGCTGTCCAGCAACCGTTCGATCTGTGCGGCGTTGCCCAGAATGTCAGCCTCTCCGACCAGCACGCGGTGGCCGTCACGAATGCTGTTGAGGGGTGCCTGTGCATCCTCGACACCGGAGATGTGCACCAGCCCGGTCAACTCGGGAAACAGCTCGACCTCGCCGGCCAGATGGTGATGAAAGGTGTCGTGAACCAGCCGGTAAACATCCAGCCCACCGACGGCCCTGATCGCATCCACGGCCTGACGCTTGAGGCGCAGGGAGCATTCCTCGAAGCCCAGCGGCTCGACGAACCCTAGAATCCCGTGTTCACGGAGAATCGGCGCCAGCGCGGTCAACGCCGTGCGCAACCCGGCGGCACGCTGCGCTCCGTTGCGCGGGTCGGCGCGGTCGTTGAGCGGGCACAGCACCAGCCCTTTGGCACCGCAGGCACGTGCGTATTGCGCCAGCTTCGTGGCCTGGGCACTGCGCTCGTCATTCCAGACATCGAACGGGTACAGCGCGTTGATTGAAAGCACCTGCACGCCTTTGGCAGCACACAGATCAGCGACGGCCTCAGGCGCGGTGCCGTTTTCGATCTCAATGCCCTTGAGGTCGTTGCGGATCTCGATGGCACCGGCACCCAGTTTTACCGCCAGATCGACAAATGCCTCAAGCGACAGGAGCGGCGCGACCATTCGATTAAGGGCGAAACGCAGGGGATGACTCATTGTTATTGTTCTCCGCAACATTCCATTGATGAAGACTATTTAGCGGTGGGCATGCTGAATTCCGGCCCCTTGGCGATACTGTCCGGCCAGCGCTGCATGACGCTCTTGTAGCGACTGTAAAAGCGCAGGCCTTCTTCGCCGTAGGCGTGGTGGTCGCCGAACAGTGAACGTTTCCAGCCACCAAACGAATGCCAGGCCATGGGCACCGGAATCGGCACGTTGATGCCGACCATGCCAACCTTGATGGTCCGCGCGAACGCACGGGCCACGCCGCCATCGCTGGTAAAGCACGACACGCCGTTACCGAACTCGTGGGCGTTGATCAGCTCGACGGCGCTGGCAAAATCCGCCACATGCACGATGCCCAGCACCGGACCGAAGATTTCTTCCTTGTAGATCTGCATCTGCGGAGTGACGTTGTCGAACAGCGTCGCCCCGACAAAAAAGCCCTGCTCGGCACCCGGCACGCTGAAATTGCGCCCGTCGACAATCAGCTTCGCGCCTTCTTTCACGCCCTGATCAATGAACCCTTCGACCTTGGCCTTGTGCACGGCAGTGACCAGCGGCCCCATGTCCGAATCAGCCTGCATACCATTGCCGACCTTGAGCTGGTCAATGCGTGGCAATAGCTTGTCGATCAGGCGCTGGCCCACGTCGCCCACCACCACGGCAATGGAGATGGCCATGCAACGCTCGCCAGCCGAACCGTAGGCCGCACCGATCAACGCGTCGGCGGCTTGATCCAGGTCAGCGTCGGGCATCACGATCATGTGATTCTTGGCGCCGCCCAGCGCCTGCACGCGCTTGCCGCGGGAAGTACCCTGCTGATAAATGTACTCGGCAATCGGCGTCGAACCGACAAACGAAACAGCTTCTATGTCGGGGTGTTGCAGCAAGGCATCGACCGCCACCTTGTCGCCCTGCACCACATTGAAAACGCCGTCGGGCAAACCGGCTTCTTTCAACAGCCGGGCCATCAGCAGGCTGGCCGACGGATCGCGCTCGGAAGGCTTGAGGATGAAGCAGTTGCCGGTCACCAGTGCCATGGGGATCATCCACAGCGGCACCATGACCGGGAAGTTGAACGGCGTGACCCCGGCGCAGACGCCCAGCGGCTGGCGCAGGTTCCAGTTGTCGATACCACCGCCAATGTTGTCGCTGAAATCACTTTTCAGCAGGTTGGGTGCACCGCAGGCAAACTCGACAATTTCGATGCCGCGCACCACTTCACCGCGGGCATCGGACAGCACCTTGCCGTGCTCGCGGCAAATGATCTGCGCCAGCTCGTCATGGTGCTGGTCCAGCAGCTCCTTGAACTTGAACATCACCCGCGCCCGGCGCAATGACGACTGATCGGCCCAGCCAGGAAATGCCGCTTTGGCAGACGCGACCGCCTCATCTACCGTCTTGACGCTGGCCAGCGCGACACGCGCCTGAACCGTGCCGATGGCCGGGTTGAAGACGTCGCTGTAACGCTCGCCATCGCCGTTGTTCGCCTGTCCATTGATGTAGTGGCCGATTACCGGTGACTCGCTCATCTGCATGACTCCAAAGCAAAGGGGGGTTAAAGATCCAGCAGCCAGCTGTGCTGCGGATCGTTATTGAACTGCCAGGCGCGCGTCGGGCCGGCCATCACGTTCAGGTAATACGATTCGTAACCGTAGGGCACCGACACCGGGTGGTAGCCCTTGGGCACTGTGACCAGGTCGTTGTTTTCCACGGCCATGGCCTGATCGATGCTGCGATCGTCGGTATAGACGCGCTGAAAGACAAAGCCCTGGGGCGGGTTGACCATGTGGTAATAGGTTTCTTCGAGAAAGCTCTCGTGCGGCAGGTTGTCCCTGTCGTGCTTGTGCGGTGGGTAGCTGGAGGAATGCCCCGAAGGAGTGCGCACCTCGACCACCAGCAGCGAATGGGCGGACTCGGTGTCCGGCAGAATGTCGCACACGTAGCGCGTGTTGGCCCCTTTGCCGCGCACGCTGCGTTTCATGCTTGCGGGCTGAATCAGCCGGGCCGGGAGCTGCTTGCCGGCATAGCCGGGGGCACGACACACCGCCAGATGCAGCGGCCCCTGCGCGACAACGTCTGCCTGACTGTGGGGTGGCAGGTAGACCGCGAACGGCGACTTTTCTTCGAACACCGATTGCCGGTCGCCGATATTCTCCCAGTTGAACGCTTCCTGCCCCGGTGCTTCGCCGGTCACACTGGCGCGGCCGGCGAGCAATACCACACACAACTCGTGTTCTTCTGCACTGAGAGACAGATGTTCTCCAGCCTCCAGGCGATAGGCGGCAAAGCCCACGTATTCAAGGGCGCCGGGGGCAAGTGCCACAACATCCCGGCCTTCGGGTTTGCTTTTGGTCAGCAGACTCATGATTCAATCCTCCTTATCAGGCAGCGGCGCTATCGCGCATCGGCCAGCAGTTGGCGCAGCGTGTCGTAGCCTTTTTTGGCGTACACGTAACTGGGCGCGACCGCCGGGTCCTGCTCGGCCTCGACCACCAGCCAGCCGCTGTAGTCGGCCTGCAACAACACTTTGAGCAGTGCCGAAAAGTCGATGTCGCCGTCGCCGGGCACCGTGAACGTGCCATTGATGATGCAGTCCGGAAAGCTCCAGAGGTTGTTGCGCGCCAGTTGCACCACAGGTTTGCGCACGTCCTTGAAATGCACGTGGCAAACGCGTTCTATGTGTTTGCTCAGCACTTGCAAAGGCTCGCCGCCGCCCATATAGCAATGCCCCGAATCGAACAGCAGCCCGACCTCGTTGCCAGTCAATGCCATCAGCTTGTCGATGTCCTGAGGCGATTCGACGTAAGCGCCCATGTGATGGTGATACGCCAGACGCACGCCACGGGACAGGGTGAAGCGCGCCAGTTCGGTGAGTTTGTCGGCGTACTCACGCCACGCCGCATCGCTGTGAAAGCGCGGTCGTTCGACCAGCGGGATGCGCTGGCCCTGAATGGAGTCGGCCACTTCGCCGTACACCAGCACCGAAGCGCCGTTCTCGGCGAGCAACTGCACATGCGGAGTAATGGCTCCGATTTCTTCGGCCACCGAGCGCTGCGCCAGACGGCTTGAATACCAGCCGGAAACCAGCGCGAGGTCGTAAGGTCGCAGCACATCGCCGACGCCCTTGGCATCCTTGGGAAACTTGCCGTTGAGCTCGAAACCTTCGTAACCGATGTCCTTGCCTTCGCTCAGGGCAGTGCTCAACGGCGTTTCGCCGCCCAGGGCCGGCAAGTCGTCGTTGCTCCAGGAGATCGGGTTGATACCGATGCGGATCTTGGGCGTGGAAGCTGAAACAGGCATGGTTGTACCTTTTTTTGTTATTGCGTTGTGTTGATACAGCGTCGCGTTGCTGTCGCTGCATCACGGCCATTCAGGCGCGGCTTTCGCGCCACGACTCGATCAACCCGCTGAACGTGCTCTGCACCTGGCTGACCAGCGTCGCATCGTCGATCTCGCCGGCCATCCAGGCCCGGCTTGGCTCACGGAAGATCGTCCGGCCGACCGCAAAACCCTTGCACACACGGCTGTTGCGCGCCTGTGCAAAACCGGCAGAGAGTTCTTCGACCGGCGCATTGAGCCCAAGCAGCACGACACCACGACAGTAAGGATCGCGCTGCTGAATCAGCTCGTCCAGTTGCTGCCAGACCTCTGTACTCTGCGCTTCGATTTTCCACCACGCCGGATAAATACCCAGGTTGTACAGGCGCTTCAAGGCACGGAGCATGACGTCCGGATGAGCCGATGGATGATCCTTGGGCGGAATAATCTCCAGTAGCAACTCGTGACCGCTGACTTTCGAGGCGTCATACAGCGCCTTGATTTGCGCCTCCTGCTCCAGACGCAGCATCGGTTCATCGTCGGGGTGATATTGCACCAGGCACTTGATGATCTGCTCTTGCGGCCAGTTGATCAGATTGCTGCCGATGGAGCGCCCATGCTCGAACGCCAAAGGCCTTGAACCCTGCACCTCCACTGGGCGCGCAAGCCACCAGCCGCGACCGGTCGCCGTGTTGAGCGAATCCTGACCGAAACGCTGATCGGCCAACAGGCCCACATCAGCCTCAATGCCCCGTTGGCGCAGGTCAGCCTCGACACGCTCGACGGCCTGCACGAACAACTGTTTGAGCTGGCTGATGCTGTTGAGATCACGCCCGGCCTGCTGGGCCAGTTCGACCAGTTGCCCACGATGATCGAAGGCGAAGATGAACAGTTGTTTCCATTGTTTGCGCGGTACGCTGACCTGATGCAGGCGCTGCAGTATCACGTCCTGATCCGGCCGGGTGATCGGCGCCGGGCTGTTGAACAGGTAGTCGAGTTCGGCAGGCGTCGGCATTGCCGGGGCGCAGGCATGGCGCGACACCACCAGCCCGCCACAGGCGTTTGCCAACTGGCAGCAGCGTTCGTCGCTGGCATCCGTGAGCCAGCCGCTGAGGAAACCGGACATGAACGCATCGCCAGCGCCCAGCACGTTGAGCACTTCGACCCGCACGCCGGGGTAGATCGCCCCGTCTTCCAGGCGCGCCGGGATGGCGCCATGAATCACCGTGCAGCCTTGCGGCCCGAGCTTGACCACCAGCGTTGCGGCGGTCAGTTCACGCACGGTCCGCAGTGCGCCGAGTAGATCGGTCGAGCCACCGGCAATCAGGAATTCTTCTTCAGTGCCGACGATGAGGTCGAAACGCGGCAGGATGCGCTGCACATGCTGGCTGACCTTCTGATCAGCGACAAACCGCGTTTCGCCATCCGCCTTGCCGGCCAGGCCCCAGAGCACCGGCCGATAGTCGATATCCAGCACCCGTTTGACGTTGTGCTTTTCGGCATAATCCAGTGCCTGATTGCTGGCCTTGAACACCTGGTCCGTCGAGAAATGCGTACCGGTAATCAGCAGCGCCTTGCTGGATGCGATGTGCTGTTCGTCGATGTCTTGGGCGCGCAGGGCCATGTCTGCGCAGTTTTCGCGGTAGAACACCAACGGGAATGTTTCGCGATCTTTCAGGCCCAGCAGCACCATGGCGGTCAGGCGTTCGGGGTCGCGCTTGACGGCGCTGACGTCACAGCCTTCGCGAGCCAGCGACTCGAGCAGAAAACGCCCCATGTGGTCGTCGCCCACCCGGCTGAGCATCGCCGACCTGAGGCCCAGCCGGGCGGTGCCGAAGGCGATATTGGCCGATGAGCCACCGAGGTATTTGGCGAAACTGGAAACGTCTTCAAGTCGTGCGCCGACCTGCTGCGCATAGAGATCGACGCCCAGGCGTCCGAGGCAAATCAGATCCAACTGACGCCCAGTGGCAAAGCGTGTCTGGCCCATGGTGGCTCCTGTTATTTTTATCAGCCTGCAGCGCGTGCATCAGGTGCACAAGCTGCCTTTGTGAATGCAGCCTAAAACGTCGCGAAGCATCAATCAATATTTATTCTATAATTATTTTTAGTGGAATATTTTTTCTATAGAATCACTCAAGTGCTGGCACTCTGCGCAGACAGGTAGGATATAGTTGGTGCTCCTGCCAAAAGCAGCTCCCTCATCAGGGGCGCGACTGCCACCCAGTGCTCCGCAAAGAACAAGCAGAAAGGATTTGAATATGACCAGCGCCGACCCGCCTACTCTGCCCGAGACCAGCGTCGACGTGCCGCCGACCAGCGCCGAAGGGCTGCTGAAGCTGATCACCAACGAGTACGACGGCCTGCCTCGCCAGCTCAAGCGTATTGCCAGTTACATGAGCCAGCAGAGCGACCGCATCATGGTCGACCGGATCAGTGATATCGCACGCGAGTGCGAGGTTCATCCGTCTGCCATCGTGCGCTTTTCCCAGCGGTTCGGGTTCAGCGGTTTCAGCGAGATGCAGACCCTGTTTCGCGAGGCTTACACGCACAAGACCACGCCGGTGCAGAATTACCAGCAGCGCATCCGCAGCATGATCGTCAACAAGTCGCAGAAAGCCAGCGCTGGCGATCTGGCACGCGAGTGCGTGAACGCCACCCTGTCCGGGCTGGAACGCCTGAGTGCCGATCTGGACGATGAGGAATTCGAGAAAGCTGTGGATCTGGTGGTCAATGCCGACAACATCTACGTGGTGGGCGTACGACGCTCGTTCGCTGTGGCGGATTACCTGGTGTACAACCTGCAACACACCAACAAGCGTATCCACCTGATTTCAGGTTTGGGCGGCAGTTACCGCGAGCAGATGCGCAGCGTACGCGCCAACGATCTGGTGATTGCCATCAGCTTCACGCCCTACGGCAAGGAAACCCAGCACTGCCTGCGCATTGCCCAGCATCATCAGGCCAAGACGCTGATCATCACCGACAGCAACCTGTCGCCACTGGCCAAACGTGCCAACTCGGTGTTGCTGGTCAATGAAGGCAGCTCATTCGCCTTCCGCTCGCTGAGCGCGACACTGTGCCTGTGTCAGGCGCTGTTCATCGCAGTGGCGTATCGCCTGGAACTGAAGGTTGACGAGATACATGAGCAGGTCGGGTTTGATGATTGAAGGCGCCGCCCCGGCCGCGCCCACAGGTAGCCATACTTTGTGGAATTGATCACTCAGGAATTCGCCTCCTCGGCCATCCGCTGCTGGTTCTTCTCGCCCATTTTTTTCCCACGTTTTTCCAGCACCAGGTACACCACCAAGGCAATCATCAGCGGCATCAGGAAGTAGATGGCGCGGTAGCCAATGAGCGCGGCGAGCAGGCTGCCTTTTGAAAACTGATGCGAGAGCAAGGTGATGAAGACTGTTTCAAGCACACCGAGCCCGGCCGGGATGTGGGTGATGACGCCGGCGATGCTGCTGCTGATCAGCAAAACCCCCAAAATCGCCGGATAAAACGCCTTTTCAGGCAGCAGGGTGTAAATCACCGCGGCCATCAGCGCCCAGTTCAATGCGCCCAGGCTGGCCTGCATCAGCGCCTGCTTCATTGAAGGCAGGTTGAACTCCTGATCACGAATCGTCCATGAACGCTTTTTGGAGAATCGACAGGCCAGCAGGTAGGCAAAACACACCGCCAATAACCCGAAGCCAATCAACTGCAGGGTCGTGGTGCCAATCGACCACTCTTCGGGCAGCTCCAGAAAACGCATCGAAAACACGAACCCGGCCAGCAGCATGTAGCCCAGCCAGTTGGTGATCAGGCTCAGGCTCAGAATCCGGGTGATGGTCGACACCTCCAGCCCCAGCCGCGAGTAGAGTCGATAACGCAAGGCGATGCCGCCAACCCACGAACTGAGATTGAGGTTGAATGCATAGCAGACGAACGTGACCGGCACGATCTGCTTGATCGACAACTTATGACGCGTGTAATAACGCGCCAGGATGTCAAACCCGCAATAGGTCGCATAGCTGGCGAATGCAACCACCGCAGCGATGGCCAGCGTGCTGGCCTTGTACGACGCCAACGCCTTCTTGACCTCCTGCCAGTCAAGGTTCTTGACCAGCATAAACAGCAGGACCGGCACGGCGATGAAGAAAAACGCAGTGAAAGCCCGCTTCGCCCATTTCCATTTGGCGCTGTGCGCACTGTGCGGCGCTGCGCTCGCGGCCTGGGTCATAAAGTTTTCTCCTGATCCAGCGGATGATTGTTCTGCTGCTGCTCGATCACTTTGGCTTCAGGCACCACATCCCCGGCACGCAAGGGCTTGAGCCGCACGCCGTGAACCGGAAACAGACCGGCAATCGCCGGAAAACGGCGCAGAAAAAAGAAACTCAACACGATCATCGGCGCACGCCACCATTGACCGCGCGCCGCGCCCTTCAGGCTCATCTGCGTGCTGTGCGCAGCGGCAAGCTCCATCAGGTGGTCTTGCAGGTGCTGATTCAGCGCCTTGTCACGAATGAACAGATTGGCTTCCAGGTTAAGCGCCAGGCTGAGCGGGTCGAGGTTGCTGGAGCCCACCGTGGACCAGTCCTGATCGATCAGTGCCACCTTGCCGTGCAGTGCGCGCTGCTTGTACTCATGGATGACCACGCCGTCGCGAAGCAAGTAGGTGTAGGTCAGCCGCGAACAGACCCGCACGAACGGCATGTCCGGCTGGCCCTGCAGAATCAGCGTGACCTTCACGCCGCGCCGTGATGCGTTACGCAGTTCGCGCAGAAAACGGTAGCTGGGGAAGAAATAGGCATTGGCCAAGGTAATGCGTTGCGTCGCACCACGAATCGCCTCGAGGTATTGCTCTTCGATATCGGTGGTGTGTTCGCCATTGTCACGTTCGGCCAGCAGCATCTGCGCGTCACCGGCACGGTCCAGCTTGAGCGGCGTGGGCGTCAGTTTGGCGCGCACTGCCTTGCTGAGCATATTCATCGCGCTCTGATGGATATGGCCAACTATCGGGCCGCGTACCAGAACGGCGTAGTCCTGTTTGGCGGTCAGGCCGGTGTCAGTCATGTGATCGACGCTGTAATTGATGCCGCCGATAAAGCCCAGTTCGCCGTCGATCACCACCACCTTGCGGTGCAGGCGACGGAACAGGTTGGTGCGCATGCCCATGAACCGCGGGCGCGGGTCGAACAGCTGAATCTGGATGCCGGCGTCGATCATGGTTCTGACAAACGTAGAACTCAAATCCGAAGTTCCATAATCATCCACCGTGATCACAACGTTCGCGCCATTGGCGGCCGCCTGTAGCAGCGCCTGCTGCAGGCCCTCGCCGATCCGGTCTTCAAAGATGATGAAGGTTTCGATCAGCACTTCTTTGCGGGCCGCGCGTATGCACTCGAATACTCGGGTAAAAAAATCTTCGCCATTGATCAGCAGCTCGACCGAGTTGCCATCGCACCACGGCGTTTTTGTATCGCTCACAGGGTCACCTCCACCGCCAGCGGCGCATGATCGGATAGATGGGACCACGGTCGACTGGACAATACTTTCGGCCTGTGGAAAGTCGCGTTGCGCACATAAATCCGGTCCAGCCGGAGCAGCGGCCAGCGGGCCGGAAAACTTTTCGCCGGCGCCCCGAAGCGCTCTACGAAAACCTCGTGCAGCCCGCTGCCCTGCAGCGACGCATCGGCGCGCTGGCGCCAGTCATTGAAGTCACCGGCAACGATCACCGGCTCGCCTTCGGGAATACGCGCCATCAGCTCGTTAAGCAGTTTGAGCTGCTGACGTCGATGGCTTTCACGCAGTCCCAGGTGCACACAGACCGCATGCACCCGGCCCGCGTGTGGCACCTCGAGAATGCAGTGCAACAAGCCGCGCTGCTCGGTGCCATGAATGGAAACGTCGAGATTTTCATGCTGGATGATGGGGTACTTGGAGAGCAGTGCATTACCGTGATCGCCGTCCGGGTACACCGCGTTGCGGCCGTAGGCAAAGTCGCTCCACATGCTGTCGGCGAGAAACTCGTACTGCGAAATCGTCGGCCAGTCCTTGACCCTGCGGGCATGGCTCTGGTGTTCACCGTGCACTTCCTGAAGAAATACGATATCGGCCGATACACTGCGTACAGCCTCACGCAACTCCGGAAGAATGAAGCGGCGATTGAAAATGCCAAAGCCCATGTGCATGTTCATGGTCAGTACATTCAATGAAACACTGGCCGATACCGGCGTTACCGGGCCGACAGGCGGGATGGCACTGGTCAAGACGCGCTCCTGGGTGAATATTCACGTCATATGAAGCCACCCATGAGCACAGGTTCCGTCCCGTGTTGCCCGTGCTGCGTATTTGCCATATCTGATGTGCCCTGTTCAGGGCCGCAGGTTCGACGGCTGAAAAAATCAGATTCAAATGAAACGCATAACCTCGACCCACTGCCTAAGCTGGTTACCGAGGCTGTAAAAAAAGCGACAAGGAATTCAAGCGTGGATACACCGACCTCTCAACGCTACACCGCAAAGGCCAGATGGCTGCACTGGACCATGGCCGCACTGATTGTGCTGGCATACACCCTGATTCTGAGCCGCACCCAGTTCGGCAAAGGCTCCGAGTACCGCACGCTGGTGGTACAGAGTCACTTCTGGGTGGGCATTGTGGTGCTGGCGCTGGCGTTTTTTCGCGTTGCCGAACGGCGCCGTCAGCGCCCGCCCGGCATAACGCCCCCGCTCGAGGGGGTGTTGCGCGCAGCCGCGACCCTGTCGCACTACGCGCTGTATGCGTTCCTGTTTGCTCAGCCGTTACTGGGCATGCTGACGGTGATGGTGGAAAAAGGCGCCCTGCCCATCCCGCTCACCGACCTGCAGATACCTTGGCCCTTGCCGACCTCGGACCGCACGGCCGAGTATTTCGAAGACCTGCACAAGCTGCTGGGCAAAATCTTCTACTACGTCATCGGCCTGCATGTCGTCGCTGCGCTTTGGCACCACATCGTGCGCAAGGACAACACCCTCAAGCGCATGCTGTAAGTCAGGAGGCCGACAGCACCCGGGCAAGGGTCGCCTTGACCTTGCCCATGCCGTCGCGCAACGCCTGCTCGATCTCGGCCATGGTAATCACAGCGGTCGACTTGCCCGCTGCCGGATTGACCACCAGGGCCAGACAGGCGTATTCAAGCTCCAGTTCACGCGCCAGCGCAGCCTCGGGCATGCCGGTCATGCCGACGATGTCGCAGCCGTCGCGCTCGAGGCGGATGATTTCTGCAACGGTCTCCAGACGCGGCCCCTGGGTGCAGGCGTAAACGCCACGATCGCTGAACTCACACCCCTCAGCCGCCAACGCCGCAACCAGTCGCGCCCGCAGTGCTTCGCTGTAGGGGTAACTGAAGTCGATGTGGGTGACCTCTTCCAGGTCGTCGGCAAAAAACGTGTGCTGGCGGCCGCTGGTGTAGTCGACCAGGTCATGCGGTACGCAAAAGTGCCCGGTGCCCATCGCCGGATGGATACCGCCCACCGCGTTGACCGCCAGAATCGCCTCCGCACCTGCCTGCTTCAAGGCCCATATGTTGGCCCGGTAGTTGACCTGATGCGGCGGCAGGCGATGCGGATGGCCATGACGCGCCAGAAACATCACCTCGCGACCGGCATAGTCGCCGATCTGGATTTCACCGGATGGCGCGCCATAAGGCGTGTTCATCGGCAAGGACTGCCGAATGTTCAGGCCTTCCAGTTGGGTCAGGCCAGTGCCGCCGATAATCGCGTAAACAGTCATCGCAAATCCTTAATCAATCAGTTGAGCCGTGCGCAGCGCCTGAAGCGCGGCCTGCCAGCGCGGGTGTTGCCGATAGTCGGTACTGGCAGACGCCTGACCCCGCATGCGGGCTATGCGCGGCGAAGGCTTGACCTTCAGGCGCTGAGCCGCACTGAGTGCCAGCTCTGCGGCCGCACGGTCGTTGCACACCAGCCCCATGTCGCAGCCCGCAGTCAGCGCCGCTTCGATGCGGCTGGCCGCATCACCGACCACGTGGGCGCCGGCCATCGACAGGTCGTCACTGAAAATAACACCGTCGAATTTCAGTTCGCCGCGCAGGATGTCCTGCAACCAGCGCCTTGAAAAACCGGCAGGCTGCGAATCGACTTTCGGGTAGATGACATGCGCCGGCATGACTGCCGCCAGTTGCTGACTCAGGCGCGCAAAGGGCACCAGGTCGTTGGCGCGAATCTGCTCCAGACTACGCTCGTCATTCGGAATGGCCACATGAGAGTCGGCTTCCGCCCAACCGTGGCCGGGAAAATGCTTGCCGGTCGCGGCCATGCCTGCTGCGTTCATGCCACGAATGAATGCACCCGCCAGCAACGCCGCACGCTCCGGGTCGCCCTCGAACGCGCGCGTGCCTACAACCGCGCTGCGTTGATAGTCCAGATCCAGAACCGGGGCAAAACTGAGGTCCAGCCCGACCGCCAGCACTTCGGTGGCCATCAGCCAACCGCAATGTTCGGCCAGCAGCACCGCCTCAGGCTTGTCAGCGATGGCGCGCATCGGCGGCAGCCGCACGAATCCCTGACGCAGGCGCTGAACCCGCCCGCCCTCCTGGTCCACTGCCAGCAGGAGGTCCGGGCGAAAGGCGCGAATCGCTGCGCTCAGCTCACGAACCTGGCGCGGATGCTCGATGTTGCGGGCAAAGATGATCAAGCCGCCCACTTCGGGCTGACGCAGAAACTGACGGTCTTCGCTGGTCAGCCAGGTACCGGCGACATCGACCATCAGGGAGCCTTGCAGGCCAGAACTCATAGAAAAACCCTTACACACCAGTGCCAATTTCCAATCCGGGCATGGTGCTTGATCCTGAAGCCTGACGCAATGCGACGGGGCAGTGCAATGTTCAGGCTCAAGGCGTCATTCAGGCTTGAGGCGTCAGGCTTTGGCGACCGCAGGCGTGCTGGTGCTGCTTTTGGTACGCGGCCTGAGCTGGGCAGCGATCATTGCGGGGTCGCTGACACCTGTATCGGCGCGCATGCCAGCGGCCAGAAACGGCACCATCAGGCGCATGACCTGCTCGATGGAGGTATTGACGCCGAAATCGGTCTCGGCAATGGCACGCAACGCCTTGATGCCCGACATGCTGAATGCAGCGGCCCCCAGCATGAAGTGCACGCGCCAGAACAGCTCGATGGGCGGGATACGCGGAGCGGCTTCATTGACCAGCGTCATGTAACGGCGGAACACCTTGCCGTACATGTCTTCCAGGTAGCGGCGCAAATGGCCCTGGCTCTGGCTGAAGGCAAGGCCGAGCAGACGCATGAAAATCGACAGGTCATTACCGCTGCGCGGCTGCACGACGAGCGCCTGTTCAACGAGGATTTCCAGCAGCTCTTCAAGGCTGGGCTTGTGCTCGGGTTTGCCCTGGCGACGCTCCAGCTCACGGTCGAGACTGATGCAGAACGGCCCCAGGAAGCGCGAAAACACCGCCTGAATAAGCGCTTTCTTCGAGCCGAAGTGATAGTTCACCGCAGCCAGATTGACCGAGGCCTTGCTGGTGATAAGACGCAAGGATGTTTCAGCGAAACCTTTCTCTGCGAACAACTGCTCGGCAGCATCAAGAATGCGTTCAACGGTTTCCGACTGGGCCATGGCTCTCTGCCTAACAAACGAACGTTTGAAACATACGTATCAGGCGCACCGCTTGTCAAGCGAGGCGTTCACTTTGTGGCCGGACAGTCACGAAACCTGCTTTCAAATGACCGATCAACACCCTTATACAAGCTACCTGGCAAAGGTTTCAGGCCATGATCGACAACCGCTCGGCGGCGAGAATGAAATGGATGATTGCCAATACGCTTTCACTGTATATAATCCCAGTCACTGTATAAAAAGCCAGAGCGCCCATCATGATCAAACTGACGCCACGCCAGGCTGAAATCCTGGGCTTCATCAAACGCTGCCTGGAAGACAACGGCTTCCCGCCAACCCGTGCGGAAATCGCTCAGGAACTGGGTTTCAAATCACCCAACGCAGCGGAAGAGCACCTGAAGGCCTTGGCCCGTAAAGGCGCCATCGAGATGACGCCCGGCGCTTCACGCGGCATCCGCATCCCCGGCTTCGAAGCACGCCCCATTGAAAGCAGCCTGCCGGTCATTGGCCGCGTTGCAGCCGGCGCACCGATTCTGGCTCAGCAACATATCGAAGAGTCCTGCAACATCAACCCGTCCTTCTTCCACCCCAGCGCCAACTACCTGTTGCGCGTTCACGGCATGAGCATGAAGGACGTCGGCATTCTGGATGGCGACCTGCTGGCCGTGCATACCACCCGTGAGGCCCGCAACGGCCAGATAGTGGTGGCCCGGATAGGCGACGAAGTCACCGTCAAACGTTTCAAACGTGAAGGCAGCAAGGTCTGGCTGCTGGCCGAAAACCCTGATTTCGCACCCATCGAGGTCGATCTCAAGGATCAGGAACTGGTGATCGAAGGTTTGAGCGTCGGCGTCATTCGCCGCTAAGGAGACGTTATGCAGTTCCATCAAGCACCGCATTCGCAATTGCCACTGTTCGAGGCGTTTCTGGCTCAGCCTATCGCCCCGATGCTTACAAATGCAGTAGAAGCACCCTGGGCCAACGAGCCGGAAGTGTTCAGTGAACTGTCTTTGCGCGGCGGCGCCTGGAACTGCCTCAACCTGCTGGCCCCCATCCTTCGGGAACTCAGCGAAGAGACTGACGCTCGCTGGCTGACGCTGATCGCGCCCCCCTCCAGCCTGACCCAAGCCTGGCTGCGCGAGGCGGGGCTGAATCGTGAGCGAATCCTGCTGCTGCAGCCACGCGGCACGCAAAGTGTGCTGGAGCTGACGCGCGAGGCGCTTCGACTGGGGCGTAGTCATACGGTGGTGAGCTGGATCAATCCACTTGGCACATCGGCGCGCCAGCAACTGATCACTGCTGCAAGAATCGGTGAAGCACAGAGCCTGAACATCCGGCTGGGCTGAAACGCCCGGTCAATGACATTGCCCGGTGGATGCTGCCGGGGCAGTATTCAGCACTCAGTGCAGAACGTGAGGGACGTCATCCTTTTCGATCTCGCCTTCAGCAAGACGACCGGCCATCTGCACGCCAACACTCAACATGGCTTTGGCGACTTCAACGTGCTGGCCTTGCATGAACGCCTTGGCATCCGCAGAGAAATCGAGCGTAACCAGAGAACCTTCGTCATCGGCACGACGCAGTTCTATGCGCCCGTCAGGCAGTTCGACAATTTCCAGAAAAGAGGTAGGCATTGGTACAGTTACTCCGCAATAGGCGGGCATTGTAACAGCCTGCCAGCCTGCACTTCATTGGTTTTCAGCACTCGCTCAGGCCTTCTCGAAAACGAATCGCCAGCCCTTTCAGTTGCTGACGCCAGCTTTCAAGCTCTTCACGTGTCAATTCAGACTCCGTCTCGGCGTCCAGGTTCACAGCCAGTATCATCGGCTGCGTGACATCACCCTTGAGCTTTTTCGGCGCGCGCGGCGGGTCGTACAAGGCGTTATAGGCAGCAAGCAATTGCGCAAGCCACGTCTGACGATTGTGGGCAAGCTCGACCAGCTCGGCCATTTCGGGAATCGCGATGGCGTCCAGCACTTCCTGAGTCAACAATTCTTCCGCACGACGCGTACCGGCCTGTGGCAGTCGGTAGAATCCTGCGATTTCATGACACAAGCCCAGCAGCGCGCCGTACAGATGAAACAGCGCAGACTCACGCTCAGCCTGCAACAGTGCCGGGGAATTTACTGCCTGCCCCTTCTCTGCCCTGCCCAGCGCCTCAAGCGCGAGCCCTGTGAAGTAGATCTTCTGGTTGGTACGGGTATAGAGCTCATGAGCCATGACGAAACTCTCCATAACAATGGGACAAGACCAGCATAGCCTGTAACACCAGGTCAACCTGATGGCACAGGCTCGATAGTATTGAAAACGGTGTCCGGCTCACACGAGCCGGACACATGCGATCAACGCTTGTCTTCAACCTTCCAGGCACTGCCGTCGTAGAACGCGCGCCAGCCGGTAGGCTTGCCTTCCACTTCGGTCTGCACATACTGCTCTTTGGTCTTGCGGCTGTAACGGATCACCGTCGGACGACCGTCCGGGTCCTTCTTCGGCGCTTCGCAGAGGAAGTGGTACTTCGGATCGATCTCGTCCTTGTGCGGCGCAATCTCTGCGACCAGCGGCGCGCGGGTTTCACGGTTTTTCGGGAACTGGCTGGCAGCCAGGAACAGACCCGAAGCGCCGTCACGCAGGATGTAGGTGTCGTCAACCTTGTCGCACTTGAGCTCCGGCATCTTCACCGGGTCCATTTTCGGCGGTGCTGCATCGCCACTTTTCAGCAGCTTGCGCGTGTTCTTGCACTCGGCGTTGGTACAACCGAAGAACTTGCCGAAACGACCGGTCTTGAGCTGCATCTCGCTGCCGCACTTGTCACACTCCAGGCTCGGGCCTTCGTAGCCCTTGATCCGGTAAGTACCCTCTTCAATCTCGTAACCTGTGCAATCGGGGTTGTTACCGCAGATGTGCAGCTTGTGCTTCTCGTCCAGCAGGTAGGCGTCCATCGCCGTACTGCAGATCGGGCAGCGATGCTTGCCGCGCAGAACCCGCGATTCGGACTCGTCATCATCGTCGGCAATTTCATCGCCGGGGGTCAGATTGACAGTCGCCTTGCAGCGTTCCTTGGGTGGCAGGCTGTAGCCGGAGCAACCGAGAAACACGCCCGTCGAGGCGGTACGGATCTGCATCGGACGAGCGCACACCTTGCATGGAATATCGGTCATCACCGGCTGATTGGCACGCATGCCGCTGTCCGGGGCTTCGGCCACTTCCAGCTTCTTGCGGAAATCACCGTAGAACTCGTCCAGCACGTTCTTCCAGTCGCGCTGCCCCTTGGCCACGTCGTCGAGATTTTCTTCCATCCCGGCGGTAAAACCGTAGTCCATCAGGTTGGCAAAGCTCTCGGACAGACGCCCGGTAACGATGTCGCCCATTTTTTCCGAGTAGAAGCGGCGGTTATGCAGCGCCACGTAGCCACGGTCCTGAATGGTCGAAATGATCGCTGCGTAGGTCGACGGGCGACCGATACCGCGCTTTTCCATCTCCTTGACCAGGCTCGCTTCGGAGTAACGCGCCGGCGGCTTGGTGAAGTGCTGGCTGGGGTCCAGCGTGTTCAGCTTCAGAACTTCGCCCTGCGCCATGTCCGGCAGCACGTCGTCATCGCCTGGCTTGGCCATTTGCGGCAACGCACGGGTATAACCGTCGAACTTCAGGATGCGGCCCTTGGCACGCAGTTCAAAATCGCCGGCAGCAACCGTGACGGTGGTCGACAGGTACTGCGCAGGAAGCATCTGGCAGGCCACGAACTGGCGCCAGATCAGCTCGTAGAGGCGCTCTGCATCACGCTCCATGCCGGTCAGCTTCGAAGGATGGGTGTTGACGTCGGACGGACGAATCGCTTCGTGAGCCTCTTGTGCGCCTTCCTTGCTGCTGTAGACATTCGCCGCTTCCGGCAGATACTTCTTGCCGAACTCGGTTTCGATGTAATCGCGCCCCATGCTGACGGCATCGGCCGACAGGTTGGTGGAGTCGGTACGCATGTAAGTGATGTAGCCCGCCTCGTAAAGGCGCTGAGCCATCATCATGGTTTTCTTCACGCCGAAACCCAGACGATTGCTCGCAGCCTGTTGCAGGGTCGAGGTGATGAACGGTGCCGACGGCTTGCTGCTGGTCGGCTTGTCTTCACGCTTGACGATGCTATAGCTGGACGCCTTGAGCTTTTCAAGTGCGGCCATCGCCTGCTTTTCGTTCAACGGCTTGAACGCTTCACCTTTTTCACGCGCCACGTCGAAGCGCACGTTTGCGCCTTTGGCGGTGCCGAGGTCGGCGTGGATTTCCCAGTATTCTTCGGGGTTGAAGGCGCGGATTTCACGTTCGCGTTCAACCACCAGCTTCACGGCAACCGACTGCACACGTCCTGCGGACAGGCCACGAGCAACCTTCTGCCACAACAGCGGCGAAACCATGTAACCCACAACGCGGTCAAGGAAGCGACGCGCCTGCTGGGCATTGACTCGTGCTATGTCCAGCTCACCCGGTCTGGAAAACGCTTCCTGAATGGCCTTCTTGGTGATTTCGTTGAACACCACGCGTTTGTAACGACTGTCATCCCCGCCGATGGCTTCGCGCAGGTGCCAGGCAATGGCTTCCCCTTCGCGGTCCAAGTCCGTCGCGAGATAGATGATGTCGGCATCCTTGGCGAGCTTGCGCAGCTCTTCGATGACCTTCTCCTTGCCGGGAAGGATCTCGTATTTGGCTTTCCAGCCGTGTTCCGGATCGACGCCCATGCGCGAGACCAACTGGCGCTGAGCCTTTTCCTTCGGCGTCAGCACCGGGCCTTCGCCCGCAGCGGCCTTGCCGCGCTTGGCAGCAGGGTCTTTGGCAGCACTAGCCGAACCGCTGGTGGGCAGGTCTCGGATATGGCCGATACTCGACTTCACCACGTACTGGTTGCCCAAATACTTGTTGATGGTCTTGGCCTTAGCCGGGGATTCCACGATGACCAGCGATTTGCCCATGGATCAGAAAATTCCTGAATACTAGATGAAAGACAGTGAGGAGCTTGTAAAGGCCACGCTATATATAGTGGCTACAAGGTGAGGTCAAGCACAGCCTGTTGTGCCATTCCGTCTCACGTTCGGAAAAACAGGCTGGGTTCAGCCTCAATCAGAGCAAAGCGCGGGACGTGCTCGCCGTCAACCTCGACCGACTCCAGAAACATGCTCAAGGGACGCACCCACATGCCGAAATCGCCGTACAGAGCCTGATAGAACACGACTTCTTCTTCGGTTTCGGAATGCCTGGCAACACTGAAAACCCGGTACTGCGGGCCTTTGTAATGGCGATAGAGCCCTGGTTGCAATTGCATGCTGCGGTCCTCTTGTAACACGTTCAAAACATTTGGTTAAAAAACCATTTTTCAAAAAAACGAAAGCCGGGGCACCAAGCCCCGGCTCGCATCACACTCGGCAATCAGACGCGTTCGAAAACGGTCGCGATGCCCTGACCCAGACCGATACACATGGTAGACACGCCAAAGGTGCCGCCATTCTGCTTCATGACATTGAGCAAGGTGCCGGAGATGCGCGCACCGGAACACCCAAATGGATGGCCCAGAGCGATGGCGCCGCCGTGCAGGTTAACCTTCTCGTTCATCTTGTCGAGCACTTTCAAATCTTTCAGCACCGGCAAGGCCTGTGCAGCGAACGCTTCATTGAGCTCGAAGAAGTCGATATCGCTGATACTCAGGCCAGCGCGCTTGAGCGCTTTTTGCGTCGCCGGAACCGGACCATAGCCCATGATCGCAGGGTCTACACCGGCCACGGCCATTGAGCGAATCACCGCCAGAGGCTGGATGCCGAGGTCCTGGGCGCGCTGGGCCGACATGACGATCATGCACGACGCGCCATCAGTGATCTGCGAAGAAGTACCCGCCGTCACGGTACCGCCTTTTGGATTGAATGCCGGCTTCAAGGCCGCCAGGCTTTCCAGCGTGGTGTCCGGACGAATGGTTTCATCATAGTCGAAGACCTTGAGGAAGCCGTTCTCGTCGTACCCCTGCATCGGGATGATTTCGTCCTTGAACTTGCCTTCCAGCGTGGCCTTGTGGGCCAACTGGTGGGAGCGTAAACCGAATGCATCCTGCTGCTCGCGAGTAATGCCATGCATCTTGCCGAGCATTTCAGCGGTCAGGCCCATCATCCCGGACGCCTTGGCGGCGTGCAGGGACATGTGCGGGTTGGGGTCCACGCCGTGCATCATGCTGACGTGGCCCATGTGCTCCACGCCACCGATGACAAACACGTCGCCATTGTTGGTCATGATCGCCTGCGCAGCGGTGTGCAGCGCGCTCATGGACGAACCACACAGACGGCTCACGGTCTGCGCGGCGGAAGTGTGCGGGATCTGGGTCAGCAACGACGCCATGCGCGCGATGTTCCAGCCCTGCTCCAGGGTCTGGTTGACGCAGCCCCAAATCACGTCTTCGACTTCGGCCGGATCGACCTTGTTGTTGCGCTCGAGCAGTTTGCTGATCAGGTGCGCCGACATGTCTTCAGCACGGGTATTGCGGTGCATGCCGCCCTTGGAGCGGCCCATCGGTGTGCGACCGAAGTCGACAATCACGACGTCTCTTGGATTAAGGCTCATACGTTCATACCTCGGAAGACGCTTGACCGAAGAAGCTCTGGCCATTGGCGGCCATCTCACGCAGCTTCTCGGTCGGTTGATACAGGGCACCCAGCTCGGCATATCGATCAGCCAGGGCAACGAATTCGGCAACACCGATGGAATCGATGTAGCGCAGCGCACCGCCACGGAATGGAGGGAAACCAATACCGTAGATCAGGCCCATGTCAGCTTCGGCAGCCGTTTCGACGATGCCGTCTTCCAGGCAGCGAACGGTTTCCAGGCACAGCGGGATCATCATCCAGTTGATGATGTCTTCATCGCTCACTTCACGCTGCTCGTAGACAATCGGCTTGAGCACGTCCAGCACCGCCGGATCGTTGACCTTCTTGGGCTTGCCCTTCTTGTCGGTCTCATAGACATAGAAGCCCTTGCCGTTCTTCTGGCCCAGACGATTGGCTTCGTACAGCGCGTCAATGGCAGAACGACGGTCGTCTTTCATGCGGTCGGGGAAGCCTTCAGCCATCACGTCACGGCCGTGGTGGCCGGTGTCGATGCCGACAACGTCCATCAGGTAGGCAGGGCCCATCGGCCAGCCGAATTTTTCCATGACCTTGTCGATGCGCACGAAATCCACGCCTGCGCTGACCAGCCTGGCGAAACCGCCGAAGTACGGGAACAGCACGCGGTTGACCAGAAAGCCCGGGCAGTCATTAACCACAATCGGGTTCTTGCCCATTTTCTTGGCGTAGGCAACGGTGGTGGCGACAGCCTCCTCGCTGGACTTCTCGCCACGGATCACTTCCACCAGCGGCATCATGTGCACCGGGTTGAAGAAATGCATGCCGACGAAGTTTTCCGGGCGCTTGAGGGCTTGCGCCAAAAGGCTGATGGAAATGGTCGACGTGTTGGAAGCCAGAATGGTGTTTTCACCGACGTTGGCTTCGACTTCAGCGAGTACAGCCGGCTTGACCTTGGGATTCTCGACAACGGCTTCGACCACCAGGTCGACATTGCCGAAATCGCCGTAGGACAGCGTAGGACGAATCGCGTTTAGCGCTTCTGCCATCTTCGCAGCGGTCAGACGGCCTTTTTCAAGGCGACCGCCCAGTAGCTTGGAGGCTTCGTTCAAGCCCAGTTGAATGGCTTCTTCGCGGATGTCCTTCATCAGGATCGGCGTGCCCTTGACCGCAGACTGATAGGCAATACCGCCGCCCATGATCCCGGCACCCAGCACGGCGGCCTGTTTCACGTCGCGAGCCACTTCGTCGTAGCCCTTGGCTTTCTTTTTCAGCTCCTGATCGTTCAGGAACAGGCCGATCAGGCTCTGTGCTGCCGAGGTCTTGGCCATTTTCACGAAACCGGCGGCTTCGATTTCCAGTGCCTTGTCACGACCGAAGTTGGCGGCTTTCTGGATGGTCTTGATGGCTTCGACCGGCGCTGGATAATTCGGCCCGGCTTGACCTGCGACAAAACCCTTGGCGGTCTCGAATGCCATCATCTGCTCGATGGCGTTCAGTTTGAGCTTGTCCAGTTTTGGCTGACGCTTGGCCTTGTAATCGAACTCGCCGGAAATAGCGCGCTGGATCAGGTCAAGCGCGGCAGCCTGAAGCTTCTCGGGAGCCACTACTGCATCGACGACACCCACTTTAAGCGCGTCTTCTGCGGAGTTTTCCTTGCCCGATGCAATCCATTCGATGGCATTGTCGGCGCCGATGATGCGCGGCAGGCGTACGGTACCGCCGAAACCTGGATACAGGCCCAGCTTGACTTCCGGCAGACCGACACGGGCGCTGCTGGAGATGACTCGATAGTCTGCGGCCAGGCACATTTCCAGACCGCCGCCCAGCGCAATGCCGTTGATGGCGACAACGGTGGGCACGCCCAGGTCTTCGAAATCGCTGAAAATCCTGTTGGCTTCCAGATTGCCCGCGACCAGTTCGGCTTCCGGCAACTTGAAGTTGTCGACGAACTCGGTGATGTCGGCACCGACGATGAACACGTCCTTGCCGCTGGTGACGATCACGCCCTTGACCGATGCGTCGGCCTTGACGGCGTCGACCGCTTGGCGCAGTTCGTTGAGGGTGAGGCGGTTGAACTTGTTGACGGACTCACCCTTGAGGTCGAAATTCAATTCGACGATGCCACTTTCAAGAGCCTTAACCGTGATGGCTTTACCTTCGTAAATCATCAACTGATCTCCACAATATGGAAGCTGAACAATACCCGCCGGGCATTGATGCCCGACGAGGCTACGACGTCGCCGTCGATAAACATGCCAAATCCCACGTATACCCGACGCGACATGGTAGTCAGGATTCTGTCAGAGCCGTCTGAAGACAAAACGCTCATTTCATACGCCCGTTTGATTTGGGTATGCACACCATCAGTCAAAACCGGAAGATTGTCAATTCGACAAAACACTCATGAAAACTGCCGGTTTGGCGAAATATTCAAGCAGCCCATAATGCCCACGACCGATTGCGATCCTCCATCATTCGCCAGAGTGATAGTGCATAGCTGTGCCTGGGTTCTGACTTTAAGACATGACGCCGAACTTTAACTATCGTGCCGACGCCCTGAAGCGGTTTGTGACGCTCTGCGTCGCACAGCGGTTCTGCGATGTCAGTGGTTTCTGTTTCCGGCTCAGGTCACCTTTGCGCCCTTACGGCGCCCTACTTTGAGGGACCAAAGTAGGCAAAGTCCCAGCTCCGTTTCCGGCCCGACTTCGTCGGGTTCCTTCGCCCTGACACT
>NZ_ATDK01000329.1 GCF_000444135.1 Pseudomonas avellanae BPIC 631
GGATCGGACGCAGAGCGTCGCACGATAGTTGAGATTATCGTTCCTTACGCTCCAGCGTAGGAATGCCTGTCGTGACGCTCCGCGTCACAAATCTGCGCAGCACCGCGGTACTCAAGACCGGACGCGGGAGCGAACAAGAGTTGAGGTTGTTCACATGTCGTCGTCGATACGAATCACTTCGTCAGTGATCTCTTCCAGCTGGCGGACCACTTTGTAGATGTGACCGACGGCCAGCAGGGTAGGGCGGGGGATGTATTTTCCGACGTTGACCTTGTACAGCGTGCGCGCCAGCCAGATGCTTTGCACAACCGGAATGCCCGCTTTCTTCGCCTGCGCAATCAGCGCCAAGGCGTCTTCGTCCTCGCCCTTGCAGTGAATCATCGGCAAGGGCGTCTCACCAGGCCGGTAGTAAAGCGCCACCGCATAGTGAGTCGGGTTGACCAGCAGCATGTCGGCTTCTTCCACCGGTTTCGGCGCAGCGCTTGGCTCCTGGTTGAGAATTTCATGGGCCAGTTGGCGGCGATGGCCTTTGACGTGTGGGTCGCCCTCGGACTGTTTGTATTCCTTCTTGATGTCCTCGTGGCTCATGCGCAGCTTCTTGGCGTGGAAGTACTTCTGCATGGCAAAGTCGATCAGGGCGATGACCAGCAGCAACCCCAGAATCACCCTGAGCACGTGCTGAAACAGCTCGATCAGCGCATGCAGATAAGTGGCCAGATCGCTGTTGGCCAACAGGATCAGAGTGCCCAATGCCGGCTTGACCTGGGTATACAAGGTCGCTCCGATCGCCACGGCCTTGAGGATGCTCAGCAACAGATTGAGGATGTTCTGCCCGGAAAACATCTGTTTGGCGTGGGAAAAGGGGTCGATCTTTTTGATGTCGAGCTTCAACGCCTTGGGCGCGAAGAGAAAGCCGATCTGCACCCAACTGCTGATCAAACGCATAAGCATCGCCAGACCCACGCTGCACAAGGTAAAGCTCAGTACCACGGACAACCCTTCGCTGGCGATCAGCTCGACTGCCGACATGAAAGGCCGTTCAATACCCTTGAAGGTCAGCGCCAGCAAAGCCTGCAGGCGATTCACGCTTTCATTGGCCAGGCCCAGCGTGACCTCACTGACGGCCAGCAGAACCAGCAGCTTGCCGAGGTCCTGGCTTTGTCCGACCTGGCCCTTTTCCCGCGCGTCGCGGATCTGTTTGGGCGTGGCTTTTTCTGTTTTTTCGCTCACGGCACCTGCACCACAAAGCCCAGTATCGACTTGAGATCAGCCAGCTTCGACAATTCGCCGGTGCCCAGTTCCAGCAGCGTCGGCAGGTAGACCAGCAGAAAGGCGATACCGGCCATGCTTTTGGCCGGCATGGCCAGAATCGAGACGTTCAGCTGCTGCGCGTACAGCCCGATGATCGCCAGCGCTGCCTCGATCAACAGAAGCAACGCGATGAAAGGCGCGGCATACAGCATCATGTGTTGCAGGGTCTGGTTCAACTGACCGAGAAACACGTCCAGGCCTTCCGCGGTCATGCCTGGCAACCACGAAGTGGGCGGCCAGACCATGTAACTGTCCCAGATGACCTGGGTAATCAGAGACAAACCGCCTGAAATGAGCACCAGCATGACCAGGGTTTCCTGAAACAGCTCGCCCAGCGGCGTAGCGTCAGGCCCCAGCGACGGGTTTATCTGGCCGCCGCTGAGTGCACCGCGCTGGCTGTCGAGCAGAGCGCCCACCGAGGCGAACATCCAGAAGGGCGCATACAGCAGCATCCCAAGCAGTGTGCCCAGCACAACTTCCTTGAGCAGCAGGCCGCCGATGGCAAACCAGTCGTCATTGAGTGAGGTCAGTGCGCGGCTGATGCCGGGCGCCGGGATCATTGCTACCACCGCCACTACGGCATAGCGCAGTGGGCCTTTCAGGTATTTGAAACAGAAGGCCGGCACCAGCAGCATGCACGGCACCAGACGCGCCATTGCCAGGCTCATGCCGAGGATGAGCTCGAAGAAATTCTGCGCGTCCAGAGGCATCTAGTGGACGACTCCAGAGCGGGCAATCAGATCGAAAGCCATGTTGATGAACTGGATCAGTTCGACTCCGATCCAGCGACCGGTCATGGCCAGCGTCATGCCCACTGCCGCCAGTTTGATACCAAACGGCAGGGTCTGATCCTGAATCTGCATGAGTGCCTGCAACAGCGAGGTAATTACCCCCACCAGCACCGCAACGCCCAGCGGCGGGGCGGTGAGTATCACCACCAGAAACATGCCTTGCTTGAACAACGCCAACGCTTCCATGACCGCCTCACATATACGAATAGAAGAGGCTATCGAGCAGACGCGACCAGCCCGACACCATGACAAACAGCAGCAACTTGAGTGGCAGCGATAGCGTCATGGGTGAAACCATCTGCATGCCCAGCGCCAGCAGCAGGTTGGAGACAATCAGGTCGATAACGATGAACGGGATGTAGATCAGAAAACCGATCTCGAAACCGGCTTGCAGCTCCGACAGGACGAACGCCGGGATCGCCAGCAGCAAGTCGTTCTTGCTCGCCTGGTCTGCCATCTCCTTGGGCCACATGCGCTGGGTATTGTCGAGCAGGTGGGCGACGACATCCGGGTCGGTGTTACGCGTCATGAACCGTTGCAGCGGTTCGATGACGGTTCTGGCGCTGGCTTGCAGTTTTTCGGTATTGCCAAGTTCCAGTGGGTGGTCATGCACACGCTGCTGCATTTCATGGGCCACCGGGGCCATGACGAACATGGTCGCTGCCAGAGCGATGCCGTACAGCGCCATGTTTGGTGGCACCTGTTGCACACCGATGGCGTTGCGGGTGATCAGCAGGGTCATGGCAATCTTGAGAAATGCGGTGCACACGATCAGCAGAAAAGGGATCAGCGACATGGCCCCGAGAAACAGGGCCAGCAGGAGCGGGTTCGCTCCTTCCATGATCATGGCTGAGCCGCCAGCCGGGTAATCTGCAAGCCAAGCCGGCCATCGACATCAACCAGTTCGCCTTCAGCCACCACGCGCTCGCCGTGGCACAAGGTGGCATAACCTGGCGCTACGCCGCCCACTTCGAGGATGGTCCCGGCGTCCAGCCGCCGCAACTCGGCAAGCGTCAAGCGCAATTCACCGCAACGCAGCGTCAGGTCCAGTGCCAGAGAGTCGAGGCCAGAGGGTACTTGTTGCTCTTCTTGCTCTTCTTGCTCGTCGTCATCCGGTTCGGCCTCTGCATAGTCGGACTCGTCGTCCGGCTCGGCCCACTGTTGCTCGTGCTCCTGGTCAGCCGTTTCATCGTCGTAGTCGTCGAGACTTTCGACATCATCCTGATACAGATCTTCAGTACTCATGGTGGCTGTGCTCCTCGTGGCTGAGCCGCAATAAAAGATGCTGGTCCTGACTGTCGGTCTGGGCTGCCCATTGCCGTCCCGCCAGGGTCAGAAAACCCTGGCCGGCGCTGTCGAACTGGCAGTTGGCGGGCAGCAGTACGTCGCCAGGACGCAGCGAAGCGAGTTGTTCAAGCGTCAGCGATAGCTCGCCAAGGATCAGCGGCGTGGTGATCGACCAGCGCTCGTCGAGAGGTTTCAACCGTGCTTGCCAAGGGGCGGAACGCAACAGCGTGAGCAGCGTCTCGGGCGTTGCGTGCAGGTGGGCATGGATCTGTTGATCGGCCAGGCGGACCTGAATCCGGCAGCCGACAGTAAGCTCTGCACACGCCTGGGGCAGCGGCTCGACCGGGGCCAGCAGATCGGCAATGGTCGGGCTCAGGCGTTGATTGAAAAACTGCCAGTACCAGGCTTGCTGTTCGCCGCCCAGCGTCAGGGGGATATCGCCCAGCAGGCTCAGCAGCGCTTCGGCATCGCTCAGGCACAGCGCCCCAACGGCGGAGTTCAACCAAACGCCCTTGGCAGGTGTGTCGTCAGCGGCGATCAGCGGCAGCAAGGTCAGCTCTGCCTGTTGGCCCTGGGCGCTGAAGCTCAGGCATTGACCGGCGCCCAGCTCACGCGAGACCTGAGCCAGCAGCGGGTCGACCTTGCGCAGGCACAAGGCGCTCATGCTGAAAGGTCTTCATGCATGTCCAGCTCAACGTCCTGCCCAAGCGCCTGTGACAGCGAATCGCGGCACGCACCTGTATGGGCACTCAGACGCTTGAGCACGTCGCGACGGGCAAAGCCCAGCTGCACGCTCCAGCGGTTTTCGGTTTTGTTGGCGTTGACCCGAACGCTGCCCAGGTTGGGCATCATCAGGGTGAAACTGAGGGGGCCGTCAGGCTGATCCGGCAGGCGCTGCGCCAGCTCGTCGATCAGTTGGGTCGGCACTTGTTCTGCGCGCACCGGAAAGGCTATACCGCCACCGCCAAAGCCTTGCTGATCAGGTTCGGCACTTACGGGCGGCACCAGCAGTTGCGAAAAGAACATGCCGTCGGCACTCACCGGGGTGTCTTGCAGCGCCTTGCTCAGCGCCGAACGGCTGGCCTGTATGTCGCCACGGCCCAAGCCGCCGAATGCAGGGCGTTTTTCACCGAATGGTTTTTCACTGAGAGTTGTGGCTGGCCGCTCGACAGGCGCAGAGCGCTGGGGGGCTGGTGGCGCTTTGGCCGGGGTTTTGATCGGTGCGGTCATCGTCACTTAACCTTCTTCGTTGAGCGTCTCCTCCATGCAGGCGAGTTTCTCGACCGCGCGCTGAGACGCTTTGGCTTGCAGACGTTTCTGTTCAAGCAACGTCTGCTGTTCGGCTACCCGCAATTGCTGTTGCTGCACGTCCTGGCGGATAAGGGCCAGGCGGTCGAGCATGTTTTTCTCTTTCTCATGCCATCGGTCGACATCGTTCAGGCTGATGGTTTTCTGCAGATGGTCCTGCGACAGGCTCTCGCGACGTCGCTTGTGGTTGTCACGTTCCTGATCCAGTGACGCCCGGGTCTCTGATAAGTGGTCGAGCATTGATTTCAGTTCCACCTGCGCCTGGCGATGTGCTCGCTCGGCACTTGCCTGACGATGCTGGCGCAGCGGCGTCAGCAGGCTGATCACTTGTTCCAGAGCCTCCCGTTGCGGGTCTTCCTCGAGTGTTTCGTCCATGATTACTCCGGCAGTTGCGAGGTAATGCGCAGCAACCCGTCGAGGGTTTCCTGCAGGGGCACCGGCTCACGCAGGTCCTGGCGCAGAAACGCGTTGATCGCGTCGTTCAGCTGCACCGCGCAATCGGTCACCGGGTCGGCGCCGGCCTGGTATTCCCCCAGGCGCAAGAGCATTTCCACTTGCTTGTAGGCCGCCAGCAACTGGCGCAGACGATTGTTGGCGCGCTGGTGCTCGCGATTGGTAACGTTGCTGAGGATCCGGCTGATGCTGGCGGACACGTCGATGGCGGGGTAGTGGCCGCGCTCGGCCAGCTTGCGCGACAGCACGATATGGCCGTCGAGCAACGAGCGCACTTCATCGGCCACGGGGTCGTTCATCGAGTCCTGCTCGATCAGTACGGTGTAAAGCGCGGTGATCGAACCGTTCTCGCTCATCCCGGCACGCTCCACCAGCCGTGGCAGCAAGGTGTACACCGAAGGTGGCAGACCGCCGCGGCCCAGCGGTTCGCCCGATGCAATGCCGATTTCCCGTTGCGCACGGGCAAATCGGGTCAGGGAGTCGAGCAGCAACAGCACCTTCTGGCCCCGAGCGCGAAAGGCTTCGGCGATGGCGGTTGCCGTGAAGGCGGCGCGGGCGCGTTCCATACTGGATCGATCGGACGTGGCACAAACCAGTACCGAGCGAGCGCGCAGGGTTTCGTCCAGTTCATGGTCGAGAAACTCGCGCAGTTCGCGGCCCCGCTCACCGATCAGCCCGAAGACGATGACGTCGCAGTCCATGTTGCGGGCCAGTTCGGCCATCAGCGTGGTCTTGCCGCAACCGGCACCGGCGAACAGCCCGACCCGCTGGCCCTCACCGAGCAGAATGGCACTGTCGATGGCCCGTATGCCGGTAGGCAAGGACCGAGTGATGCGCGGCCGCTGGGTCGGCGGCAAGGCGTCGGCAATCACCGGCAGCGTGTCGCGGCGATCGTCCGGCCCGGCAAAGGCTCCCAGGCAATCACCGAGCAGCGGCCGTCCGAAACCGTCCAGCACGCAGCCCAGCAACGTGTCGTCCACGCCTATTCGATGGGCGATGCCGAGCGGGCGGATCGGCGCACCGACCTGAATGCCGTCCGGCGCACCGAGGGCGCTAAGCAGCGTGCATTCCTGGGTGAAACCAACGATTTCAGCCAGCAGAAAACTGCCATCGGCTTTGCTCACTTCGCACAGATCGCCGACCTTGGCTGCCGGTATCTTGCACTCCAGCAAAATCCCGCGCACCGCACTCACCCGGCCACTGACGCGCACGGCGGAGTACTGGCTCAAGCGTGCTGCGTGGGTATCTTTCCATTGATTCAGCGCGGCGTTCACCAGGTCACCTCAATGTGCCGGTCGCCATCGAACTGCAATCGCTGATCGTCGATCTTGGTCAGGCGCAGGCCGTCTTTTTCATCGCCGACATACATGCGGCGACCGTCGGCGGTCACCAGATGCGCATGCGGCCCGGTCATGATTTGCACGACAACAAACGGCAGTGTATTGCGCGCGCTGGCGACGTTATCAAGCACCGTCACGGGGGAGTCATAACGGTCCTTGAAGCGCTGCAGCATGCGCTGATAGACCACCAGCGACTCTTCCTTGAGATGACCGTTGAGCATCAGCCCCTCAGGCGTTTCGGCCACGCTGACGTCCGTCAGCATGCGGTCGCTGAGCATGGTATTGAGCTGATGCCGCACAGCTTCCATGCTGGCCAGGCGGACGCGCTTGTCGGTCGCCGGGCCGGCGGGTTTCGCTGCAGGTTGTGATGTTTTGGGCGCGGCGTTCGGCATGCCGGGCGCTGTTGTCACGGCTGAGGCGATGTGCGCCGGGCCTTGGTCGAGCACGATGGCGGCCGGGCGTGTCAGGCTCCAGGCGCTGCCAATCACACCTACCAGCAAGCCGGCGATTATCCCGGTGGTGCGGTTGAGAAATTGCGAGCGCGACTTGACCTTTTCCAGCGGCGCCTCGTGACGCGGCGGTTCGGCCTCGGCCTGCCGTTGCTTGGGGATGACGGCCGGAACCGACGGCCACTCATCGCCGGCTGGCGAGACGCACAACCACACTGAACCGAGCATGAACGCGGTGTTGAGCGTCAGGTCCACGCTGGCCTGTGAATGACCCTCTTCATCGCACACTGCGCCCTCTTCAGCGTTGAGGGTCCAGCTGTCGTCCAGGCGTTGCAGGCGGCAATGCAGGCTTTCAACGCCAGAATCGTCCAGCGCCAAGTCCTGCTGTTCAGCAGAGCCGATCGACCACTGCTCGCCGACCAGGGGCAGTGCTGCGCCCTGGTGCTGGCCGTTCAGTACGCGTAATTCAAACATCTGACCATCTCCGTATGCTCAAACCTGACAGGCTCAAGCGGCATGCTCGTTGTCCATCGGCTCGAGGTCATCTTCAAGGTCGAAGCGACCCATGACCCTGACCTTGGCTGCGTTGCTGATTTCCGCAAAAGACAGTACGGGAACGTGATAGAACTCTTCTCGCAACAAGGTGCGCAGCGGGCTGCGCAGATCCTGTGCAACCAGCAGCACCGCCTGTTCAGGCGCGCGCAACGGAAAGGCGATATGCAGCTGTTGCACGAGCATCTGGCTGATGTCGTTGCTCAGGGCAAAAAACGTTTCGGTCTGCGTCTGGCGCAGGCCGTCGCGCAGCAAGCCTTCGCTTTCCGGTGTCAGCAACCACACCTGCAAGCCATCGGCGCCGCAGTACTGGTGGTAGATCTGGGACTTGAGAGCGATTCGCACATAGTCGGTCAGCACGTTGGTGTCGCGCTCGTGCTGGCAATGCTCGATCAGCGTTTCGGCAATCACCCGGATCGCTCGCAATGGCACGCACTCGGAGGCCAGTCGCTGCAAAACCGCCGAGAACCGTGTGAGGGTCAGCACTCGCTGCATTTCCTGAGCAAGCTCAGGCTGCTCCGATTCCAGCCAGCCGAGAATGGCTTTGGTTTCCTGCAAGCCGATGAACTGCGGGCCACAGGATTGCAGCGCGCGCTCCATGCGTTCGGTGATCAGGGTCATGGAGCTAACGGTGGCCAGTTCGCCGCCTTGCTCAGCCGGTAGCCATACCCACTGATCTTCCTGGCGATCCGTGGTGCCGGAGATGGCGGCGGGCACGTTCTCCCCGTTGAACTGGCGGACATCCACTGCCACGTGTGTCTGGGTAAAGGTCGCCTTGAGCATCGGGACGTCGTAGACCGTGAAACGAAATTCGTCTGGCTGCAGATGGTCCACGTACTCGATGATGAAGGAGGGCAGCGTCAGGCCGAACTGCACCACCAGCCGGTTGCGTCGTTGACGGATCTCACTGACCAGCGCATCGACCAGCGCGCTGTTCTGGCCAGGGTGAAACTGCAGGACAAACTGACGGCAGGGGGAGAACGTGCGCAAGTCTTCCTTGCCATTCATCTCCGGCGCTACCGCAACGGCGCCTTGTTCTTCTGCCTTGGGTTTGGCCCGTTGCAGTTGCAGCATGCCGCCGGCACCGCAAATGATCGCAATGGTGATGAACACGCCGGTCGGCATCCCCGGCAGCGCCGCGAAGCCGAGCATCGCCACTGCGGCAATGATCCAGGCCTTGGGCTGGCTGGTGATCTGCTCGGCGATTTCGCGGCCGATGTTGGCTTCAACGCCTGCTTCGGTGTTGGGTACGCGGGTGATGATCATGCCGCAGGTAACGGAAATCAGCAGCGCCGGGATCTGCGCGATCAGGCCGTCACCGATGGTCAATACGGTATAGAGCTGCAACGCGTCGCCTGCGGTCATGCCGTGCTGCACCACGCCGATGGAAATACCACCGATCATGTTGATGGCAACGATGATCAGGCTGGCGATGGCGTCGCCGTTGACGAACTTCATTGCCCCGTCCATCGCACCGAACAGTTGGCTCTCCTTGTTCAGTTCCGAGCGGCGGTTACGTGCTTCGTAGACCGAAATCAGGTTAGCCCGCAAGTCACTGTCGATGGACATCTGCTTGCCGGGCATGGCGTCCAGCGTGAATCGGGCGCCCACTTCGGCAACCCGTTCCGAGCCCTTGGTGATGACCAGAAAGTTGACCACCGTCAGGATCAGGAAGATCACCAGGCCTACTGCCAGGTTGCCGCCCACGACGAACTGGCCAAAGGCTTCGACGATGTGTCCGGCGTCCTGATTGAGCAGAATCAGCCGCGTGGTCGAGATCGACAACGCCAGACGGAACATGGTGGTCAGCAGCAGCACCGCAGGGAAGGTCGAAAATGCCAGCGGCCTTGGCAGGTGCATCGCCAGCATGATCAGCAGGCAGGAAATACAGATGTTCACCGCGATCAGAACGTCGACCAGCCCGGTGGGCAGCGGCGTGATCATCATGAATACGATGGCGATCACGAAGAACGCGCCGACCACCTCTGAGCGACGCATGGCCGACAAGGCGACCATGTTCAGAAAGTTGATGATCTGGTTCATCAGACGAGGCCCCCGTAGAGCTGCTTTTGTTCCTGAGTGGTGAGTTCAGCCATCAGGATGAGCAGATTGCTCAGTGCGGTCTGGCGGCTTTTCATGTCGCGCCAGAGCAGGATCGGTAGTTGCAGCAGCATGGGGCGCAACCCGTTGAGGAACGCCAATTGGTGCTTGAGCTGCTTGCCACCAATGTGTTGAGTCAGTTGCAGGGTCTGGTTCACATTCATTCCATTGGCCGTCAGGGTCAGCAAGTGCTTGAGAAAGGCTGGCGGGTCGACCGTCAGGTCGGGGTTCTTGTTGCGCATACGGCCCAGCAGGTGCTCGCAACCTTTCAGCAGCGTGGTCACGTGGCGTGCCGTATTGAGGCCGTGCATCAGTGTGCGCAGTTGCTCGTGGGAGGCTGACGGCGTCATCGCGGACAGGTCGTCAGCGATCGCGGTGCGCATATCGCGCAGGTCAATGTTGAATTGCCCGGCTTCTTGCTGCTCGCCGAGCAGTGCTTCGATCAGGCCGGTAATGTTTGGCTGGCCGGAAACCGCCACGCTGTAGAGGTTGCGCAGGGCGACTCGACGCTTGTTGTCGATATTTGGCCGCGCGAACGCCTTGGCGCTGTTGATCCCGGCGCGAGCACGTGGACCGTACTTGCGACGCAGTTGTTTGAGCTGCTGTGTCAGGACCACATGCTCGCCCATCTCACCGTCGGCTTCGGCCTGTTTCCTGGCGGCTTGCAACACCACATGAGCCTTGGCGGCATCACCGTCGGTGTAATCCAGAACCTGTTTCAGATCTGAGGACGAGTCGTCCTGCATGAGCTTTTTGCGCAATACCCTGGCCGCGTTATCCAGCCCGGTGTCCTGATCGGTCATCAGCAGTTGATAAAGCTCACCGAGCTTCACCGCTCGCGACTGCAAGGCATTGTTGCTGGCGATCAGGTCGCGCTGAATGAGGATGCGTCTGTGCTGGATGAGCGCGGCCGCGAAGCGCGAAACCTGTTGTGGCGAAGTCCCTGAATTGTGCAGATCAGCGTTGGGAAGTGGCTGCGCAGCAGGCGTCACGACGCGGGTCGGCGCGACCGGAAGTATTCGCATTATAGGCGGAGCGACGATTTTCATAGGGCAGTTCTAAGCCGGGTTATGTCCGCTGAGTGGGTCACGGTCCCGGATCAGTTCCCTTGCGAAGCCGGCCGATGTTTTTGTGCCAAAAGCTGTTGTGGCAAAAAACGGTTTGCGCAAAGTTTTGTATTACAAAGGATTTCACATTTTAAAATATCTTTATAAATCAGTTGCTTATTTCTATTTTTAAGCTGGCATGGTTATCGCTATAGAGCTTGCACACCATTAAATCAGGGTAAGCCCATGTTTCAGAAGATTGTGATCCTCGACTCAATCCAGCCCCGTCAGCCATCTTCGTCCGCCGGTATTCGCCAAATGACGGCCGATCAGATTCAGATGCTCAGAGCGTTTATCCAGAAGCGTGTGATGAACCCTGATGATGTGGATGACATTCTTCAATGCGTGTTTCTTGAAGCCCTGCGCAACGAGCACAAGTTTCAGCACGCCAGCAAACCGCAGACCTGGCTGTGTGGCATCGCGCTTAACCTGATCCGCAATCACTTCCGCAAAATGTATCGTCAGCCGTATCAGGAAAGCTGGGAAGACGAAGTGCACTCCGAGCTGGAAGGGCACGGTGATGTCAGCCATCAGGTAGACGGGCATCGGCAACTGGCGCGAGTCATTCAGGCCATTGATTGCCTGCCGTCGAACATGCAAAAAGTGCTGGAAGTGTCGCTGGAGATGGACGGCAACTATCAGGAAACAGCGAACAGCCTCGGCGTGCCGATTGGCACCGTTCGCTCACGCCTGTCCCGCGCGCGGGTTCAGCTCAAGCAGCAAATCGACCCGTTCGCCTGAATGGCGATCTCGATCATTTTTCTGGAACCAACTCGCACCCTCAACCACACAGTTGCCATCCCTCACTCTCGGATGGCAACTCACCATGCGTATATCCAGTTCTCCCTTCGTTATCGTAAACCAACCTACCCCTGGCGAACTGGCTCTGGCTGTTGAGTCGCCTATTGCAAAAGCGGGCGGTGGGCAAGCCGGCGTGCAGTTCGGTCAGCCGACCGGCAACACGCAAGGCGCGCCGACAGGCGCCGAGCAGACAGCGTCGTCTATCCTGGCTCTTTTGCTCCAGGGCAATGGCGGGGCAGCTGCCAATACCAATGTTAATAATCAGGTCCAGCCGCAACCCTGCGCAGATTCTCCTGCCGAGGCTGCACCGACTGAAGCGACTGCACCGGCCGCTCCGGTTGAACAGGTCGCAGCTCCCACGAACACGGACGCAACCGACGCGTCCAACGCCCCCAAAGCCGCAGACGCAGCCTTTCTCGACAATTCCGAATACTCCTCGCCAGAAGCCCTGAAACGTTGGGAACCGATGGTTGCCCATCTGCCGCCCGAAGAGCGCGAGCAGGCGGCCAAAGAGCTCAATCGCCCGATTGCAGCGGCATGGATGGCGCGTGATGACGGCCCCGATGCCGGCAAGGCCATGGATTTCATCAACGCCAACCCGGCGTTGAAGACCGCCGTGGACGTTGCTCAGGGTGGTGGAAACGCAGATGGCAAGATCACTAACAAAGATCTCAAGTCCTTCGCAAAAAATATGGAAAAGGCCGCAGACAGTGCCGACAAGGACTTGGCCAACTACACCAAGGACAACCCCGACGCTGATCCTCAGTCACTGGAAATGGTGCGCAGCGCGGCAGTGATGCGAGCCAATATGCCACTGGCGATTGCTGCCGACCCACATCATGCAGTGGATGCAGCGGACAAGACCAAAGTTGACGGTAATGTCGACGCCGAAGACCTGAAGGGGTTGGCACAAAGTAACCCAGGGTTGTCCGGAGCGCTCAAACAGTCCTGCAGCACCTGGTCGCAACCAGGCTTTCTGGGTCAGGTAGACGAAGCGGGTATGTCCGGTCGCAAGAAAGCGGCGCACAGCCCTGATCAGATGTTCAACTCGAAAAACCTGAGTGAATGGATCAAAAAAAGCGCACCCATCAACGGCGGCCAGTTCGCCAGCATGCTCAGCGATTCCGCGACGCTCAATGCGGTGGCCGGGATTGATATCAGCAAGCTGGACAAGGACGTATTTGACAAGCCCAAGTCTTACAGCGGTGCGCAGAAAGCGGCTGTCATGGTCAAGTTGCAGCAGACCCAGCAAAGCGTTATCGCCGGGCGCAGCCTGCGCAACACCGAGAAGACCGAGCAGGGTTTGAACGACCGGATTTCCCAGCTACAGGCTGATCCTGACGTGCAAGCGTACCTCAATAAAAGCATTCCCGAGCAGGAGCGCAATCTGGTCCGCAGTGATGCCTCGCTGCAAAAGGCAGTCGTCGAGCAGACGAAAAACGTCAACAGCGGTCAGGCGCTGCAGACTGATATGGACAAGGCGGACAAGGCCGTCAACAAGCGTAATCCGAATGCCGATTACAGCGGCGCCATCAGCGGTTTGTCCGCCCAGCTGCAGCTGCAAAAAGACCTGTTCCCCGATTCCAAAGTACCGACTACCGATCAGGTGCTTGAAAACAAACCCGATCTGCAAGACAAGATTGCCACTTCCTACGTGACCAACTTCAGCGAAGGCGGTGCACTGAAGCAGCTGCTTGGCCAGAAAAAGTCTGATGCCAGCCAGTCTCTGCAAACCGCCGATAACCAGAAAGCTATTTACGACAGCGTGCTGCCCCCTGATTTCACCGAAAATCAGCATGAAAACTACATGAACAGCACCTTGGGTACGCTGCAAGACTCCAAAAAAGGTCGCAAGCTTCTGGAAGGCAAAAGCGATGAGGGCGGGCCGTCCATGTTGACCCAGCTCGCCGAGGCGGGCGTCGGTGGCAAGGCGCTTAACTCGATCGTGGGCTTTGCGTCAGTGTCCAGCCTGATTGCGCATGGCGACAAGCTTGGCGCAACCCAGGCCATTTACGACAGTACGAGGATGGGCGCAGCGGCCATCAAAGGTGGCATCGACGCCGGGGCGAAGATGATGGGCCGCGAAGCCTCAGCCGGCCTCGGGCGTCTGGGCGGGCAAATGATCGGTCGCGCCGTCGGCATGGTTGCCGGTGAAGCCACCGGCCTTGCCGCAGGTGCCGCGCTGGGCGCCGCAATTCCGGTGATCGGCTGGGCAATCGACGGCGCCCTGGCGGTAGGTTTCGGTATTTCCATGATCATCGATGCCGTGAAAAAGCATAAGGCGCAGAAGGCGTTCGACCATAACGTTGATCCGGTGCTTAATCAGTTCGGGATTCCCAAGGCGCATTGATTGGCTGAAACGCCGGGGCCCGGGCAGCGTTATGCTGCCAGACCGGTCAGGCTGCTAGCGACAATCGATATCGATGTAAAAGTACGGTGGCAAGCGGCGTCCCGACGTGAGGCTTTCACATGTGTTTCAGCGCTTGCACAGGTGGGCAGAGTGAAAGTCTCAAGTTCATTGAGGTAGAGGATGAAAATACATAACGCTGGCCCAAGCATTCCGATGCCCGCGCCATCGACTGAGAGCGCTGGCAAGACTGCGCAATCATCATTGACTCAACCGCAGACCCCGGTCTCGCCATCAGAGACCTCTGATGGCCGTCCGTCCAGTGTGCGTACGAACTACCCTTATTCATCAGTCAAAACACGGTTGCCTCCCGTTGCGTCTGCAAGGCAGCCACTGTCCGGGATGCCGTCTTCATTACCCGGCTACTTGCTGTTACGTCGGCTTGACCGTCGTCCACTGGATCAAGACGGTATCAAAGGTTTGATTCCAGCAGATGAAGCGGTGGGTGAAGCACGTCGCGCGTTGCCTTTCGGCAGGGGCAATATCGACGTGGATGCGCAACGCTCCAACCTGGAAAGCGGAGCCCGCACAGTCGCGGCAAGGCGCTTGAGAAAAGATGCCGAGGCTGCGGGTCATGAACCTATGCCTGCAAATGAAGATATGAACTGGCATGTTCTTGTTGCCATGTCAGGACAGGTTTTTGGCGCAGGTAACTGCGGGGAACATGCCCGCATAGCGAGCTTCGCACTATGGTGCACTGGCTCAGGAAAAAGGGCGGAACGCTGATGAATATATTCATTTGGCTGCGCAAAGCGGGGAAGATCATGTCTGGGCTGAGACGGACAATTCAAGCGCTGGATCTTCACCGATTGTCATGGATCCGTGGTCGAACGGTCCTGCCATTTTTGCGGAGGATAGTCGGTTTGCCAAAGATCGAAGTACGGTAGAACGAACGGATTCATTCACGCTTGCAACTGCTGCTGAAGCAGGCAAGATCACGCGAGAGACGGCCGAGAATGCTTTGACACAGGCGACCAGCCGTTTGCAGAAACGTCTTGCTGATCAGAAATCGCAAGTCTCACCGGTTGCAGGGGGGCGATATCGGCAAGAAAATTCGGTGCTTGATGACGCGTTCGCCCGACGAGTAAGTGACACGTTGAACAATGGCGATCCACGGCGTGCATTGCAGGTGGAAATCGAGGCTGCCGGAGTTGCAATGTCGCTGGGCGCCCAAGGCGTAAAAGCGGTTGCGGAACAGGCCCGGACGGTAGTTGAACAAGCCAGGAAGGTCGCATCTCGCAAAGGCACGCCTCAGCGAGATACGTAAAGCCTGAAAGAGCTTAATTAATCTTTTCTTGCAGGCAAGTGCAATGTGTTCTGTAGCCATGAGCGAGGAGTGCAGGGGCAAGAATTGTCGAAGTTTCGTGCCCGTTTTTCGGGACTGTAGGGGGGCTTGCATATAGCGGCATAGCGTTCTGGGAAGCAAGACAGTTCTGTGCGCTCCGTAGTGGCCTCGATGGCTGCGCGCTGGTCAACTGCACTCTGGGCACTGCCGGCCCCTGCTGAGGCCGAGCCTGAGGATGAGTCCGCGAATACATTGCCAGCCAATGCCGCCAGCGGCAACAAAGCAATGCAGATAGCGCGGTTGAGTCGTTTGGTTTTTTTCCTCCTGGCTTCATCGACGCTGCGTAGGGTGGAAACCTGCCTTCTGCTTCCGTTTCTCGTGGCGTTGTCGCAAGCCTGCCACGTTCGCAACCTCCGGCAGCCGATGACGCAAACGAAGACACGTGGTAAATAGTGCGCCGTAGTTGAGCGAACCGGCACGGCATATCGAAGGAGTAGAGCAGCCTGCTCGCGTATCGCGAGCCAAATTCAGATCCGATGACGCTTTGGAATTACGGTGAATCAGATGCACAAGACGACCCTATTGGCTTTAGCCTTTGCTATGTTGGTAGGGTGTGGGGTTTCGGGGCCGGGGCCGGCACCGGGAAGTGATATTCAGGGTGCCCAGGCAGAGATGAAAACATCCGTTAAAATAAATCTGGATGCCTACACCTCAAAAAAACTGGATGCTGTGCTGGAAGCTCGCACCAAAAAAAATTATCTGGATAAAGGTCAAACGATCGACCTTATATCAGGAGCGTTTTTAGGAACACCGTACCGCTCAACCATGTTGGTGGGCTCAGCGAATGTACCTGAACAATTAGTCATCGACTTCAGAGGTCTGGATTGTTTTGCTTATCTGGATTACGTTGAAGCGTTTCGAAGTTCAACATCGCAGCAGGATTTTGTGAGGAATCTCGTTCAGGTTCGTTACAAGGGTGGCGATGTTGGCTTTTTGAATCGAAAGCACTTTTTTACCGATTGGGCTTACGGTACGGCATACCCTGTGGCGGATGACATCACCGCGCAGATAAGCCCCGGTGCGGTAAGTGTCAGAAAACGCCTTAATGAAAGGGCCAAAGGTAAAGTCTATCTGCCAGGTTTGCCTGTGGTTGAGCGCAGTGTGACTTATATCCCGAGCCGCTTTGTCGATAGTCAGGTGGTGAGCCACCTGCGCACCGGTGATTACATTGGCATTTACACCCCGCTTCCCGGGCTGGATGTGACGCATGTCGGTTTCTTTATCATGACGGATAAAGGCCCTGTCTTGCGAAATGCATCTTCACGAAAAGAAAACAGAAAGGTGATGGATTTGCCTTTCCTGGACTACGTATCGAAAAAGCCAGGGATTGTTGTTTTCAGGGCAAAAGACAATTGAGTTAACGGGTGTCTGGCATGGGGGCGTTCTGCTCGATCCCTGTGTAAACAGCGAAAATGCTCAGCCTCTACTCTTATTACTCTTATTACTCTTGTCGTTATGGGTAGTGATAATCTCGACTGGGACTTTTTGTCCTTTAGGCAATGTAACGATCAGCGGGCTCGCCTCATCTCCGCCGGTAATGACCGACGAAGTGTCCGCATAGACCTTACCGCCTTTTTCAAGAAAGTCGCCCAGTCGCATCTTGACCGCCACATGGTCGTCATGGGCGTAGCTGCGAATCGCATTTTGTGCGAGAGAGCCCGCCATGACATTCAATGAAGGGTCTTTCAGATCCGCCGCGCGGGCGCTTTTCGGAAAGTAAGCGCTTGCCTCGTGTGGTAAGTCCCGGCGGCGGCAAAAACTGAGCGCAACACCTGACCAATCCGGTACGGTGAACCTATGTCATATCATGAACTCAGCATTGAAGAACGCATCACGATCCAGTTTGGCCA
>NZ_ATDK01000330.1 GCF_000444135.1 Pseudomonas avellanae BPIC 631
TCGGGCCGGAAACGGAGCCGGGATTTTGGTTACTTTGATCCGTCAAAGTCACTCGCCGAGGGGCGAAAAGGTGCCTTGAGTCTTATGTAAATCCACCTGGCAGCGCAGAACCCTATTGTGGCGCGGAGCGCCACAAGCGCCACACAGAGGACGCAGAGCGTCCAGAACGGCATGCCGACGCGGAGCATCGGCACGATAATCAAAGTCAGCTTTTGATTCTGGCCGAAGGCCCCGGTCACACACAGTGGAACGATCATTATCGTGGTCTGGGCAGCGCTTTTCAGTGCCCTCAGACAATCTGAACACTCAACGAAACGCCGGCACCACGTGTTTGATAAACAGCTCAAGCGATTTCTTCTTCTCGGCATGCGGCAAACTGTTATCGCACCAGAAACTGAACTCGTCGACACCCAGTTCCTGATAATACCGAATGCGCGGAATAATCTCTTCCGGGGTGCCGATCATCGTGTTCTTGCGGATATTCTCCAGCTCAAACTCCGGGCGCTCCTTGAATTTCTCTTCGGGGCTCGGCGCAAGAAAACCATTCACCGGCGTCTGTTTATTGCCAAACCACGCATCAAACGTGCGGTAGAACTTCGCGATGGCGCTCGCGCCCACTTTCCAGCCTTCTGGATTGTCCGCCGCATGCACATGCGTATGGCGCAGCACCATCAATTGCGGGCGGGGCACGTCAGGGTTGTTGGCCAGGGCTGCCTCGAACTTGTTCTTCAGATCGACGACTTCCTCGTCGCCCTTCATCAGCGGCGTGACCATCACATTGCAGCCGTTCTGCACCGCGAAATTGTGCGAATCGGGGTCTCGTGCGGCGATCCACATCGGCGGAGTGCTGATCGGCTTGGGCACACACGTCGACGTGGGGAATTTCCAGATATCGCCATCGTGAGCGTAATCGCCCTGCCACAGAGCTCGCACCACCGGCACCATCTCACGTAACGCCTTGCCGCCTTCAGAAGCTGGCATGCCGCCCGCCATCCGGTCGAATTCTACTTGGTAGGCACCGCGTGCCAGGCCGACTTCCATGCGCCCGTTACTGATCACATCCAGCAGCGCGCATTCTCCGGCCACCCGCAACGGGTGCCAGAACGGCGCAATGATAGTGCCCGCGCCCAAGTGAATACGGGTGGTTCTGGCGGCCAGATAAGCCAGCAGCGGCATGGGACTAGGCGAAATGGTGTATTCCATCGCATGGTGTTCGCCGATCCATACCGTACTGAAGCCACCGTGTTCGGCCATCAGCGTCAGTTCGGTCAGGTCTTCGAAAAGCTGGCGATGACTGACACTTTCATCCCAGCGCTCCATGTGCACGAACAATGAAAACTTCATGGCATTTACCTCGCGTGATCCAGGCACCCGCCTGATTGACCGGTACGGTGATTTATTTTTGTATGATGGTATACCGTAATACCTATGGTGCAAGTCTTTTTTGCTCAAGGGATAATGGTGCAGTTAGCAACAGGCAGAAACGAAAAAAGCGCCTTGTGCCGGGCGCTTTTCTGGGAGAGGGCATCATGTATTGATGATTGAGCAGGTTATCGCCTGGTCAGTTCAACTACAGGCTTCGGAACTGATTGAGTCATCTGTGGAATTGCGGATGATGGGTGCCATGCCACTGACGGCATTGGACTGCTCCATGATTTCCAGCGTCGAGCCAGTGCCCACCAGGTTCACCGTGTGGTTTTCGCAGTTGTAGAGACGTTTGGAGTAGATCACACCAAGAAGGCCTTCTCGGCGGGTCACTACCACTCGCAGGTCCGGGCTTCCACTTTTTTCCACCAACGCATGCTTACCTGCCGGGTCAAGAGGGATGTTAATGACCTTTACTTCGGCGTGCACCGAAACGGCGGGGATCATCAAGGCCAGAAAAATGGCATGAAATTTCATCTGTGCTCCTGCGGATGAATAGGGCTTCATTGGATCCAAAAGTTACTCCGGCCGCGTGCTTCTGAATAGCCGGGGCAAGGGGCCTTTCGTCGGTTTTTCATTTTGGCTGACCTTGCCTTGCGCGGGTTGATTCCGGCAATGGCTGTTGCTCTGCCAACAGCACATCGACACCTTGACGGTGCATGGACAGTTGACGCTATCTTTTAGCCTGTTCAACCCATTGATCTGTATTGCTTTTAGTGGCTGGCACGGTTGCTGCTTTGTGCACATGCAACCCTATTCGACTCCCGTGCTCGGGAGCCTGCAGTCAGAGGAGTGCCGACATGAGCCATTCATCGATAAAATTTGCCTACTGGGTGCCGAACGTCAGCGGAGGACTGGTCGTCAGCAAGATCGAGCAGCGCACCAGTTGGACCATCGACTACAACCGCAAGCTGGCGCAGATCGCCGAGCAATCCGGTTTTGAATACGCGCTGACGCAAATCCGCTTCACCGCCGGTTACGGTGCCGAGTTTCAGCATGAATCCGTGGCCTTCAGCCACGCGCTGCTGGCCGCCACCGAAAAGCTCAAGGTCATCGCGGCTATTTTGCCAGGGCCGTGGACGCCCTCGGTGGCGGCCAAACAGCTGGCGACCATTGACCAGCTCACCGCAGGGCGTGTGGCGGTGAACATCGTCAGCGGCTGGTTCAAGGGTGAATTTCAGGCCATCGGTGAACCCTGGCTGGAACACGACGAGCGCTATCGACGTTCCGAAGAGTTTATTCGCGCCCTCAAGGGAATCTGGACCACCGACAACTTCACGTTCAAGGGTGATTTCTACCGCTTCCACGATTACACCCTCAAACCCAAGCCCATCCAGCGTCCGCATCCTGAGATTTTCCAGGGCGGCAGCTCACGTGCCGCGCGGGACATGGCGGCCCGTGTGTCGGACTGGTATTTCACCAACGGTAACACCGTCGAAGGCATCAAGGCTCAGGTCGATGATATTCGCGCCAAGGCTGCCGCGAACGGCCATTCGGTGAAGATCGGCGTCAATGCCTTCATTATCGCTCGCGATACCGAAGAGGAGGCGCGCGCGGTACTGGCCGAGATCGTCGACAAGGCCGATCCCGAGGCCGTCAATGCGTTTGGTGATGCCGCGAAACAGGCGGGCAAGGCCAGCCCGGAAGGCGAGGGCAACTGGGCCAAATCGACTTTTCAGGATCTGGTGCAATACAACGATGGTTTCAAGACCAATCTGATCGGCACGCCGCGCCAGATTGCCGAGCGCATCGTCGAACTCAAGTCGGTTGGCGTAGACCTGGTGCTTTCCGCCTTTCTGCATTTTCAGGAAGAAGTCGCCTATTTTGGCGAGCATGTGCTGCCGCTGGTACGCGAGCTGGAGGCCGCCGCGCAGCGCAAGCCCGTCGCCGCCACGGCCTGACAACCCGGCAACCCGCATAACCCCGCCATGACGCCTTAAGCGCACGCCGCTTACGAGCCCGCCAGAAAATCAGGCGCCACTGTGATCCAGTGTGCGCCTGCCTGCGTATGTTGAACCCCTGACAACCAACAGATGTCTGTAAGTGGCACTATGATGCCACTCTCTGGCATGCTCTGATCCCATGCCAGCCCCTTCAGGTATGGCCGAGTGCTTGCCGACAATGGCAATTGATAGTGAAAGGATTGTCGATGGCCCCTGAGCAATCAGGTCCGGTTTTCAGAAAAACCAGATGCACTGGTTCTCACCTGTTGTGGAGGCAAGTTTTGAAACGCGACCTTCGGCTTGCGTCATGGCTGATCTTCGTAGTGTGCGCCTGCGTGGTGATGTTGATGGTCTGGCAGGCATGGACCGCGCGCCGCAACACGATGGATAACATCCAGACCAGTACAGTGAATCTGGCTGCGGCGCTGAGCACTTACACAGACGGTATCTTCAAACAGAGCGAGCTGATGCTGATCGGCCTGACGGAGCGTGTCGAAAAGGACGGCGTCGGGCCGCTACAGATCGAGCGGCTGAAGTCGGTGATTGCCCGTGAAATGGGCGCGCTGCCGCAGATCGATACGGTTTCGTTGTACAACGTCGAAGGGATTTGCACCTTTTCGACCAACCCCAAGGCTGTCGGCGTCAACAGTGTCAAACGCGAGTTTTTTCAGCACCACCTGCAGACGCCTGGCCGGGCGCCCTACATCGGGCCGACCATTCGCAGCCGTGCCTCTGGCGAGTGGGTGATATCAGTCAGTCGGCGTATCAATCATCCTGACTCGAGTTTTGCCGGGTTGATGGTGGTGACCATCGGTGTCGAGCATCTGCTGAAGTTCTACTCAGGCATTCAGGTCGGAGACACCGGCATCATCAGCCTGACATCGACGGCTGGGCAGTTGCGTGTGCGCTATCCCCATCTTGAGGCGGAAATCGGGCGCGACTTGTCATCGACGCCGATTTTCACGTCCGAACGTGACAAACCCTCCGGCACCACACGCTTCGTTTCCAGAATCGACGGTATCCCGCGCTTTTATGCGTTCAAACGCAGCGAGATCTACCCGATCGTGACCGTCGTCGCGGTGGGTCAGAGGGAGGCTATGCTGGACTGGCTGGGGCAGACCAAACAGTCGGTGCTGGTCATGCTGGTGCTGCTTGGGCTGGTGATCGGGCTTGGCATTCGCCTGATCAAGCACATACATAGCCGCATACGTGCAGAGGATCAGTTGCTGGAATCCCAGGCAGCCCTCATTCAGTTGAACCAGCATCTGGAGTTCATTGCCTCGGAAGACAAGCTTACCGGGCTGGCCAATCGCAGACGTTTCGATCAGTTTCTGGATGTCGAATTCAAGCGCGCCCGACGCGAGCGCAACATGCTGTCATTGATCCTTATGGATGCCGATCATTTCAAGCGTTACAACGACCATTTCGGTCATCTGGCCGGTGACGAATGCCTGGTGGCGCTCGCTCGGCTGGTCGAGCAATGCATCCGTCGCCCCGGCGATGTTGCTGCTCGTTATGGCGGTGAGGAGATTGCCGTCGTGTTGCCTGGCACTGACGAGGCGAGCGCTCGGCAGGTCGCCGAGAGTATCCTGCAGGCCATCCGTGACGAGCAGATCACGCACCCCGCCAGCCCGTTCGGCATCGTGACGGTCAGTCTGGGCGTTGCAACGGTCATTGGCAGTAACCGCCAGATCAGCCAGCGAGGCCTGATCGAGCTGGCCGACCGCGCGCTGTACGCGGCCAAGTCGCAGGGCCGCAACCGGGTGAATGTGGCGTCGGAAATCGCCTTCAACACGGTCCCGGCCTGGACGCAGGTCAATACCTCTGTTGACCCGCCCTTCGGGCCAACGGCGGACACGCGGGATTGAATCCAGAGTGCCCGTCACGTGCGGCGCGCTCAGTCTTTGGCAGGCTGCTCGGCGTCGGCAAGCTGTTGCGTCTCGTGGGGCTTGCGCCGCAGCACTGACAGCACCCAGACGAAGAAGATCGGTACCAGAACCACCCCCAGCAGCGTCGCGCTGAGCATGCCGCCGATCACCCCGGTGCCGATGGCCCGCTGGCTTGCAGCGCCTGCGCCGGTCGCCAGTGTCAACGGCACCACGCCGAGGATGAACGCCAGCGAGGTCATGACAATCGGCCGAAAGCGCAGTCGTGCGGCCTGAAGCGCCGCATCACGCAGCGAATGCCCTTGATCCCACAGCTCCTTGGCAAACTCGACGATCAGAATCGCGTTTTTCGCTGCCAAGCCAATGATGGTGATCAGCCCTACCTTGAAATACACATCATTCGGCATGCCGACGGCGGTCACTGCCAGCACCGAACCGAGCGCGCCCACCGGCACAATCAGCATGACCACCAGCGGGATCGCCCAGCTTTCGTACAGCGCGACCAGCAGCAGAAAGACCACCAGCAAGGCCAGGGCAAACAGCCCGGTCGCCTGGCCGCTGGCTACTTTTTCCTGGTAGGAGAGGCCGGTCCATTCGTAACCGATGCCGGGAGGCAACTGGGAGACGATTCTTTCAATCTCCGCCATCGCTTCGCCGGTACTGACACCCGGTGGTGCGTCACCCGCGATCCTGAACGTGGGGTAGCCGTTGTAGCGGGCGATCTGCACCGGACCTTCTTCCCAGTGCGTCGAAACGAATGCACTCAGCGGCACCAGCGTGCCGCTGCTGTTGGGCACGTACAGCTTGAGCACGCTTTCCGGGGTCATCCGCGAACTCTGCTCGGCCTGCACCACAACCCGCTGCTGACGTCCAGCGTTGGCGAAATCACTGATCACCGAGGAGCCGAAAGCGGTGGACAGCGCGTTGCTGATCGACTCGAAGCTAACCCCCAGCGCCCGCGCTTTTTCGCGGTCGATGTTCAGGCGTAACTGCGGTGCTTCGGCCAGCCCCTCCATCATCGCGTAGAGAATCTTCGGGTTGCCATTGGCTTTGCCCAGCAACTCGTTGCGCGCTGCAAGCAGGGCTTCGCGGCCCAGACCTGCGCGGTCTTGCAAACGCAGCGCAAAACCGCCTGAAGTGCCCAGCCCGTCGATAGGCGGCGGTGTCACGGCCATGACCGTGCCGTCGCTGAGACCGGCAAAATGCTGATTGAACGCCGCCGCTTCTTCACCCGCCGATTGCCCGTCGCCGCGCACTGACCAGTCCTTGAGGGTCGGGAACGCCAGACCGGCGTTTTCGCCCATGCCGGAAAAACTGAAACCCAGCAGCATGGTCACAGCCCCGGTCGCCTCGCGGGACAACATGTAGGTTTCCAGCAACTGCGCGGTGGCGTCGGTGCGCGCCCGGGTGGCTCCCGGCGGCAGCTGCACGTCGATGATCAGATAACCCTGGTCTTCCACCGGCACAAACGACTCTGGCAGACGCAGGTAGAAAAAGCCCAGCAAACCGACGATACCGACGTACAGCAGCATGTAGCTGCCAGCGCGTTTGATCATGCTGGAACTGACCCGCTCGTAGCGGTCGGTGAACTTGCCGAACAGCCGATTGAAGCCGCCGAAGAAACCGCGCTTCTCATGATGACCCGCCGGGATTGGCTTGAGCAGCGTGGCGCACAACGCCGGGGTGAACGTCAGGGCCAGAAAGCCCGAGAACAGAATCGACACGGCCAGCGACAGTGAAAACTGCTGGTAGATGACCCCGACCGAGCCACCCATGAACGCCAGCGGCAGAAACACCGCAGCCAGCACCAGGGTGATGCCGAAAATCGCGCCGGACACCTGCTGCATCGCCTTCACGGTCGCTGCCGCAGGGGAGAGGCCTTCCTCGGCCATGATGCGCTCGACGTTTTCGACCACCACAATGGCGTCGTCGACCAGAATACCGATGGCCAGCACCATGCCGAACATGGTCATCATGTTCACCGAGAAGCCCAGCAGGTACATGATCGCCAGCGTACCGGCCAGGCACACCGGCACCACGATGGTCGGGATCAGCGTGTAGCGGATGTTCTGCAGAAACAGGAACATCACCAGAAACACCAGCACCATGGCCTCGATGAGGGTGTAGATCACCTTGTCGATGGCCACATCGACGAAGCGCGAGGTGTCATACGGCACGGAAAATTCGACGCCTTCCGGGAAATTCACCGACAGCTCGGTGAGCCGCTGTTTGACTGCCTTGACGGTTTCAATCGCGTTGGCACCCGGTGACAACTGAACCGCACCGGCCACCGCGCGCTTGCCGTTCAGGCGGGATTCGAAACTGTAATCCTGACTGCCGATGGCCACCCGCGCGACGTCGGACAAATGCACCGTCGAGCCGTCTTCGTTGGCGCGCAACACGATGCGGCCAAATTCTTCCGGGTTGTCCAGCGTGCCTTTGACCGCCAGGGTGGCCGTCAGCTCCTGCAGCGACGAGCCCGGGCTGCTGCCGAAACTGCCTGCCGGGACCTGCACGTTCTGCGCCCGCACGGCAGCGTTGACGTCATCGATGGACAGCCCGAAACCGACCAGCTTCTGTGGGTCGATCCAGACGCGCATGGCAGCTTCTGCGGCAAAGAATTGCAGCCTGCCGACGCCGTTTACCCGGCTGATCTCATTGTTGACGTTACGCGCGGCATAGTCGGCCAGCGCGACTGTGCCCTTGTTGGCTGAGTCGCCCGTGTAGCTCAGGGTGTAGATCATCAGGAAGCCGGAACTGGCCTGTTCGACCTGCAAACCCTGGCTGAGCACGGTCTGCGGCAGGCGCGCTTCGGCTTTCTTGATGCGGTTCTGAACCTCTACCTGGGCCATGTCCGGGTTAGTGCCGGGCACGAACGTCACGTTGATTTCTGCGCTGCCGGTCGAGTTGCTGGTCGACTCGTAATACAGCATACCTTTGGCGCCGTTGAGCTCTTCCTCAATGACGCTGGTTACCGAATCCACCAGCACCTTGGCGGACGCGCCAGGGTAAGTCGCGGTAATGGTGATCTGTGGCGGTGCCACGTTCGGGTATAGCGCCACGGGCAGGGCAGGCAGCGCCATCAGCCCGGCGAGCAGAATGAACAGGGCCAGCACCCAGGCAAAGTTGGGTCGCTTGATAAAAAACAGAGACATGGACAGTGATCCTCGATCGCGCTGAAGGCGGCGTTATTGAGCCTTGACCTGCTGCTGGGCGGACGGCGATTTGGGCACGACCTTGTCACCGGGATTGAGCCCGGTCATGTTGCCGATGATGATCTGTTCGCCATCTTTCAGGCCTTCGGTGATCTGCCAGCGCGAGTCCTGCATGGCGCCGTTTTTGACCGGACGCGCTTCTGCCGTGCCGTCCTGAGCGATCACCAGCACGCGGGCCGCACCATCACTGGAGCGCTGCACGGCACGCTGAGGGACAAGAATGGCGTTGGCATCGACCCGCTGCGGCGTGCGCACGCGCACATACATGCCCGGCAGCAACACGCCTTTGGGGTTGGCGAAGCGGGCGCGCAAGGACACCTGGCCGGTGGTGCGGTCTACTGCCACGTCGGTAAACAGCAGGGTGCCGGTGCTTTGATAGTCGGTGCCGTCGACGCTCAGTGACAAGGCGTCCTCGCCGCCCTTGGGCAAGCGGCCTTCCTGAATGGCGGCGCGCATCTGCAAGGCGTCGGCGACCGGTTGGGTGAAGTCGGCGTAGACCGGGTCGAGTTGCTGAATGGTCGCCAGCAGCGTGGTTTCGCCCTGACCGACCAGCGCGCCTTCGGTGACCATCGCGCGCCCGATGCGCCCTGAAATCGGCGCCCTGACCGTGGCGTAGCCCAGGTCCAGCCTGGCCGTTTCCACGTCAGCCTGGGCCGATTTTTTGGCGGCGGCGGCGTTTTGCAATGCGGAGCGTGCGGTGTCGAAGGTCTGGCGGCTGACCGCTTCGATCTCCACCAGCGACTCGTAGCGTTTGACCGTGGCCTGGGTTTCGAACAACGTGGCTTCGGTGCGCGCCAGATCACCCTGCGCCTTGGACAATGCCGCCTTGAAAGGCGCCGGGTCGATCTGGAACAGCACTGCGCCTGCTTTCACGTCGGCGCCTTCCTCGAAATTGCGCGTGAGCACAATGCCAGCCACCCGGGCACGCACCTGTGCCACACGAACCGGCTCGATACGGCCGGGCAGTTCGTCGACCACCGTGAACGATTCAGCTTTGACAGCAACCGCTTCAACCTCTTTGGGCGCTGCCGAGGCGGCGGGATCCTGCTGCGGCTTCTGCTCACAACCGGCAAGACCCAACGCTGCCAGCAGCGCTATCGCAGGCATCACACGCCAATCGCTCAAATTACTCATCATTCACCCGGGCGCAGCCCATCAGACGCTAAAGGCGCGAATGATCCACTTTTGTACGGCTTTGAGTCAATATTGCCTCATATGAGACTTTCGTGACTAATTGTGTATATGCTTTGCGAATAAACAGGCGTTCTGCACAATGCGCCGCACGCACTCTATGACGAGGTAAAGACGCACCTGATGGACGTACCTGCTGACGAAAAATTCCTGAAAGCGCTGGCCGTTGCGCTGGTCGACCACTCCACCGGCACCTTCAAGGACATCGCCGAAGCGGCCGGGGTGAGCAAGGCCACGCTCAATCGCTTCTGCGGCACCCGCGCCAACCTGATCGAGATACTGCTCATCCACGCTTCCGAGTTGATGAACAAAATGATCGCCGACGCCGATCTGCAGAACGCGCCACCGCTTGAGGCGCTGCAACGCCTGATCGACAACCACCTGACCCACCGTGAAATGCTGGTGTTTCTGGTTTTTCAGTGGCGCCCGGACACCATGGATGAAAGCTGCGGCGGCCTGCGCTGGCTGCCCTATTCAGACGCTCTGGATGCGTTTTTTCTGCGCGGCCAGCGCGAAGGCCTGTTTCGTATCGACATCAGCGCCCCGGTACTGACCGAGACCTTCGCTTCACTGCTCTTCGGGCTGGTCGATGCAGAGCGCCGTGGCCGCGTTGCGCGCACGGGTATGGATGCCGCGTTGCTGCAGATGTTCATGCAGGGCGCGCGAAGCGGTGCGTGAAGGCGCCGTATCAGCCTGGAGGCGTCTAACCAGGCAGGCCGCTTCCCGACAATGCTTCCCTCATCGTCTGCATTTTCAAGTCGCTTTCCCGGTACTCGCTTTCCGGCTCCGATCCGCTGACCAGCCCACAGCCTGCAAACAGCGTGGCTCTATGGCCGTTCAACAGTGCCGAGCGCAGCGCGACAGCGAGTTCGCCGTTGCCCTGATCGTCAAGCCAGCCAATCGGTCCGGCGTACCAGCCTCTGTCGAGTTGTTCATGGCTGCGGATGTAGTCCAGCGCCTCATTGCGCGGCAGGCCGCCCACCGCAGGCGTCGGGTGCAGGCTTTGGGCGATGCCCAGCAGGCTGGGGTTCGGAGCGAGGGTAGCCTGAACGGGGGTCAGCAGATGCTGGATATGCGGCAGCTTGTGCAGTCGCGGCCGGCACGCGATGTCCAGTGCCAGGCAGTGCTCAGCCAGACCATGCCTGATGCAGTCGATCACCATGGCGTGTTCGCTGTTGTCTTTTTCGCTCAGCAGCAATTGCTCGCCCAGACGCGCGTCGTCTGCGCTGTTTACCCCGCGTGGTGCGGTGCCTGCCAGGGCCATGGTGTGCAATTGATCACCATGCACGGTCAACAGGCATTCGGGTGATGCACCCATGAAGCAACTGCTGCCCCGCGCGAAAGCAAACAGGTAGGCGTTGGGCTGCTTGCGCATCAAGCGCTGCATGACCTGTTCCAGAGGGCTGGCCGCTGCGACATTTTGCGAGCGGGCCAGGACGACCTTTTCCAGTCCGCCACGCTTGATCCGGTTTACCGCGTGAAACACGTCCTGTTTCCACAGGTGTGCCATCGACAAACGCACGAACTGATCGCCGGTTGCCGGTGCGCCGGGCAAAGGCCGGGCGAGAATTTCTGCCCATTCGCCAGCCAGCGCTTCTGCCAGAGGGTCGCACTGGCTGTGCTCGTCAATCAGCACATTGACGATCAACCGGGTCTGACCATCGGACTCGTGAAGTTCAAAGCGCGGCAGCGTCAACGCGGCGTCGGGAAAGTCGCGCCACAGGCGTGTTCTGGGCTGCCGACGGTCGAAGGCAAAACCGCCGAACAGTGTGGGGCGATGGTCGCCGCGAACCACCGCAGTGGCTGCCATGTCCCGCCAGCGGTTCTCGAGTGTTTGCCAACTGTCCGCAGGCCCGGCGTTGAATTCATGGGCCAGGCCCAGGCCTACACGGTATTGCCCTTGTGCCTGAACGTGCCACAGACAGGCCGGTTGGACCTGCTCGCGATTGGCCGTGAACAATCCGAACGGCTCGACGTGTGGCGAAGGCGTGGAGAACGAGGCCAGTACCCGAGGCCGGGCTGCGCTGACCTGCGACCGCGCGCTGTGCAGGCATTCCATCAGGCCTCCCGTCAGACATCCGTGCACATCGCGCAATGATGGCTGCTGGTTCATGGCTGAGCCTCCGGGTGCAGCACTCGCCAATGGGTGATCTGCTGGTTGATGAACCAGTGGATCAGGTCTTTGAAGAAGTCCTCTGTTTCATCGACGGGCAAACCTGCATCGTGGGCCCACTGACGTCGCTCTTCGAGCATTGCGCGCACCCGATCGGGCGCCGGAATGGCCTGCTGGCTGGCCTTGAAGCGGGTCGCGGCCTTTACGTAGGTCAGGCGCCGGGCAAGGATTTGCACAATCTGCCGGTCGAGGTCATCGATGCCCTGGCGTATGTCGCCGAGGTTTTCACACTCAGGTGCAGACTTCACAACATTCATGGATTACTCCCGGATTCACTGGGCCAGAGCGGCCAGTTGGCGTTTGTCGATCTTGCCCACGGCCGTCAGCGGCCATGCGGCAAGCCACTCGAACTGATCGGGCAGCTTGTCTTCACCCAGCCCCTGCTGACGCAGTTGGTCGCGAATGCACTGGCCGGCACCCGTCGGCGGGTCGCCCAGAATGAACGCGCAGATGCGCTCGCCCAGCAGCGGATCCGGCACCGCCACCACAACGGCAGATTCGATGTCGGGCAGCGCCGTAAGGTGATTTTCGATGTGTGCCGCAGAGATCTTTTCACCGCTGCGCTGGATCTGTTCCTTGATGCGCCCTTCGACGATCAGGTTGCCTTGCGGCGTCCAGCGCGCAAGGTCGCCGCTGCGGTAGTAGCCGTCGTCGGTGAAACTGCGCGCAGTGTGATCTGCCGCCCGGTAATACCCGGTAATGGTGTAGGGGCCGCGGGTCAGCAGTTCGCCGGTCTGGCCGACAGCGACGTCGTTCAGGTCCGCGTCCACCAGACGAACCTGGTCGAACGGCGACAATGGACGGCCCTGCGTATTGAGCACGACCTCCAGCGGATCGTCCGGGCGGGTGTAGCACAGCAGGCCCTCGGCCATGCCGAACACCTGTTGTATTTGGCAGTCCAGCGCTTCAAGCAGGTGGGCTGCCAGTGCCGGGTCCAGTCGCGAGCCGCCGACCTGCAGCAGCTTCAGGCTGGTCAGGTCGCTGTCTTCCCAATCGCGCCCTTGGGCCCAGAGTTGCGCCAGCGGCGGGACCAGCGCCACATGGGTGACGCCTTCGCGCTCGATCAACGGCATGGCCGCATCGCAACTGGCGCTGTCGCCCAGTACCACCGTTGCACCGGCGGCCAGACTGCCGAGCACGCCGGGGCAGGCGAGGGTGAAATTGTGCGCGGTCGGCAACACGGCCAGGTACACGCTGTCGCTGTCCAGTTCACAGAGTCTGGCCGAGTGGGAAAAGTTGTAGGCGTAGTCGGCGTGGCTGCGCGGGATCAGTTTTGGCGTGCCGGTGGTGCCGCCGGAAAGCAGCAGCAAGGCCAGCCCGCGCGGGTCGGCCAGCGGATCGGCCGGGCAGGGTGCATCCAGCGCCGACATCGCGTTGAAAGGCCCGTGTTCGCCGTCGACGATCACGTGCGCGAGTGAGGGCTGCTGCTTGACGATCTCCGCAGCCATGTCCCGATAGTCGAAGTCCCGAAGGCGATCGGGTATCAGGTAGGCCACCGGTTCAGCCAGCCGGCACAGCGCCGCAATGTCCTCTGCACGCTGGGTGGGCATGGCCAGTACCGGCACCGCACCGATGCGCATTACGGCAAACAGTGCGCAGACAAAACCGACGCCGTTGGGCAGTTGCAGCATGACCCGGTCACCGGCCGTAATGCCCAGCGCTGCAAGGCCCCCGGCCAGGCGATCAACCCGCTGATCCAACTGCGTGTAGCTCAGGCATACGTCGCCTGCGACCAGCGCGGTGTGTGCGCCGTACTGACTCGCCCAGCGACGCAGCCGTTGAGGCAGGGTCTGGTCGGCGAAGGGGTGCAGCGGGTCGTGAGACGTGTGTTCGGTGTGCATGGTCGTTTCCCGTTACGGATGGAAAGGGCTGATGCTCTGTTCGATGAAGTTCAGAACCTCTGCAGCGAAGGCTCTGGGGCGTTGCGTCAGGTAGAAGTGGTCGCCGGCCATGACCTGTTGCCGACAGTCGCCGCACAGCCATTGCCGCCAGGCGCTGACTTCCTCCTGATCGGCTTCGGGGTCGTGACTGCCGTGCAGCAACAGCGTCGGTGTCTGCAAGCGCTGACGATCCGCCTGCAACGGACGGTGATAGCTTTCCGTGGCTTGAAAATCGGCACGCAGCAAGGGCATGAACAACGCCAGAAGGTCCGGGTTTGCCAGCAAGGCGTCGCTGACCCCGCCGATGGCAACCAGTTGTTCGATGAAGCGTTGGTCATCCAGATGGCTGAGCAGCCGCCTGCCAGTCAGGTGGGGTGCATGGCAGGCCGACAACACCAGCCCTGCGGGTGGCGTGCCGGCCTGTTCCAGCAGCAGGCAGGTTTCTAAGGCAACCTGCGCGCCCATGCTGTGCCCGGCCAGTATCAGGGTTCGGCGTTGTGCATCCGGCATAGCCTGAATGTCTGCGGCAAGGCTGTCGGCGAGTGGCTGGACCTTGCGCAGACAGGGCTCGTGCATGCGCTGGTCACGCCCCGGATAGATCGCCAGCGTCAGGTTCAGGCCCGGCTCGTCGAGCTCGCGCCAGTGATGAAAGGCGCCACCGCTGGCCCCGGCAAACGGGCACAGCAGCACATGCGGCTGGCGCTGATCGGCGCGCAGAAAAGGGCGCAACATACCTGCATCCATACCCACATCCATGCGATCAACCCTCCGCCCGCAGTTGCGCGGCATCAATGAAAAGCGGCGCGCTGGCCATGCGCTGCTCGGCGGGTCCGGCGCAGCGCAGGATGTCTTGCCAGAGCCTGGCCACGGCTAACTGATAATCCGCCTGCAGGCCGTCGGCGCGGGGCTGGCCTTGCAGGACAGCCAGCAGTTGTTGCAGCAGCCAGGCGACACCGGCAGGCCCTTCGATTTCATGCGCGCTACGCCAGTGACTGGCTGCCGGGTGTAACGGCATCGCGGTTGCGTGCTGCAGGTAGTCGGCGTTGCTGGTGTAGAGGGTCTGGCGATCGTCGTCATGGGCCTCGGCGTGCAGCGCAGGTGTCCAGTTGACCGGGCCGTAGGTGGCGTCCAGCGACAGGTAGCCACTGGGCCACGCCAGATTGAGCTGGTGCATGACCAGACTGTGCAGGTCCGGATCGTCGGCCGCCATCCAGCGTTGCAGGCGCAGCAGCACGCGGCCATCCGGCAGGTTCAGCGACAGGGTATGAAAGTCATCGTCGCCATCGAGCAGGCTGACGCTGACCTGCCTGGCCAGATCGCAGCCCAGCGCCTGAAACAGCAGGTCCAGGCCCGAGTAGAGCAGCTGGCGACTGGTGGTCAACTGTGCCAGGCTGGGTTTGCGGCCGTCGAGCAGCCGCGAGATGCGTTGCGCCGTGCCGCTCCAGCAGCGGCCCGCCTCGGTGTGCGGGTAGAAGCTGTTGACGATGTACTGGCAGCCCATCAGGGTGGCCAGTTGCTGATGCCGAACGATTTCATCCGGGTGCACCGGGTGCTCTTGAATGACATGCAGCCCGCGTTGCAGCAGGCGCTCGGTCAATTGCCCACCGGCCCCGCCGACCACCGCCGAGCGCACCACCAAGCAGGCAATGTCCAGGTCGTCCGGCAGTTGCTCGACATCGGTATACAGTGCGATGCCGAACGCGTTGGCCAGCGCTCTGGCGCGCGGGCTGCCGTTGGCGAGCAGCCCGGCCAGCTGCAAACCGGGCTGTTCGAGCAGAAAACTGTTGAGGTACAGCTCCCCGAACTTGGCCCCGACAACAAGCACCTTCAATGGCCTTTTCATGGATGACTCTCCTTGTGGGTGGCGGCCAGCCAGTCGCGGATCGACGCGGCAGTACGCTGAACCTGATCGGTGTCGAGCAGCAGTTGCCAGTGATCGCACGGTATCGATTCGCGGCACGCCGTAGCGGCCCATTCCTGCCAGTCCTGCTCGGCGGGCAGCCAGTGCTGCGGGCGGCCTTCGGCGCTCAGCCACAGGCAGGGCAGGTCCAGTTGTCGTGGATGCGAGTGTTGCGCCAGCAGCGTCATCAGGTGCTCGATGCGCTGCAGCCACTGTTCGGCCTGCTGCGCTTGTGGCGGGTTTTTCAGCACGCCGGCCTGCGTGGCGTTGTTCATGAACACGTTCAATTGCTCGGCGGCCGGCAATTGTTCGAGGTCGTCAGGCAGGGCGATGCTTTTTGCGCCCTCGGCCATCAGGCGCAACAAGCCTGGGCGATCATCGAAGCGAAAGTCCGCGCGGCACACTGGATCAAGAAGAATCAGGCGTACCTGCTCACCCTGGCGCAGCAGCAGACGCGCGGTTTCTTCGGCCACGAAGGTGCCGTACGACCAGCCCAGCAGCACGTAAGGCCCGCTGGCCTGCTGACGACGAATGGCCTGCAGGTACTGGGCGGCCAGCGCCTTGAGCGAATCAGTGCCCAGCGCATTCGTCGCTTGTAGCCCGAACACCTGCATGTCCAGCGCCTGTGCCAGCGGCAGATAAGCGCTGACCTCGCCATCCGAGGCATGGAACACGAACAGCGACAGCGTGTTACGCCCTCTGGCCAGCGCCAGCGGGTTGTCATCGGTCTGCACGCTGTGGTCGAGCAGGGTGGCGCAGAAATCACTCAGCCGTGGGGTGTCGAACAGGTTGCGCAGGCTGCTGCCGGAATGCCCCATGCGGTTCAGGCGGGCGATCATGCGCGTGGCGATCAGGCTGTCGCCGCCGCTGAGGAAGAAGTCGCTGTCGGCTTCGACAGGTTGGCCGAGCAGCTCCTGCCAGAGCTGCGAAACGGCCTCCAGCAATGCCGGATCAGCCTCCCGGCGCGGCCCCGAGTCGCGGGTCTGTTGCGGGGTTTGTCTGGCCGCAGGCGCTGTAACCACTTGTTCCACCTGACGCAATGCCAGTGGCCATTGTGCAGGGTGTGGCTCCAGGTGATCGGCCACGGCCGCCAGGTCCAGATGGCTGATGCCTTCGGCTCTGGCGAGCATGAAGTGCTGACGCATGCTGTCGTCGGCCTGCTGTGGCCAGTTCATGACCCAACTGAACCCCGATGCCTGCACGGCAGTGCGCCAGCGCGGCAGATCGAGCATGGCCTTGTCGTCTTCGCTGCGCTCGTCTTCAAAGTTGCTCAGCCCTTCGATAAAGCCGATGCTCGCCAGTTGCAGCGCGCTGTCGCGTTCGGTGGCTTCCAGCAACAGCAAATGCCCACCGCTGCGTAACAGGCGGTGCAGACGCTTGAGCGAGCGTGTGACATGCGCGGCGTCGTGCATCACGTTGACCGCCACGACCAAGTCGTAGCCTTGAGCCGGGTGCTGGCTGAAATCCACCGGTTGGTTGACGTCGAGCATCGAGCAGGTCAGTTGTGGCCAGGCAGCGAAATTCTCCTGGGCCTGGGTGAGAAACAGATTGGACACATCAGTGAAGCGGTATTCGCTCAAGTGTTCTTCAAGCATCGGCAACAGGTGCCGGGTTGTCGCACCGGTGCCAGCACCGACTTCCAGCACCCGCAGGTCGCGACGTGTGCCCGCCAGCGCTTTGGCAGTTTGCGCCAGTGCGCTGTTCAGGCAGTGCAGCACCGGGTTGTTGCTGTAGAGGGCCTGAACGACGGCATCGCTGTGACCGAACAACAGGCTCAACGGCGAACAATCACCGCGCAGCAGTTCTGCGTGCTGTTCGATACAGGCGTTAAGGTACGTGCCAAGCGTCTGGCTCCACTCGGCGTCGGGGAGCATCTGGCCAGCGGCTTGAAGCGCCTGCGCGGGCAGGGCCTGATAGTGCTGGCCGTCCTGCTGCACGCGGCGTTGCTGGCAGAGCATTGCCAGCCATTGGCGCAACAGGCCCGCAAATTGCGGCTGCGCGCCCAGTCGGGTCATCACCTGTGCCAGGTCATGACGCTGCCCGGCTTCACTGAACAGCCCGCGCTTTTGCAGGGTGCTCAGAATACCTTCACGAGCGCGGCTTTCCAGCGCCTGCCAGGTCAGGTCAACTTCCAGGCGTTGCGCTTCACTCAGTTGCGGCAACTCGCTCAGCGGCAGTGGCAGCGGGGCGCACAACGCTTCATCGACCGCGCTCGGTGACTGGCTGATCAACTCGCCAAGCAGGCTACGACCTTCGCGATCGACGCTGACGCGCGCGCTTTGCACCCCCGGCTCACGACGCAACTGTGCTTCGAGCTGTTGCGGGTCGAAGCGCTCGCCGTCCAGGTTCACCGACCAGTCGTGGCGTGGCAGCTCGGGCAGACTGTCGAAGCCCTGCGGTTGGTCGGCCAGCGTTTGTAACAGGTCGCAATAGCTCTGAAACAGGCTATCGATCAAGCCGTCGGCGAGCACGTCTTCCATGCAATACCAACTGAACACCAGCTCGCCGTCGATTTCCATCACCTGATGGTCCAGCCAGACTTGCGGGGTCTGAGTGAAGACGTGCACCGGGTCGCCGAGGGTCGAGGTCATGGCCTGGTCGATGGCTTTGCCGTCCAGCGACATGCCGAGCATGCTGGTGAACACCACCGGCATGGCCGGTTGACGCGTCAGCCCCTGACGACGGCCGAGTTCGCGCATCAATTCCACGCCGTTCACGGCGGTGTGTGCCAGGCGCTGCCAGAGCCTCGCCTGCGTGCTGGCCATGACCTGACCTGGGCTTTCACCGCGCCCCAACTGGAAATCGATCAACAACACTGACGTGAAGTCACCGATCAGTTGCTGAACCTGCGGGTGCAGGGGCCGACGGTTGAAGTAGGTCAGGTTGAGGGTGAATTCCGGGGTGCGGCTGACACTTTCCAGCGTCTGGGCGAACAACGCCAGCAGCGCGGCAGAGGCCGTCACACCCACGTGCTGACAGTGCGCCTTGAAACGGTTCCATTGCGCCGCGTCGAGTTTGCCCTGAACGGTCCGGAAACGTGGCTGGCCCTTTGGCGGGCTGTCTGCCAGTGGCAATTGCGGTGCGCCAGGCAACTGTTCCAGCGTGTCCTGCCAGTAGCGCCAGGCTTGTCGCCATTGCAGGCTGTCGCGCTGTGCCAGGTCAGCCATCACGTAGTCGCGGAAGGTCAGTTCCAGCGGCTTGAGTGTCTGGCCGGCGTAGGCGCTGGCCAGATCGTCCATCATCACCTTGAAGCTCTGCACGTCGAACAGCAGCAGGTCGAGGTTCATGTGCAGACGGCAATGCCCGGCGTCGAGTTCGCTGACCGTGACTTCAAACAGCGGCCAGCAGTCGGTGGGCAAGACGCGATAAGACATGTCTTCACGAATGTCCAGCAGGCGTTGTTGCTGTTGTTCAGCAGGCAACTCGCGCAGGTCGTTGCGTGGCAGGCGATACCAGGGCGTGTTGTGCAGAATGCGCTGGCGGCCGTCACTGTCGATCACCATGCGCAGCATGTCATGACGGGCGATCAGTGCGTTCCAGGCCTGCTCGAAGCGGGTCAGGTCGAAGTCTACGTAAGCCTTGTCCCATTCAAACAGCACATGGCAGGCCACGCCGCCGTAATCGATCAGGTCGGTGCGGCCCAGCCAGTAAGCGTGCTGGATAGGCGTCAGCGGGAAAGGCTCGAAGCGGCTATCGGGTTGCGGCACGATGACAGTGTCACGGGCTGCAAGCGGCGCTTTTTCGGTGCTGGACAGCAACAGTGCGCTCAGGCCACGAATGCTCAGGTCGCGGTACGCCTGTTCGGCGTCCAGACGAACGCCCAATTGGCGCTGGATGTCGCTGCTCAGCTCAAGGAACAGTAACGAGTCGAGGCCCAGTTGCATCAGGTCCTGATTATGCGCCGGTGCAGCGTCAGGGCTCAGGCGCAACTGACGGCAGATCGATGCGCTCAACCACTGGCTGAGCGCATGTTGATCTGCCTGCGGATCACCGGTCAGGGTCGGTGCCGGGAGTGCATCGCTGTGGCGACTGTTTTTCGCGGGCGTCCGCGTCGCGGGTTGCTCGATGTGCTGCGTCAGCAGACGCCGGCGCGGATCGATGCGCTCAGGGTCTATACGCATCGCCAGACGCCACGGCGAATTGCGCATGACCGCCTGTTCCAGGTGCCACAAGCCTTCGCTGGTTGCCAGCGTACCCATGCCGCCGAGTGCCAGTTGCGCATGCAGTTGGTCGTCAGCTGCGCGTCCGGTTTCGCCCCAGGCGCCCCACGCGATACTGACCGTGTGCAGGCGGGCGTCGGTTTGCGATTCGGCCAGTCCGTCCAGGTAGGCACTGGCCAGCGCATGAGCCCCTTGGCCCGCTGCGCCGAGGCTGGCGGCAGCCGAGGAATACAGCAGCAGGTAGCGACCCTGATCCGCCAGCGCCGTCTGCAGTTGGCGGGCTGCCGAGCATTTGACCTGCAGCAGCGGCTGCATGCGCGCGGCGTCGAGGTTGCTCAGCGGCGTGTCGTCCAGCACGCCGGCGCTGTGGATCGCGCCGCTCAGGCCGCCCTCGTCCCGCAGCGCGTCGAGGCAGGCCGCCAGCGCAGCCTGATCACTGACATCGCAGGCCATCCAGCGTATTTCACAGCCATAGTGCTGTTGCAGGGTGTCGATCCACTGTTCGCCGTCATGCGGGCAGCGTGGCGCAAGCAGGGCGATGCGCGACGCGCCCTGATCGGCCAGCCAATGGCTGCTCAGGCGACCCAGGCCGCCGAATGCGCCGGTCACGATATGCCAGCCGGTGTCTTTGAAGCTTTGTGCCGGGAGGCTGACGCTCTGATGAAGCTGAACGCTGAGCGTCTGCACCTGTGCGACGCCGTCACGCACGGCAATCCAGCGCTCACCGCTTTGCGCCGCCTTCAAGCCCGGCAGCAGCGCCTGCCAGTCATCGCTACCGTTGAGCTTGCTGCTATCCAGGTCAATGACAGCCAGTGCGCGCTCCGGTTGTTCGGCGCAGGCAACCCGCAGCAAGCCCCACAGTGCGCGTTGCTCGGGTTTTACCGTGTGATCGGCAGCCAGTGACCACGCGTTGCGGGTGACCACCAGCAGAGGTTGCCCGGTGTCGGCTTTCACCGCATCGAGCACCTGGCTGGCGACCTCCGCCAGCGAGCCGCCTTGCACAATCAGCAGGCACGCTGAAGCCTCCGGGTCATGGGCCACGCCAACGGCGGCCAGTGCCGGACGGACGCTGGCCGGTTCGACGCGCAGTCTCGCCAACGGGGTATCCTGGGCATTCACTGGCGCCCATTGCCAGACGTAATGGGTGCCGGATGCAGTGTTTGCGGCGGGCAGTGTGGTGAGGCGCTCAGAACGGTTGTCGGCACTGCCGAGCCGCTGCCATTGCCCCTGATCATTGCACTGCTTGAGCTCGACGCTGGCCTCCCCGAATGGCTCGGCACTCCAGTGCAGCGCCAGGCCGGTCAGGGTTTCGGGCAACGGCACCGCGCGGGTAAATACGGGAGCGCGGCGAGCATCGCCGTGGCGCGCGGCCAGTTGTTCACAGGCTTCCTGCAAGCGTGTCTTCCAGCGTTGCGGCTGGCCTGCGCAATCTGTCCAGTCGGGCTGGTAAAAGTGTTCGCCCAGTTGCCTGCCCAGCACCGTGCTGCCGCTGTCGTGCCCGGCGGTGAGCAGGGCTGGCGCAACGTTGGCGGCCTGGGTGCGTGCCAGCAGGATGTGTTCGCTGATACCGGCGGTGGCGCTGCCATCGTCGGGCAGCCAGTCGAGGCGTTCAAAGCCGCTTTCCAGGCATTGTTGCTGCCAGTGTTCGGTGGACAGGAACAGTTCACCACCGCGCGCCTGCTCGTCATGCAGCGGCAATACCAACGGGCCGAAGACAAAATCGAACAGGCGCATCGGACGAGTAATCTCGCGCATCAACAGCGCGCCGCCCGTCTTGAGCAACGGGCGCAGGTTGCGCAGGGTCTGGCCCACGTGCTGGGTGGCGTGGATCACGTTGGCGGCAACGATCAGGTCGTAGTGCCCGGCCCGGAAACCCTGCTCGCTGGCGGGTTTTTGCAGGTCGAACTGGGCATACTCGACAAAATCGTACTCGCTGAACTTTTCTTCGGCGCGGCGACTGAACAGCGCGGAAATGTCCGTGAAGCAATAACGCACATCGGCGACGTTGCGCAGTTCCGGGAGCAGCCAGGCGGTGGTGCCACCGGTGCCGCCCCCGACTTCCAGAATACGCAGCGGCCCGCGTCCGGAGTGCTGATGTTCGTGGATCAGCCCGGTGATCACACCTGCTGCGATCTGATTGAAATAGCGGCCGAAGCTGAATTGCTGATACAGCACTTCAACACCGCTGGAAGCGCTCTCCGGAAAGATCACCGACACCGGCTCCACCGCACCGCTCATCATGGCGAAGAGTTGCTCTCCCGCCCGCTCGACGGTGTCAGCGATCACGTCCAGCTCTTCACAGCAACTGCGCAGCTCAGCCAGCAATGCCGGGCGCTGTTCGTAGGGGATGGACCGGGCGCTGCGGTAACGGCCGTGTTCAAGGGTGTAATAGCCATCCTCGACACAGGCATTGAGCAGACGCACCAGCAGTTGCCGATGGCGCGGCAGCAACCGGCCCCCACGCAGGATACTCAGCGGCTCGGCACCCTGATCTATGCTCGCGTGCACACACTGACGAACCATCTGGTCAACGTAGATGGCATGCAGTTGGGTCACGCAGTGATACAGGCGCTCCAGGCGTGGCAGGTCCAGATTGGCGCCTTCCTGCAACACGACCTTGCGACCGGCCTCCAGCAACAGATCCGGCGTTTGCGTGACCGGTTGTTGCTGCGCATCGCACCAGTAGCGCTGCTCGTCAAAAACATACAGCGGGGCATGGATGCGCTTGCCGACCGAGGGCAACAGGGTGCGCCACGGCAAGGCGGCGCCAGCGGCGAACAGGCGCAGCAGGCTATCCTGCAAGACGGTGGTAGCTGGTTTATGGCGGCGGGCACTGGCGATCCAGTGCACGCCGGCGTGTTCCAGGCGCGTGCCGATGCCGGTCAATGGTGCATCGGCACCCAGTTCCAGCGCGATCGTCACGCCGGTTTGCAAGGCGTGAGTCAGTGCCTGGTGATAGCGCACCGGTTCACGCAGGTGCCTGCGCCAGTAATCGCCGCACTCAAGCTCGGCGTGGCTCAGCGGTTGGCCAGTCAGGGTCGAGATCAGCGGTATTTTCGCCGGGGCGGGGCGCAAAGCTGCACTGGCTTGCTGGAACTCATCGAGAATCGGGTCCAGCAAGCGCGAGTGCGCCGCGCCGGCCACGCTCAGATGGTTATGCCGCAGGTTTCGCTCTTGCAGCGTTTGCGCCAGTGCGTCGATGGCGTGGCGGTCACCGGAGGCCACCAGATGCTGCTCTGCGTTATGCACGGCGATTTCCACGCCGTGTTCAAGCGCCAGAGGCTGCAGCGTTGCCGCGTCGCAGAACACCGCGAGCATCGAGCCTTGTGCCGCGCACTGGTTCATCAGCCGGCCGCGGATGATCACCAGCGGCAGGATGTCTTCCAGTCGATAGATCCCGGCGATGACCACGGCAGCGAATTCACCCACCGAATGGCCGATCAACAGGTCCGGGCTCAGGCCCGCCTCGCGCCAGTGAGCCGCCATCGCCACTTCAAAGGCGACGATGGCCGGCTGCGCGTAATCCATGCGGTCGATCAGCTCTGCGTGGTCGCCGAACATGACCGATTGCAACGAGGGTTGCAGGTGCGCGGCACAGGCTGCAAAGCTGCGGTCCAGACTTTCGCTGAAGGCCTTCGACTGACCGTAGAGGCTTTTGCCCATTCCGGCCCACTGACTGCCCTGTCCGCTGCATAGCCATACCTGCGCGCCCTGGCTAGCCTGTCCTTGATACAGCAAGGCATCGCTGCCGCCCTGGGCAAACGCCTGCAGCGCCGGGGCGGTTTCTTCGTGCAACGGCACCGCCAGACGAAACGGCAGGTTCAGTTGCCGGGCATGTAACGCGGTGTGTGCGAGGTCGAAGGCAGGGGCCGTCGCGTGCAGGCGTTCGGCGTAAAGGCCCGCCAGTTGGCGCAACGAGTGCTGGCTGGCAGCACTGAGCAGCAGAGCACTGGCCTGCGCCACCGGGCCTGAGGTGCGCAATGCGTCGGGCAGTGCTTCGACAATCACATGGCAGTTGGTGCCACCAATGCCGAATGACGACACACCGGCGCGGCGTGGTCCGGCCGGCCATGAACGGTCCTGGGTAGGGACGTAAAACGGGCTTTGTTCCAGTTGCAGCGCCGGGTTGACCCGCTCGACATTGATGCTGGGCGGAATACGCCCGTGGCTGACCGCCAGAACGGTCTTGATCAGGCTGGCGATGCCTGCGGCGGTGTCCAGGTGGCCGAGGTTGCCTTTCACCGAACCCAGCGCGCAGCCACCGATGTCCGTGCGGTGCGCGAAGGCATCACGCAGTGCCTGAACCTCGATGGGGTCGCCCAGTGGTGTGCCGGTGCCATGCGCCTCGAGCATGCCGATGCTGGCGCAATCGATGTCGGCCAGCAGCAGGGCATCCTGGATGACTTCACGCTGACCGATCACCGAGGGTGCGGTGTAGCCGACCTTGTGATGACCATCGTTATTGATCGCGCTGCCGCGTAACACGGCCAATACCGGGTCGCCGTCGCGCAAAGCGTCCTCCAGGCGACGCAGGGTCACGGCACCGACGCCGTTACCGGCAAAGGTGCCCTGGGCACTGGCGTCAAACGGGCGGCAGCGACCGTCGGGTGAGAAAATCATACCCGGCTGGTACAGGTAACCGGCCTGCTGCGGAAACGACACGGCCACGCCGCCTGCCACGGCCATTTCGCACTCGCCACTGCGCAGGCTTTCACAGGCCATGTGCACCGCCACCAGCGAGCTTGAGCAGGCGGTCTGCACGCTCATGGCCGGGCCGCGCAGGTTGAGTTTGTAGGCGGCGCGGCTGGCCAGGTAATCCTTGTCGTTGCCCATCAGCGCCTGCAGGCCCTTGACCTGCGCCACTTCGGTAACGCGAATAGCGTCTCGGCCCGGGTAGGTGCTCATGCGCCCGGAGGCAAATACGCCGGTTTTATGCGCCACGTCGCGAGGCGCGAAACCGGCGTGTTCCAGCGCGTGCCAGACGGTCTGCAGGAACAGCCGCTGCTGCGGGTCGATGGATTCGGCCTCCTGACGCGAGTAACCGAACAGGGCGGCGTCGAAGCGGTCAGGATCGTCGATGATTGCTGCCACATTGACGAAGTCCGGGTTGTCGATCAGCTCGGCTGACAGCCCTGCGGCGAGCAGTTCTTCACGGCTGAAGTGACGGCTGCACTCGAGACCGGCCAGCAGGTTTTGCCAATACTCGGCGCTGTCGCGGGCACCGGGAAAACGGCAGGCCAGGCCGATGACCGCAATGGGCTCGCTGGCACCGTAGGTGTGTTCAAGGGTGGGCATGGATGACCTCGTGGGCAGGCGTGAAAGACGGGCTGGCGGGCGTGGCGCGCTCAAGACGGCGACACAGGCGCCATGCGGGCCACAGACAGATAAAGGCAATGCTCGCCAGTACCGCGAGCAGCGGCGGATAGCCCAGGTAGTGGGCCGATTGCAGAGCGGCTATCGACGCCAGCATGGCAATGGCGGCATCGACCGATTGCAGCAAGGCGTAATCCGAGGCGGGCTGGTGCGGGCGGACCACGCCCATCAGCAGGTTGTAAAGGGTGACGAAGCCTATCGCGGCGGCGATGTTGACCAGGCTGAACACCACCAGCCACGCGGTAAGGTCATAGACGCGTGCGCCAAGCGCGGCCGCCAGGGCGATGAGCGCGTGCAGCAACATGGCCGGCAGCAGGCAGCGCCAGGCACCGAAGCGTCTGGCCATCCAGCCGCCGAGCAGCACGCCGATGGCACTGGCCACCGTGCTGTATAGCGTCGAAGCCAGACCCAGTTGGGCAAGGCTCATTCCGTTGTCCATCAACAGCACGGTTTGGATGGCCATCAGGCCGCGCATGGCGAGGTAATAAATGGCGGTCAGGCACAGGGCGGGCCACAACGCGGTAAAGCTGCTGCGGTCGAGCTTTGGCTTGACTGCCGGTTCGTCGATGCTGTTGCTGGCCGGCAGCAACCCGACCGGCAGCAGCAGTAGCAACGAGATTGTCGCCATACCGATGAAACCGGCGCGCCAGCCCCAGTGCTCGGCCAGAAACAGGAACACGAACGAGCCGAACACGATCCCCAGATAGCTGCCACCCACTTGTGCGGTGTTGGCGAACGGACGGCTGGCGGCGTCGCTGGTGGTGATCGTGATGCCATCGGCATAGATGTCATGGCTGGCAGATAACAGCGCCAGCAGCATCAGCCCGGTCATGATCGGATAGAGCGAGTGCTCCGGGGCAAGAAAGCCGATCGCCAGCAGCGTCAGCGCCATGCACAGTTGCAGTAGCACCAGGCTGCCCAGGTAGTGATTGCCGCGCAATTCAAGGCTGTGGCGCTCGCACCAGGGTGCCCAGAGAAACTTGCCGATCCAGGGCAGGAATGTCAGCGACAGCAGGCTGAGGCTGGCCAGATCCAGCCCCTGATGGCGGAAATAACCGACCACGCCCTGCAAAATCAGCGCGGTGAGCATGCCCTGATGCAGGTAGTAACACCAATAAGGCAGGTAGCGGCTCATGAGCCACCTCCGCTGCGCCGTAACCTTCTGGCGTTTCTTTGCGTCAGTTGCGCCTGTCGGGGTTGGTCTCGCGTGTCGTTTGCCGGTTGCGTCTGGCTCAAGTGCTGCGCCAGTGCGCGGGCATTCGGGTAGCCGAACAGGTCAGTGGCCTGCAACTGCCGATGGCCTTGCTGGGTCAGTTTTACGTGCAACTGCACCAGTTTCAGCGAACTGGCGCCTGCGTCGAAGAAGTTCTGCCGACAGTCCTGCAATTTCAGGCCGACCACCTCATGAAAGGCATGCCGGATCTGATCGACGAGCTGTTCATCGGCCTGTTGTTCGGGCTCGTGCGGCAATGGTAATGGCAGCGGTTGCGGGCGGGGCAACGGTGCCACGTCAGCGCCAGGTTGTCCGGGTGTAACCAGTTGCGCCAAGGGCAAGGCCCATGCCTGCGGGTCTTCGGCCAGTCGTTCGAGCAGGGCAAGGTACTGGTCGAACATGGCGCGCAACACGTTGGGGTCGAACAGCGCCTCGACCGCATCCCAGTTAAGGCACAGGTCGCCTTCGGATTCATACACCTGATGATCCAGCCAGACCTGCGGCGTCTGCGAGATGCCCCAGACCGGTTTGAGCCATGACGATTGGGCCATGAAGCGGCCGTTGTCGAACCCCAGCGCACTGGTGAAGACCACCGGCATCTGCGCGGCAGCCATGCCATGGCGGCTGGCCAGTTCACGCATGACCCGGATCGCCGAGTGATCGCGCTGGGCCAGGTCACGCCACAGCCGCTGCTGTAGATTTTGAGCACTGCCAAGCCAGTCAGTGGTGGGGTGCCAGGCCAGCAACAGCAGCGAGGTGAAATCGCCCAGCACCCGGTCGATGTGCGCGTGCAGTGGCTGACGGTCAAACAAGGTCAGGTTGAGGGTCAGCTCTGGCGCGCTGCTCCAGGCCGACAGCACGGCGGAAAAAGCGCTGAGCAGCAGCCCCGAGGGTGTCAACTGGTGCTGATTGGCCTGGGCTTTCAAACGCTCCCAACGGGATGCGGGCAGCCGCTCGGCCAGGCGCACAAAGCGCGGTGTGCCGACGTCGGCTGGTGCGCAGCGCAGCGGCAGGCGCGGTGCAGGCGGCAGGTTGTCGATACGCCGCTGCCAGTACGCCTGAGCGCCGGGCGAGGGCGGCTGGCTGGCGCGCAGGCACTGGTAGTCGCGAAAGCCGACAGCGATCGGCTCCAGCGCCTGTTCGGGGTGCAGGTACAGCGTCTCAAGTTCGGCCAACAGTATTTGCATGCTCATGCCGTCGAGCAGCAGGTTGTCGAGGCTGACGAAAATCCGGCTATGCGGGCTGCCATCTTCGACGATCTGCGCATCGAACAGTGGCCATTGCCCGGCATCGAGCACCTGATGGGAAAGCCGGTCGCGCAGTGCAAGGGCTTCGCTGCCCTCCAGCGCGGCTACCCGATGCCGCCGGGGAATGAAGGCCGGGACCTGCTGCAACACGTGCAGCATGCCGTCACGGACCACGGCACGCAGAACGTCGTGACGTTCGATGAGGCGCTGCCAGGCGTTTTGAAACAACTGGACATCAAGTCGTTCGACGCAGAACTCGACAAAGAAATGCGCGCCCACGCCGCCCAGCACGAACCCTGGCTGACGCCCGACCAGATAAGCCTGCTGCACTTCACTCAGGGCAAAGGGCTGATAACGACCCGCCGGGTCGTGTTCAAGCCGCACGGTTGCCGGAGCATTGTGCTCCACCAGCGTCGCCGCGAACGCGTGCAGGCTCGGGAAGTTGAACAGGTCGTCGAGCCGGGCGCGGTAGCCACGCCCGGCCAGTTCGCCGATCAGTCGGGTTGCCAGCAGGCTGTCGCCGCCAAGCTGGAAGAACTGGCTGTGACGATGCACCGCGCCGCTCTGCAGCAGCTCCTGCCAGAGCTGTGCGAGCACCTGTTCGCGGACGTTTTCAGGGGCTTGGCATTGGTCGGGTTGTGTGGCGGCAGGTTTGCACCGTTGCAGCAGTGCCTGATGATCGATCTTGCCGTTGGCGGTCAGCGGCAATGCGTCGAGAAAATACAGGCGCTGCGGAATCATGTAGCCGGGCAGTTCGTTGGCCAGCGCCTTGGCAAGCCGGGCAGGGTCGGGGCGCTGCAGCACATCGGGCGCGCGCAGGATCAGGCGTTGCAGGGCGCCCGCTCGATCCGTTTCAGGGGCGGCAAGCCCGGCCTGCATCAGCAGCGCCGTCCAGTGCTCGCTGTGATGCAATTGTTCGGCTGCGCTGCGGCCTTCGTTAAGCAAATCGGCGCTCACCAGTGCCAGCGCCGAGGCCTGCGCCAGCTCCAGCACATAGACCGCAGCGCCTGGCGCGCAGAGTGGCGTCCACTGCTGTAACGCTGCTTGCGGCACATCCAGGCGGTGCAGCTGATTGTTGATCAGCAACACGTCGGCACTGTGAACAAGCGTCTGGCGCTCGCTGTCGATGTCGCGGCGCGCACTGCCATGAATAAAGCCTGCGAGGCGTTCGCGGGCCTTGAGGACCATTGCCTGTGACGTATCGAGGGCGGTGTAGTGCAACTGCGCTGCGTCGAGTCGCCCCAGCAGAAACGCCCCGGTGACAGCGCTGCGGGCACCGGCTTCGATCAGGCGCACCGGGCGTTGCAGGCGTTTGCTCAGATCCGCCAGCGATGTCGCGAGCGCATTGAGTGTTTCGCGGCTGCCGTCAGCGTGCATCAGCAGTTGTTCGGGAGCCCAGTAAGGGTGCTCGAGCAGGGTCTGAGGGCTGCGCTTGCCTGAAAGCATGTCGCGCAGGGCGTCGTGGTGCGCCTGCAGGGCGTGTGTGAGTGCATCCGACGCAACGTCGTGCGACGTGGCCTTTGCGCTCGAATGATTGAGTTGCCACGCGCCCTCGACGTCGCGGCACAGGCGATCCTGTGTTGCGAGCCACTCCAGCCAGCGCGTCAGAAGCGGGTGCCAGTGCGTCTCGCTGCCGTAGGTCTGTAACACCTGGGCGGTCGTCAGAGAGGGGCTGAACGGTATGCCGTTGAACGCCAGATGCTCAAGCAGGAAATCGGCCAGCAGACCGTCCGTTGTGTCAGTCGCGACGGTGACAGGCGTCAGCCAGTCGGCGTAACCGGCCGGTGTGCGCGGGTCGGCTTCGACGCTGCTGCACAGGCTGGAACCGTGCGGCACGACAAACGCCACCAGGCTTTTTTCCCGCTCGCCCGGTGCCATGCTGATGGCTGACTTGACACCTTCCAGGCGGTTCAAGGCTGCGTCGATCTCACCCAGTTCGATGCGGTAGCCACCGACCTTGACCTGCTTGTCGCGACGGCCGAGGAATTCCAGCGTTCCGTCCGGCCAGTAACAGCCCATGTCGCCGGTGCGGTACCAGCGTTCGCCGGCCACTTCGACGAACTGCCGTGCGCTGCGTTCGGCATCGTTGAAATAGCCGTGTGCAACACCTACGCCGCCGATCCACAGCTCGCCGGCGACCCAGTCCGGGCAGTCACGGCCCAGTTCGTCAACCACGCGATAACGCTGGTTGGCCAGCGGCGTGCCATAGGGGATCGAGCGCCAGTGCGGCTCAACCCGGCTCACGGTGCAGGTGTTGGACCAGATGGCCGCTTCCGTCGCACCACCCATGGCAACAAACCGACCATCGCTGCGGTACTGGTGATAGCGCTCCGGCAGGTCCAGGCCGATCCAGTCGCCGGACAGCATCACCAGCCTCAGGCTCGCCGGGCTGTGCAGATCGAAGCCTTCGCTGTAGGTCAGCAACATGTCCAGCAGGGCAGGTACGCTGTTCCACAGGGTAATGCCGTGTTCATCAATCAGCTTGCACCACAGCGCCGGGTCGCGACGTTGCTGGTCGTTGACCAGCACCAGCGAAGCACCTGCGCCGAGCACACCGAAGATGTCATACACCGACAGGTCAAAATGCAGCGCCGACAGCGCCAGCACACGGTCTTGGGGGCTGACGGCGTGGCGCTGGCTGATGTCCACGCAGGTGTTCAAGGCGCTTTGATGGCTGATCACCACGCCCTTGGGTTCACCGGTCGAGCCTGAGGTGTAGATGATATAGGCCGGTTGCTGTGCGCTGATGGGTACCTGGTGCTGAAGCGGCTCGCTGAGGATGGCTTGCTGCCAGGTCAGGACCGTGCCGATGTCGTGCTCGTCAGGCTCATCGGCGCTGGTCAGCACGCATTTCACCCGCGCACCCTGATAAATGCCGATACGCCGCGCCAATGGCTGGTCCGGCGGTACGGGCACATAGATCGCACCAGCCTTGAGAATGCCCAGCACACTGACAATCTGGCCGATGTCCTTGGTCATGCTGACCGCCACGGTGTCGCCCGCTGTGACACCCAGGGCTTGCAGGCAGCCCGCCAGGCGACTGGCCTGATCGGCCAATTGGGCGAAGCTCAGACGGCGCTGGTCCTGAATCAGTGCGGTAGCTTGCGGGGTGCGTTTGGCCTGGAGGAAAACGGCGTCGTGCAGCAGCCCTTCAGGAATGGCCTGCCCGGTGGCATTGGCCTGTTCGCGGACGGCACGCTGGGCGCAAGGCATCAGGTCGGGCAAGGGTTGTGACCAGTGCGCGGGGTCTGCGACCAGCGCCAGCACGTGTTCGAAATAGACGTCGAACAGGGTGTCGGTCAGCCCCTTGGGAAACAGCTGGTTATTGCTGTCCCACTGCAGATAGACCTGACCCTGATGCTCGAACGCCAGGTGGTCGATCCACACCTGCGGCGTCTGGGAAATGCCCCAGCCGGGCGCGCCCAGCGTGTTCTCTGCGGCTTCGCCAAACAGCGGGCGGCCCAGGTTGCTGGTGAACACCAGCGGCGCACCGTGCGGGTGGCGCTGGCGTTTCTTCAGTTCGCGCAGCACCTCTACCCCCGACCACGCACTGTGTTCGTGAACCTCGGCAAACGACTGCTGATTGGCTCGCGCCAGCTCCGCGAAGGCTTGCCCGTAGCAGCTCACCGGCAACGCGAGGATATTGGTGAAGTCGGCGATCATGCTGGCGACTGCCGGGTTCAGAGGCTGGCGGTCAAACAGGGTGAGGTTGAGCAATAGCGACTGCTGCCCGCTCCAGCGCCCCAGCACTGCACCGAACAGCGTGGCCAGCGCCATGGTTGGCGTCACGCCAGCGGTTCCAGCGTGGTCCTTGAACGCATGCCATTGCGCTGCGTCCAGCTGCCCGCGGCGGCGGCTGATGCGCACCTGCGCGATGCGCTCAGGGTCTTGCGCCAGCGGCAGAATCGGTGCCAGTGGCAGGTCGTCCAGACGTCCCAGCCACCAGGCTTTGGCCTTCTCGACGCGGGCCTGATCATTGCGTTTTACCTGCGTCAGGTAACTGCAGAAATCGTAATCGACGGGCGACGGCGGCAACGGCCGGTCTTCGATCAGCGCGATCAGTTCTTCGAACAACTGATTGAAGCTGGCCGCATCGGCAACCAGCAGGTCAATGTTGACCAGCAGCCGGTTTCCTCCGTCGGGCAACAGGCACAGCTGAAAATCGAAGGTTTCGCCGTTTTCGACGTCAAGGCGACGATGGCCCAGCTGTTCGCGCAGCTCCGACAGGCGTTGCTGGCGAAGCGTGTTATCGCTATCGCGCAGGTCATGAACCTTGAGGCCCGGCCAGGCCGAATGCGCTTGCCACTGTTGACGACCGTCGGCCAGAAAGCACGTCTTGAGCATCGGATGCCGTTCGATCAACCGATAAATGGCGGCTTCCAGCACCTGCGGTGTCAGGCCGTGGCCGTCGAATTCCTGATAAAGATGACAACCCACGCCACCCAGCGGCTGTTCACTGGAGCGCCCCACCAGATAAGCGTGCTGCACACTGGTCAGGGCGAAGGGCTGGCCGTCGCTCATGAGCGCAAGCGGCTCGTCGTTGCCGGCGATCTGGGCGCTGTTGACTTGAACGGTCGCGCTGCCCAGCAGTTGCTGCCAGCCGTGCAGTGTCGGCTGGTCATAGAGGTCGCTGAGGGTCACTTTGAAACCCAGACGGCGAAACCGGTTGAGCCAGGCCATCAGGTGCATCGAGTCCATGCCCAGCTTCAACAGGTTGGCGTCATCCGCCAGTTGCTCCGGGGACAGACGCAGTTGCCTGGCGATGTCCTCGCCCAGCAGGGCGGGGTCGAAAGCTTGAGGTGGCGTACCGCGAGCAGTCGAGGCTTTTCTGGTCGATGTGTACATGGTGAGACTCCATCCAGACAAGTACTCGTGCCGCGCTCAAGGTGGCGCGGCGCAGGGGATTCAAGTGTTCAGGTGCCAGTTCCGGGCCTGGCTCTGGCGGTTCCACAGGCGGGTGTACAGCCCTTGCTGCGCCAACAGCTCAGCGTGTCGGCCCCGTTCCACGATGCGTCCGCGATCCATGACCAGAATCTGGTCGGCGTGCTGGATGTTGTGCAGACGATGGGCGATGACCAGCACGGTGCGAGCACGTACCAGCGCATCGAGGCCCCGCTGAATGGCGGCTTCCGAAGACGGATCGACGCTTGAGGTGGCTTCGTCGAGCAGCAGGATCGGGCTGTTTTTCAGCAGCGCACGGGCGATGGAAAGGCGTTGCCGTTCACCGCCCGACAGCCAGCCGCCGCCTTCGCCGATGCGCGTGGCGTAGCCGTCGGGCAGCGCCTCGATGAACGTGTGGGCGTGGGCCAGACGTGCAGCGTCAATGACCTCCTGCTCGCTGGCGTCGGGTTTGCCGACCAGCAGGTTGTCGAGTACCGTGCCGGAGAACAGCGTGACGTCCTGAAAGACCATCGATATGTGCTTTTGCAGGTGATCGCTGCCGATCTCCCGCGCCTCGATGCCGCCAATCCGTAACTGACCGCTGTCGATGTCCCAAAGGCGGGCGACCAACTGCGCCAGGGTGCTTTTCCCAGCGCCGCTGGGGCCTACCAGTGCAGTCAGGGTGCCAGCGGCCAGGTGGCACGAAAGCCCCTCGATAACCGGCGCTTCGCGTCCGGCATAGCTGAAACGCACATCCTTGAGGTCGATATCGAAATGTTCGGGGCTGCGAGGCTGCGCAGGCTCGGGCATCGGTTGCTGGTCGAGCAACTGCTCGGTGCGCGACAGCGCGCGGTGGCCGAAGCGCAGCAACAGAATGGAAAACCCCAGGTCGATGGACTTGCGATACAGCGGCCAGGCCAGCACGGTGAAAGTCATCAGGTGCTGGATGCTCATCTGCCCGTTGAGCAGCAGGTTGCAGCCCAGCAGCACCATGAGGATGAAACCGGCCTCTATGACCAGACCGAATAGGGCGACCCATGCTGCCGGTTTCAGTTCGATACTGATCATTGCGCGGTGTTGCTCGTCCAGCGCCCGGTTCAAGCGCTGCAAGGCACCGCCGAAACGTCCGAAGCTGCGGATCACGGCAATGCCCTGAATGTATTCCTGCAACGCTGCCTGAGTGCGGTTGCTGGTGGCGAGCATGTGATCGGCGTGCAGCAGCGTCTTGCGGATTGCCACGTAGATTGCCAGCGCTGCAAGCGGCAACGTGACCAACACCGTGCAGGCGAGGAGGGGTTCGAGCCAGAACAGCAGAAGCAGAATAAACGTCAGTTCAGCCAGCGACAGCGCAAACACGCCGAGAAAGTGCGACCACAGGTGCTCGACCATGGCCAGATCGCTGGTGACTTGAGCGCTGACTTCTCCGCTGTGGGTGGTCGCGAACCAGCCCAGCGGCAGCTTCTGTAAATGGTCGACCAGGCGCAGGCGGGCATTGGCCATCATTGCGTAGGCACCGGTGAATATCAGCGGTGTGCCGAGGGCGCCGACGACAATTCGCGCGATCAGACAGGCAAGCATGCCCAGCGCCAGCCAGATTACGCTCCAGCCCTGCAGCGTATTGTCGAACAGGCTCGCCAGCAGCCAGTACAGCAACAGGTAGGGCGCTGCGCTCAACAGGCCTTCAAGGGCTGCCAGGCGCAAGCCTTTGTTCAGGCGTGGATCGCGTTGCCCTGCGAGGCGTTCGCCCGCGCGCATCAGACTGGAAATCATGCGGGTTCTCCACTGCTCAGTTGCCATTGGCGAATGCGGGTGTGGTCTTGCCAGAGTTGTTGATACAGCTCGCAGCTTTCAAGCAACTGCTCATGGCGGCCGATGCCGAGCACCCGGCCTTGATCGAGGACGACGATGCGTTGTGCCGCGATGACGGTGTGCAGACGATGGGCAATCATCAGGACGGTTCGGCCCCGACACAGGTTGGCCAGTGCCTGCTGGATCAGCACCTCGTTTTCGCTGTCGGCGTAGGCCGTGGCTTCATCGAGGATCAGCACGGGGGCGTTTTTCAGCAAGGCGCGGGCAATCGACAGGCGCTGGCGCTCGCCGCCGGACAGTTGCGCGCCGGCTTCGCCAATCGCTGTGTGATAACCCTGCGGCAGGCGTTCGATAAAATCATGGGCGCACGCGGCACGTGCTGCGGCCTCGACACTCCCCTGATCGGCGTCGGGGTTGGCCAGGCGCAGATTGTCGAGCACCGACCCGTCAAACAGGTGCACGTGCTGAAACACCGTCGCGACCCGATCAAGTAGCGCCTGCAGTGGCCAGTCGCGCAGTTCGGTGCCACCCAGGGTGATGCTGCCGCTGTCGGCGTCGAACAACCGACTGACCAGTTGCGCCAGGGTACTTTTGCCCGAACCGCTGGGGCCGACCAGGGCGGTCAACTGACCTGCCCGGGCAGTGAAACTGACGTGATCCAGCGCCTGTTTTTCACTATAGGCGTGGCAGATGTTTTCCAGGCACAGGTCCAGCGGGGCGTCAGGGATTTGCGCATCGGCGTTGTCGCTCAGCGGCGGGCTGAGCAGCACGCTGTTGATCCTCGCCAGCGCGGCATTGCGCTGCACCTGATCGCCGAGCATGTAGGTCAGGCGCAGCAAGGGCATCAGGGCGGCAGGTGCCAGCAGCAGAAACAACAGCAGGGTTTGCAGCGTGACAGTGCCGTTAAGCAGCAACCAGGCGCCCAACGGTGCAACGATCATCAGGCTGGCGCTCAGCAGCCCGGAAAACACCACCCAGAACAGCGAACTCTTGCGTGCAAACCCGGCCACCCACTCTGCCGCACCGCGTATGTCGTTGCTCAGCGAGCCGAAGCGCAGGCTGGTCAGGCCGAAGCTTTTCACCACCTGAATGCCTTGCAGGTACTCGCTGAAACTTTGTGAAATACGTTGCTGCATGCCTTGCCACTGCGCCATGCGCTCGGCCGAGCCTTTCACCATCAGCATCTGCGCAAGAAACGCCAGCGGCAACGGGGCGATACAGGCCAGCGCCAGCCGCCAGTCGACGATGAACAGCACCGCCAGGGTCAGCGGCGGCATGATTGCGGCTGAAACAGAGTCGGGCAGCGAGTGAGCGAAGAACCCTTCAAGCGCACCGACATCGTCACTCATTGTGCGGCGCAGGTCGGCACTGCTGTGCTGGCTGAAAAAGCTCAGCGGCACTTCGCCCAGATGCCGGGCAATCCGGCTGCGCAACTGACACAGCAACTCGAAGGCCGCCAGATGTGCGCTCACATGGCTGAGGGTCATGATCAGCCAGCGCAGCAGCACCGCCGCCAGCGCCCAGAGGCCCCAGACCAATGCCGCATGTGCATCAGGCAAGGGGCTCAGCAAGACCTGCGCGATCTTGTAGATGCACCACAGCGGTACAAGGCTCAGCAGCGCTGACACCACGGCGCAACCGATCGACAGGGCAAACATGCCCGGTGCCAGTCTGAGCAGCCCGGTATGGCTGAGGGGGCGGGTTGTGGGCCTGTCGGCAGCAGCATGATTGCGCTTCATTGGGCACTCCTTGGGTATTCGTACCGGTCATTTCGCCATGCAGCGGCTGACGAACACCCGAAAGGGCGGCCGACGTTGTTACCGATGAATGGGCTCGGTGGCTTCTCGATGGGGCTCGTGCACGTGTGCGCGAGCCTGGTCGAGTCTGTTCAGATCAAAAGCTGATTTTGGTACTCAGCCCCAGTTCCCGGCCTTGCCCGGGCTGGCTGAACTGCGCGCCGCCAGACAGATAGGAATAGGAGTGGTAGTGCTTGTCGCCGAGGTTGTTGCCGTACAGCGCAACCTCCAGATCAGGTATGGGCAGCCATGCCAGTCGGGCGTCCACCAGGCTGTAGCCGCCCTGCGACACCTCGTTGTCGACGTCGAAATAATGCTTGCCGGTGTAGCTGATGCCGACGCTGGGCCGCACCTCGCCCAGCAGGCCGTCGAAGTAGAAGCTGTGTTCGGCCGATGCGCGCAAGGTGCGTCCGGGCGTGTACGTCAGGCTGTTGCCCTGGCGCTCGGAGTCGAGCATGCGGTTGCGGTTGACGGTGCCCGCCAGACGAATCAGGGTGGCTTCATCTGCATGCCAGTCCATGGACAGCTCCGCGCCTTCGCTGCGGGCCTTGCCGATGTTGCTCAGCGACTGGGTGCCGGTGCCGGCGGCGCCGATGAATTGCTGCACGTCGTCGATGTCGATGCGGTACAGCGCGGCGTTGAGCCACAGGCGCTGGTCGAGCAGGCTGGATTTGACGCCGATCTCCGTGTTCAGCGATTTTTCCGGCGAATACGCCACGGCGCCCGGGGTAATGGCACCAATGCGATTGTAGCCACCGGCCTTGTAGCCCTTGCTGACCGAGGCATACAGCCGCGTGTCCGGAGTCGCCTGGAAACCCAGGGCAATCTTGGGCGTGGTGCTGGTGAAGGTGTCGTTGCCGCTGTAAACGAAGCCGGGCGTGAAGGCTGCATCAACCTGGGTGTAATCGGTTTCGGCTTTTTCGACGCTGTGCCGTGCGCCCAGTGTCAGGTCCCAGCGCGGTGCCAGGTGCCAGGTGAATTCGCCAAACACTGCTTTTTCGGAACTCTCGATGCGGCTGTCGGCCACGCCATACATGCCGAACAGCGGGGCGCTGCTGTCAGGTTCGCGCTCTGAGTGGCTGCGGCTCTTCTGCCAGTAAAGTCCACCTACCGCGTCCCAGGCACGGTCGTCGCCCTGAGTGGAAAGACGCAGTTCCTGGCTGACGGTGCGCTGGGTTTCGGGCCAGTGAAAACCCAGATCGCCGTACAGTCGCTCGTGTCGATAGTTCTGCAAGGAGGTGATGGAGGTTAGTTTGAGCGCATCGCTGAGGTTCCAGTCCAGGGTTGCACTGCTGGTTTCCACGCGGCGCACATAGACCGACTCCAGCAGCGGAACGCTTGCCCGACGCTTTTCATACGTGGCGTCTGCCAGATACTGCTCGTTGTAGGAGGTCAGGCGATCACGGGCATAAGCCAGCTTGAGGCTGAAGTCTTCGTTGGGCTTGAAGGTCAGACCGACATTGCCACCCCCGTTGTCGCTGTCGCCGTGGTGCTCGCTGCGGGTCAGCTCGCCGTCGGTGTCGTCGTGGTACACGGTGCCCTGTATGAACAGTTTGTCGTCCACCAGCGGCGTCGAACCGGTCGCCGATACTTGTTGGTGCAGATTGCTGAAGCGGCTTTGCAGCGTGGCGGTCGGCGTGTTGTCCGGCTGACGGGTGAGGATATTCAGTGCCCCGGCGTGGGCATTACGCCCGTAAAGCGTACCTTGCGGGCCTTTGAGCAGTTCGATGTGTTCGATATTGAGCAACTGCTGATTGAAGGTGCCCAGGTATTGCGGCACACCATCGACATAAATGCCGACAGGCGCGTTGTAGGGGTCAGAAGATGAAACGCCGCGCAGGCTCAGGCTGGGGAATACGCTTGCGCCGGTGTTGCGCATCAACAGTTCCGGAAATACTCTCTCCAGGTCGCCACTGGCATAGACATTGGCACGTTCCAGATCCGCCTGGCTTGCCACCGACAGCGCCAGGTCGGTCTGGTCCTGAGACTGCACGCGCTTGCCGGCGGTTACCAGCATGTCAGGCAAGGTCATTACGTTATCGGCCAGCGCCTGATGGGAAACCGCGAGCATGATTGCCAGGCTGAGTAGGGAACGTTGCATGAAAAGACTCGGGTGAGAGGGAATGGCCGTATTCTCTGGACTTAACCGTTTCATTGCGCGTGCGATCAGGGTCGAAATGCGCGCAATCGGTACTTTAGTTGATAAGTGTTATCATTTGAGTCTGATTCCCAAACGAGTGCATGCCGATGAGTCTCAATCATTATTGCGCTGACTACGAGCTGCCCAAGGTCCTGACCGATGAAGTGGGTGATGAGCTTGATATCCGGCTCATTGACTGGCAGGTCGACGAAGACCGGCATCTGGATGCTTTCTGCGAAGCATCGCTGACCGTCTCGTACCACGCCAACTGCTCGGGTTGGCGTTACTTCGCCGACACCTCGCCGCTGAGCTGGCGTGAAGATCACTGTTGCCTGTTCCATTCGACGGTTCCGGTCAGGGGCGAGGGCTTCGTACCCGCTGGCACCTGCTGGCGCGGCGTGAATATCAGTTTTGCCGCGCACCGATTGGGCATGCTCGATCTGGCCGGTCAATTGTTCGATTATCAGGGGCCTTGGGAAAACACCCGTTCCCAGGATCGCACGGCCCGGCTTGTGCAGTTTCCGGCACCGCAGGTGGTAAGGCGCATTGGCCAGGAAATGCTCGGCTGCAAGCTTGAAGGGGTTGCCAGGGATTTGCTGCTGCGTGGCAAGGCTTATGAAATGCTTGGCCAGTTGACTGCGCATATTCAGGACCTGGCGCATTTTACCGGGCTCAACGCGGGGGGCCGTGACCTGATGCGCGTCGAACGGGCGCGCAAGCTGCTGGAGGCGCACCCCGAGCAGGACTGGACTATCGAATCGCTGGCCCAGTCGGTTGAGCTCAATACCAAAAAGCTCAAGCAGGGGTTTCGTCAGAGCTACGACAGCGGCGTCTACGGCTATCTGCAGAAAGTCCGCATTGAGCGGGCGGCGCAACTGTTGAAGCAACAGGGGGCGGTCAGCGAAGTGGCGGCGGCAGTGGGTTATTCCAGTGCCAGCCATTTCGCCAAGGTGTTTCGTCGTTACTACGGCATCAACCCACTGCACTTCAGCGCAATGGCGGCCGAACAGGTCCACGAACAGGTTGTGTTCACGCCGGCAGGCTAAAAGTCATAGGCAATCTTGCTGTACCAGAAGCCGCCGCCCGGATAGAACGGTGAGTTGCCGTACAGATTCAGCCCGACGGCGGAAGGGATTGCGTGTTTGTCCGGGCGCACATCGAAGATATTGGTGCCGCCCAGGCTCAGCGTGATGTTGTCGTAGAGGGTGTACGACACATCCAGATCGGTAATCCATTTGGCACCGAAGCTGCGGTCGCCGCTTTCCAGTTGCTGGAGGGTCTTGACCTTGCCGTAGCGGGTGGTTTGCAGGTTCACACCCAGATCGCCCAGCGTCCATTTGCCGCCCAGCACCCATTTGGTTTTTGGCTGTGCATCGGCCAGGTCGCCTTCGCGGGCGCGGCCGACCCAGGTCAGGCTGCCGCCGGGGTTACTGCCCAGGCCCTGCAAGGCGGCGGGCGCATCCTTGACGTCGGTGATGAGGGTCTTGTTGTAGTTGAACCCGGCGCTCCAGCGCACATCGCCCCACGCGCCGTACTGGCTGGAGTGGTCGAGGACGATGTCCAGGCCACGGGTTCGGGTGTCGAAGGCGTTGGCGTAATAAGAGGTCCAGGTGCTGGTGTCGACACCTTGTGCGCTGAGAATCGGCGCTAGCGCCGGGCCGTACAGGCTTTCGGTGCGCGCGATGCGGTCGGCGATTTCGATCCAGTAGGCGTCTGCCGTCAGGCTGGTGCGCGGTGCCGGTTGCCAGGTCACGCCGAAGCCCAGATTGCGCGATTTTTCCGGGTCCAGGGTGGTCGCGCCAAGTGCCTGGGCCAGCGCCGAGTTGACCGGCGCGATGCGCGTCACAGCGGGCACAATGGTGCCATCCGGCGCAGCACCGACCCGGTTGTCCGAGATGCTGTAGCCTGTCTGGGTCAGCGAGGGCGCACGAAAGCCGGTGCCGACGGTGCCGCGTACCGCGAAGGTGTCGGTGAATTCGTAGCGCGAGTTGAGCTTGGCACTGACCGTGTTGCCCGAGTCATCGTCGAAGTGCTCGGCGCGTAGCGCCAGACCGACAAACAGCGGTTCGATCGGGGTGATGCCGAAATCCACGTAGGCCGCATAGTTGTTGCGTTGCAGGCTGGTGGCATCCTGCGGCGAGATAACGGCGGCGGCCTGCGCGGCAATCGATGCCAGTTGCCCGGCCAGTGGGTTGGCCTGACCGTTGGGCAGGCTCGCCGGAAAGCGATAACCGCCCACCTGATAGGCCTGCGCGTCGCCGGAGAACGTCCGGAAACGCTCCCAGCGATGTTCCAGCCCTGCGGACACTTGCAGCGGCACGCCAAACAGCCCGTCAAAGGCGCGGGTGATGTCGAGGTTGTTGACCCATTGCTCGAATCGATACGTCGCCAGGTCATCGAATGACGTCGGGGAGGCCGGTCCCAGCGACGGGTTGATGGTCAGGTCGCTGTATTGATGATTGTTGTTGCGCCCGTACGTGGTGCTCAGGTCCCAGTTCCAGCCCAGCGCCTCGCCCTTGCCACCGATCAGGTACTGATAGTCAGTGTCGTCCAGGTTGTTGAGCGGGTAATAGCCGTCGGCGAACAGCTCGGGGATGTTGGCGTTGCCGTTGGGGTAACGGAAGTAGTTATTGATAATGGCGTCGCGCTGCCCGTAGGTGCCGTAGGAATACAGCGTTGTCTGGTCATCCAGCGGCAGTTCGGCGTTGTAGGCCAGGTTGAACGCCTTGATCTGCGGGTCGCCATTCTTGACGCCGACCCGATCCCATGTCGCCTCTCTGGGGTCGCCGGGAAAGTAGGCGGTATTGGTGGCTTTCTCGTTCCAGCTGGCATCACCGCGTTTGCGGGCGTCGGCTGAAAGGTGCAGAAAGCCGCCGTTGCCCAGTTCGAAACCGGTGTCGCCTTCAAACTTGCTGACTTCGCCTTCGCCGCTGTACAGCTTGCCGTAAGTCACCCCCAGGTGACCGCCCTCGGCGCTGGATTTTAGAATCACGTTGATCACCCCGGCAATCGCATCCGAGCCGTATTGCGCGGCGGCACTGTCCTTGAGCACCTCGATACGCTCCACCGCGCTGATCGGGATCATGTCGATGTCCACCGAGTTCGCGCCGCTGCTGTCGGTCGAGCCATTGGCGGGCAGGGCGCTGTTGTGGCGACGTTTGCCGTTGACCAGCACCAGCGTGTAAGCCGGTGCCAGGCTGCGGTTGGACAGCGGGCGGATGGTCGAGTTATAGCCCGCGACGTTGGTGCCGTAGTTGAAGGATGGCAGCAGCTTGGCGATGGCTTCGGTCAGGTCGGCGCGGCCGGTCTTGAGCAGTTGATCGCTGGTCACGATGTCTACCGGGGCCGGGCTGTCGGTGACGGTGCGCTGCGTGCCACGCACCCCGGTGGAGATCACCGTGACCTTTTCCAGGCGGGCTTCCTCTTCCGTGGATTTATCGGCGGCCTGAGCCGGATTCATCAGGCCGAGGCTGACGAGCGCCATGCCTTTGATCAACGGGGTGCGCAGGGTGTGGCAGATGGCGCGAGCAGGGAGGGCCATAACACGGTGATCCTTATGAGCATTTAGAAAAGGTCTTGGGCACCTCCACAGGTCAGGGTCGGTCTGCTGGCGAATATAGAGTTATGAAAGCAGGCTGGGAAAGGCCTTTTGGTTATATGTTAATTATAAATGTATTGAATTATATAAGTATGTTACATGAATATTTTGCATTTACTGCCAAGCGTGCCTGTGGCGTTTGCGAAGGCTTGGTGATTGTCGAACCGCCTGTGCTGTTTTGTCGCACCGTGCAGCGCAGCCCATGAGGCCGACGTTTGCGCGCCTGCTCATGGTTTGATACAGGATTGTCGGTATTCCCCACCGTCCTTGAGTGGTAAATTCGCCGCCTTTGAATTTGTCTGAACCCACGCGCCTTATCCTCCAGGGGACGTAAGACATGACGTACCGACCGACCCGCCGCGAGGTGGTCACAGGCCTCTCGTTGCTGAGCCTTGGCCTGCTGACTGGCTGCGGCAATTCCAATGCCTTGCCGTTCAAGCATGGCAAGGACATGAGCAACGAGATTGTTGGCCGCAACTTCCGGCTCAAGGATTCGCAAGGCAACGTCAAGACGCTTTCGAGTTTTCGCGGCCTGATGCCGATGATTTTCTTCGGATTCACCCAATGCCCGGCCATTTGCCCGACGGCGCTGGCGCGCGCAGCGCAGATCAGAAAGCTGATGGGCGAGGAGGGCAAGACGCTCCAGGTGGTGTTCATCACTCTGGACCCGGAGCGCGATACGCCTGAGGTGATCGACGCCTACGTGAAGGCTTTCGATCCGACCTTCGTTGCCTTGTCCGGTACGCTTGAAGAAACCGTCGCGACGGCCAAGGAGTTCGGCGTGTTTTTCGAGAAAGTCCCGCTGGGCGATACCTACACGATTTCCCACACCGCCACCAGTTACGTCTACGACACCCGTGGCGTCCTGCGCCTGGGCTTGTCGCACATACTGTCTGCCCCACAATGCACCGAAGATCTGCTCACTTTGATGGAAGTATGCTGATGACCGTTCTGATTCGTAACGCCGTAAAGCCACTGTTGCTGACCCTTTCGCTGCTCGGTCTGAGCGCTCAGGCGCTGGCCGACACCAAGGTCGATGATGCCTGGGTGCGTGCCACCGTGCCGGGCCAGCCTGCCACAGGCGCGTTCATGCACATCACGTCCAGCACCGACAGCAAACTGGTAGACGTTGCATCGCCTGTTGCCAAGACCGTGCAGATCCACCAGATGAGCATGAAAGGTGATGTGATGAGCATGCAGCGTGTCACCTCGGTCGACCTGCCGGCGGGCAAGCCAGTGGTGTTCGATGCCAACGGCTACCACGTCATGTTCATGGGCCTGGCGGCGCAGGTCAAAGAGGGCGACAAGGTGCCACTGACCCTGATCGTTGAAGATGCCAAGGGCGTGAAGGAGTCGATTCAGGTTACCGCAGTGGCCAAATCGCTGACCACTGACGAGCACGGCGGGCACGGTGACCACAGCGGTCATTGATGTCTTGACGGGTGCGCGCGCCTGAGCAAACGCGCATTCAAGATCGGACGCGGAGCATCGGTACGAGATTCAACGAGTTTCGTGTAAAACACAGCACATAGCGCCGCAACGACAACGATCAGTCAAGCAACTGCAACAGATGCGGCGCCATCGCATCCGAACCCACTTCAAGCAGCGCCAGCGTTACCGGCAACTTGAACCGTCTTCTTCCGGCACTGCCCGGATTGAGGTACAGGGTGTTCCCGCGCCATTCGATGAGGGGTTTGTGTGAATGGCCGGTGACGACCAGTCTCACGCTGTCATCCAGCAGCACTGAAACGTCGGCGATGTCGTGGACCAGCAGGACTTGCCAGCCTTCGATGTCGAAACACAGGTGATCGGCGATGGATGTTGCCCACTCTGCGTCTACATCATTGTTGCCCCGCACGATGTGCAGCGGGGCGATGGCGCCGAGTTGCTCGACGATGTCCTGGCTGCCGATGTCACCGGCGTGGATGATCTGCTCGCAGCCCTCAAGCGCCACGATGGCTTCGGGTCGGAGCAGCCCGTGAGTGTCGGAAATCACGCCAACTTTCATGCAATGCCTCGGGTCAGGGCAGGGTGGGCGCGCAGTGTAACCCGTTGCGCGCGTCCAGCCTGTTGCAAGCGATGGGCCGTAGCCGGTTTCGATCCACTTGGGTCAGTCTTTACCGACCTTGATCACCACCTTGCCGAATGCACCTGTGGCCAAGTGTTCATAGGCTTCGCGAGCCTGCTCGAACGGGTAGACGTGATCAATCACCGGGCGAATCCTGTGCTCGTTGAGAAACGCATTCATCCGGTCAAACGACGAGCGGGGAGCTACGGCGATGCCGCGAAAGGTGGTCTGGCGGAAGATCATAGGCATCAGGTTGAGCGCCGAGGTCTGGCCGGTCAGAAAGCCGATCTGCGCGATGCGTCCTCCCGCCTTTGTGGCAGCAATCGACTGATTGATGCCGTCGCCACCGGCCACGTCGAGCAACAGGTCCACACCCTTGCCGTCGGTGAGCTTCAGCACTTCCTCTGCCCACTCGGGATGGGTTCGGTAATTCACGCCAGCGACGGCCCCGAGCGCTTTCACCGCTTGCAGGTTTTCGTCCTTGCTGGAGGTCGCGATGACGTTCGCCCCCAGCGCCGTTGCAATCTGCGCGGCAAAGATCGACACACCACCCGAGCCGGTCGCATCTTGCGCCGCAGGTGCAGGCCTTTGTGGAGTGGTTGAGAGCGCATTTTCCGAGACTGCATCCTTGCTGGTTTGACGCTCAGTAGACAAGCGCCTCAGTGCAGAGGCGCTGTCAGTCAGTGTGCGTCAATCAGCTCCAGGCCCAAGCGCCAGCACCAGTCGCTCCAGCCCTATGCCAAATCCGGCACCCTCCCGATAGGCCCCGCCACCCACTACCTGTTGCTGTGCACCCAATTTCGGGCAGCGCACCTCGAAGCCATTGCCTTCCAGGTAATAACTCAGGCCTCGTTTGACGGCAATGTTCAGCTGATAATCCAGCCCCAGAGAGTCGAGAAAGCCAGTGCATATTGCCTGGCTGCACAGTAATGCCTGTTGTGGCGAGGGGCCGAGAATTTCCAGCCCCAACTGAGTAAATTCCCGATAGCGCCCAGCCTGGGGCCGTTCATACCGGTAACAGCGCGCCACATAGAAAAACAGCGCTTCGCTTCGTCCGTTCAGCAGCAATTCGCTGCGCTCCTGAAACAGCGCAGTTGCCTCTGGGATCAGGCAGCAGGCGCGCCCGGCCTTGTCGTTGAAGGCCCACATCTGGCCGATGATTTCGCTGCCGCCGGCTTTTTCGATAAACGTGTCCTGACCCCATAAAGCCGGGACGATTGCTTCCTCAGCGCCCGCTTCGATGAAGATAGCTCCGGAAACGATTTTCCGTTTCACGCAAGGCTGCTGCTTCTGTTCCGGTCACGATGCGGGTTCCGCGTAGCATGGTCATAGGTGTGATCTCCACTGATTTTCGGGTAACTGATTCTTTTGTAAGTAACCAGGCAATAAAACCAGGCAATAAAAAAGGCGCCTGGGGCGCCTTGGTCTGTTTCACTGATGGTCAGAGCATGAACCTAAGCCTGACCAATCGATGAGCACAAGCAACCGCAGCACCTTGAGATGGCGCCGTGATGGTGATGTCGGTTGCTTTGAGGAATTTGATTCATGGCTGATCCTTGCATGCTTTCAGCGATTGCTCAAGCGGCAATCGAGCGCCTTGGCTTATCTCAGGCGCGCCATGCTCAAGGCATCGACGAATGCGCCATCGCGCACCGCGTAGTTGCGCAGGCGGCCTTCGACTTCAAAACCGAACTTGCGATAGAGACCTTGTGCGGCCTCGTTATCGGCATACACGGTCAGTTCTACCCGGTGCAGGTTCATCCAGTTGTCTGCCACGTCCAGCACCGCCGCCAGCAGCTTTGAGCCAACGCCTTTGCCCTGCCAGGCCGAGGCGACGCCCATGCCGAAAGAGCCGACATGGCTTTGCCTGCTGCGTGAGTATTGTTCCAGGCTGATGCTGCCGATCACCTCGCCGCCATTCAGCGCGACCAGTTTCACCTGTCGTTCAGTGCTGTTGGCCAGGCGCAGGCGCCAGACCTCGATGGACTGAAAAGGCATTTGCAACACCTGACGGCAGACTGCTGGCTCGTTGTAGAGCGCGGTCACGCCTTCGAGGTGGGTTTCAGCCATGCGCTGGATTAGGATTTGCGGGGCAGGAGCGTGCACGTTGATTCATTCCTTGAAGGGCCGGTGGTCGGCCAGTGTAAGGTGTTTGCGCCGCCTACAACCAGTTCACTTAATAAGATGTTGCTTACTTTTCTTCATAAGTGTACCGTTGTGTTCACTTATGAAGAGGGTCGCATCATGTTAGCCACTTCGGTCGTTCAGCTGTCGCAGGAATCCATCAAGCCAGGTATTGGCGCGCGTATTTTCAACAGCAAGCAGGAGTTGCTGTCGGGTCAATTCGCCGGGGAAATCCGAGAACTGCTGGAGCAGCGAGGTGTGCTGGTGTTCCCGCAGATTCACTTTTCCGATGCTGAGCAGATCGCTTTCACTCGCACGCTCGGGACTTTTTCGCCGGAAGCCAGCGATGGCCAGAACATCACCAAAATCAGTCTCGATGTAAAAGAGAACCCGGCGGGAGCCGAGTTTCTCAAGGGTTCGCTTTACTGGCACATCGACGGTACGAGCAGTGACGCGCCAATCCTCGCTTCGCTGTTGTCCTGTAAGGTCACGGCCTCTTGGGGAGGCAACACGGGTTTCTGTAATACGTATGCGGCTTACGACGCGCTGTCGAGCGCTGATCAACAACGTTACGAAACTTTACGCGTTATTCACGCGCCATGGGCATCGTTACTCTATTACAATCCGGAACCCGGTCTTGCCATGCTCAAGGCGATGCAGGCTATCGGCGAAAAGGAGCTGCCGCTGGTGTGGAAGCACCGCTCCGGCCGCAAATCGCTGATTCTGGGGTGTACGGCGCAGCATGTTGTCGGTGCCAGCCTGGCGCAGAGCGCGCAGATTCTGGTGGGCTTGCGCGAGTGGGCCACGTCAGAGGCGTTCAGTTACAGCCATGCGTGGCAGGTGGGCGATCTGGTGATATGGGACAACACCGGCACCATGCACCGTGCAGAGGCGTACGACCCTGAATGCGGGCGCATGATGCACCGCACCAAGCTGCAAGGCGAGGAGCCTTTCGAGTGAACCGAGGGTGGCAACACGCGAGCGACGTCCCGGCCTGTATAGCGGTCGCTCATCTTGAACCGAATCGTTTTACCTGAGTGGAGAAGCGATATGTGCGGACCTAAAGAGCCCATCGCGGGTGTATTTCTACTGTTGGTGCTGGCTGCCGGAGGCTGGGTGGCTCAGGAGCCGTTCCCTCATTTCGGGATTGATGTGTCTGCAGAGACGTTGCGTAACGCAGAGGGCTCGGCCAGGGCTGTTTCTTCCCGGTACAGGGTGCAGTTCGACGAAAACCGATTCACCAGTGCCATTCTGGAGCCCGTGACGATGTACGCGCGGGTGGATGAACCCGCCAGGCCGTAACGTGGCCTGACGGTCGCCGCAACTGCTGGCCGTTGCGGCTAGGGTCTGTTCCCGTTTCGACGTAACCTATTGATCCCTATGAGAACAGGCCCGTATTGTTGGAGTTCTCACACAACACCAATACGAGCCTGCAATGCC
>NZ_ATDK01000331.1 GCF_000444135.1 Pseudomonas avellanae BPIC 631
GGCATGCGACGCGGAGCGTCACACGATAGTGAGGTTGTTGTTCCGCGCGCTCCAGCCCAGACACCTATCGTTCCTCACGCTCCAGCGTAGGAATGCCTTGGGTGACGCTCTGCGTCAAAGATTTGCGCTGCGCCGCGCATTGAAGACCGGACGCGGAGCGTTGCACGATGGTCAGTCAGATAAGCCTCAACGCCTGACCAGCAACACCCCCGATTCCGTATGGTGGGTATACGGAAACTGGTCGAACAGGGCGCAGCGTTCTACCCGGTGGGTGTCGTGCAGTTGGGCGATGTTGGCGGCCAGGGTTTCGGGGTTGCAGGAGATGTATAGAATACGCTCGAAGCGGCGGGTCAGTTCGCAGGTGTCCGGGTCCATGCCGGCGCGGGGCGGGTCGACGAAGACGCTGCCGAAATCATAGCTTTTCAGGTCCACGCCCTGCAGACGGCGGAACGGGCGCACTTCGTTCAGCGCCTCGGTCAATTCCTCTGCCGACAGACGCACGAGGGTGACGTTGTCCACGCCGTTGTCATCCAGATTGCTCAGCGCGGCGTTGACCGAGGTCTTGCTGATCTCGGTCGCCAGCACCTTGCGCACGCGGGTGGCCAGCGGCAAGGTGAAGTTGCCATTGCCACAATACAATTCCAGCAGGTCGTCTTGACGCTCGCCCAGTGCATCAAAGGCCCAGTTGAGCATCTTGCCGTTCACCGTGCCGTTGGGCTGGGTGAACGCGCCTTCTGGCTGGCGATAGCTGAAGGTGCGGCCAGCCACGTCGAGTTTTTCAGTGACGTAGTCATGGCCGATGACCAGTCGCTGACCTCTGGAACGACCGATCAGGCTCACGTCCAGCTCTTTCGCCAGCGCCTCTGCTTCAGCCAGCCACTCATCGTCCAGCGGCCGGTGATAGCACATTGTGATCATGGCATCGCCCGCCAGCGTGGTCAGAAAATCCACCTGGAACAGCTTGTGGTTCAACGTCGGGCTGGCTTCCCAACGCTCGCGCAGCACCGGCATCAGCGCGTTGATGCGCTCGCTGGCAATCGGCAGGCCTTCGAGCAGGATCGGCGTCTTGTTGTTGCCCGGCGCGAACATCGCGTAATAGCGCTTCTGGTCTTCGCGCCACAAGCGAAACTCGGCGCGCAGCCGGTAATGCTCGCGCGGTGAATCAAACACCTGCGGCTCGGGCGCGTCGAACGGTGCCAGCAACTCACGCAGGCGGACGGTTTTTTCTTCGAGCTGACGGTCGTAGCTCGCAGGGTCGAAAGGAACACTCATGCGTTGAACCAGCCCAGCTTGATCACGAACAAAATCGACAGGATCACCAGCGCGGAATTCAGCTCACGCCAGCGTCCCGACAGGACTTTGATCGCTGTCCAGGAAATGAAGCCAAAGGCGATGCCGTTGGCGATGGAATAGGTGAACGGCATCGCCAGCGCGGTGATCACCACCGGTGCTGCGACGGTGATGTCGTCCCAGTCGATCTCGGCCAGGCCGGAAGCCATCAACACCGCGACGAACAGCAGCGCCGGTGCGGTGGCAAAAGCAGGCACGCTGCCAGCCAACGGGGCGAAGAACAGCGCCAGCAGGAACAGCACGGCGACGACCACGGCAGTCAGCCCAGTGCGGCCACCGGCACTCACGCCCGCCGCCGACTCGATGTAGCTGGTGGTGGTCGAGGTGCCCAGCAGGGAACCGGCCATTGCCGCAGTACTGTCGGCGATCAGCGCACGGCCCATTTTCGGCATGTGCCCGTCCTTGCCCATCAGCCCGGCGCGCTTGGCGACGCCGATCAACGTGCCGGAGTTATCGAAGATATCCACGAACAGGAACGCGAAGATGATGCTGACCAGGCCGACATCCAGTGCGCCCATGATGTCCAGTTGCATGAAGGTCGGTGCCAGCGACGGCGGCATCGACACCACGCCGCCGAACGGCGTGAAGCCCAGACCGATGGACACCAGCGTGACGGCAAGAATGCCGATCAGCACGGCGCCGCGCACTTTGAGGTGGTCCAGCGCTACGATCAGAAAGAAACCCAGGGTGGCGAGCACCGGAGCAGGCTGCTTGAGGTCGCCCATGCCGATGATGGTGGCCGGGTTGCTGACCACAATGCCGGCGTTGTGCAGGGCGATGAGTGCCAGAAACAGGCCGATACCGGCGGCAATGGCCGAGCGCAGGGGCAGGGGGATGCTGTTGATGATCCATTCGCGAATGCGGAAGATCGACAGGATGAAGAACATCACCGCCGAAATGAACACTGCACCCAGCGCCACCTGCCAGCTATGGCCCATGTGCAGCACAACGGTGTAGGTAAAGAAGGCGTTCAGGCCCATGCCCGGTGCCAGGGCGATCGGGTAGTTGGCGATCAGGCCCATCACCGTCGAGCCGATGGCCGCTGCCAGGCAGGTGGCAACGAACACTGCGCCCTTGTCCATGCCGGTTTCGCCGAGGATGCTCGGGTTGACGAACAGGATGTAGGCCATCGCCAGGAAAGTCGTGACGCCCGCAAGAATCTCGGTTCGCACGTTGGTGTTGTGTACCTTGAGTTGAAACAGCCTTTCCAGCATGTCTGGCTCTCCGTGACGCGGCGCGCGTCGTGAATGATCGACTCCAACAGCAAAGCACAGACTGCAGCGGCAGCCCGTTTGATTTTTGCAGGTCGGAAAAAGCCGCGCATCATACCAGCAGCGTGTCGGGATGGCTGCCTGTGGATCACGCCCTTTCGATGATCAGTACGCTCATCCATAAAGCCTGAACGTTGCATACCTCACGAAGTCCCACCCTCAAGACGCATAAAAATGCGCTAAGCGAATGCCTACCGTGAGGTTTCCATGAGTGCAACAACCCCGAACCCGAAGGATTTCGCGACCCACGCGATCTCGCTGACCCTCAACGGGCAGCCCCGCCAGCTTGATGTGCTGCCCTGGACCACCCTGCTCGACCTGCTGCGCGATCAGCTCGATCTGGTCGGCACCAAGAAAGGCTGCGACCACGGCCAGTGCGGCGCTTGCACCGTACTGCGCGACGGGACGCGCATCAATGCCTGCCTGACGCTGGCGATCATGTGTGACGGCTCCGAGCTGACCACGATCGAGGGCCTGGCCAATGGCGAGCAACTGCACCCGATGCAGCAAGCCTTCATCAAGCACGACGCGTTCCAGTGCGGGTATTGCACGCCGGGGCAGATCTGCTCGGCCGTCGGACTTGCCAACGAAGGCCGCGCCAGCACCCGCGCCGAAATTCAGGAACTGATGAGCGGTAATCTGTGCCGTTGCGGTGCCTACAGCAATATTCTGGCCGCCGTCGAAGAAGCGCTGCCACAGTTTCACAATGCGGCACCCAAGCCGGAGGTGAACGCATGAACCCGTTTACCTACAGCAAGCCGACCGACGTCAGCGCGGCCGTCAACCTGAGCGGACCCGCCACACGCTTTATCGCGGGCGGCACCAATTTGCTCGACCTGATGAAAGAAAACGTCACTCAGCCCGAGCACCTGATTGATATCACCGGCCTGCCGTTGCGCGATGTCAGCGAGACGGCGTCTGGTGGGCTGATGATCGGGGCGCTGGTGAGCAACGCCGATCTGGCGTATCACCCGTTGATCGAAGCTCGTTATCCGTTGCTGAGCAAGGCCGTGCTGGCGGGTGCCTCGCCGCAACTGCGCAACATGGCCAGCACGGGCGGTAACCTGTTGCAGCGCACCCGTTGCTATTACTTCTACGACACCGGCGTGCCGTGCAACAAGCGCGAGCCCGGCACCGGTTGCCCCGCACGTGATGGCCTGAATCGCAACCACGCGATCCTCGGTGCCAGTGACGATTGCGTTGCCACGCACCCGTCGGACATGTGCGTGGCGCTGGCTGCGCTGGACGCCGTGGTGCATGTCGAAGGGCGAGCAGGCAAGCGGACTATCGAGTTCGCAGACTTCCATCGTTTGCCTGGCGATGCGCCACAGCGCGACAACCTGTTGGCCGACGATGAGTTGATCACTGCCATCGAGCTGCCGGCCGAAAGTTTCGCCAGCCATAGTGCGTACCTGAAAATACGTGATCGTGCTTCTTATGCGTTTGCGCTGATATCTGCCGCTGCGGCCTTGAGTCTGGAAAATGGCGTGGTGCGCGACGTGCGCGTGGCGCTGGGCGGGGTGGCGCACAAGCCTTGGCGTGACAAGGAGGTCGAACGCCTGCTGATCGGCAAGCCGGTGACCCGCGAGAACTTCGCCGCCGCCGCCGACGCCATGCTCAAAGATGCGCAGCCGCTTGCGCAAAACGGTTTCAAAGTCAGACTGGCCCGCCGCGCGATCATTCGTGCCCTGAGCGATGCCGCAACAGGAGAGAGCGCCCAATGAATCAGCCATTTTCGCCAATGGGCAAACCCGTGGACCGCGTTGACGGCCGACTGAAAGTAACCGGCGGCGCACGTTACGCCGGTGAGTACCCGGAAGAAGGCCTGCTGCATGGCAGCGTGGTCTCCAGCACCATCGCCAAGGGTCGCGTGCTCAACATTGATATCAGCGAAGCGCTGAAAGTGCCCGGCGTTGTGGTGGTGCTCGATCACAGCAATCGCCCGTCGCTGGCCAGCTACGACGAGAATTACGAAGACGCCGACTCGGCGGATGGTTCGCCGTTTCGCCCGCTGTATAACGACAACGTGCTGTACAGCGGTCAGCCGCTCGCGCTGGTGGTGGCCGAGACGCTTGAACTGGCGCGGCATGCCGGTTCGCTGGTGCGTATCGAGTACGAACAGGCGCCCCACGAGACCGATCTGCAGGCCATGCTCGACACAGCCTACGACGCGCCTGCAGAACTGCCACCACCGCGTGGCAATTTCGAGGGCGAGCTGGCAAGTTCGGCGCTGAGTGTCGATGTGACCTACAGCACGCCCAGCGAATACCACAACCCGATGGAACCGCACGCATCGACCGTTCTGTATCAGGCAGACGGCGGCTTGCAGATTCATGACAAGACCCAAGGCCCGCAGAACTGTCAGGACTACCTGCACAAGGTTTTCGGCCTGGAGAAGGACAAGATCCGCGTACTGGCTGCGTTTGTCGGCGGTGCTTTCGGTTCTGGTCTGCGTCCGCAATATCAACTGCCTCTGGCGGTGATGGCCGCGCTGCACCTGAAGCGTTCGGTGCGCCTGACCCTGACCCGCCAGCAGATGTTCACCTTTGGTTATCGCCCGCGCACTGTTCAGCGCTTGCGTCTGGGCGCTGCTGCCAATGGTCGTCTGCTGGCCGTGGGGCACGAAGCCATCGGCCAGACCTCGCGTTTCGAGGATTTCAGCGAGCACGTCGTGGAATGGAGCGGCATGCTTTATCACTGCGACAACGTGCAACTGACCTACAAGCTGGTGCCGCTGGATGTATTCACGCCGCTGGACATGCGCGCGCCGGGCGCCGCATTGGGGATGATCGGTCTGGAATGCGCGATGGACGAACTGGCCTGCGCGCTGGCCATCGATCCGGTGCGCCTGCGCCTGACCAACTACGCCGAGCGTAACGGCAACGAAGACAAGCCGTATTCCAGCAAGGAACTGCGCGAGTGCTACCGCCAGGGCGCCGAGCGGTTTGGCTGGGAGCGCCGCAACCCGGAACCGCGCAGCATGCGTCAGGGTCGCCAACTGGTCGGCTGGGGCATGGCGGGCGGTGTCTGGGAAGCAATGCAGATGAAAGCCAGCGCCAAAGCGCGTCTTGAAGCGGATGGCACGCTGGTGGTCAGCAGCGCCACGACCGACATCGGCACGGGGACGTACACCGTGATGACGCAGATTGCGGCTGAGTCTGCGGGTATCGATGTCGAGAACGTCACCTTCCTGCTGGGCGACTCTTCATTGCCGACCGCGCCGTTGCAGGGCGGCTCGTTTACGGTGTCGTCGGTGGGCACGGCGGTGCAGCAGGCGTGTCAGGCGTTGCAGCGTCAGGTGCTGGAAGTGGCCAAAGGGCTGCATCCGCAGTTTGCGTCTGTTACGCCGGATGAAGCTCGTTTTGAATCAGGCAAGCTGTACCTTGGCGATCAGGTGCTGTCGATGGCAGAACTGGCGGCGTCTCAGGCCAGCGGCGTGATCGAGGTACAAGTGGACGCCGAGCCGGATAAGAAGCGCGAAGCCTACGCGGCGGCGACGCATTCGGCGGTGTTCGTCGAAGTGCTGGTCGATGAGGACCTGGGCACCATCAAGGTCAGCCGTGTGTTCAGCGCTGTAGCGGCGGGCCGGGTGGTCAATCCGAAGATGGCACGCAGCCAGATTCTGGGTGGCGTTGTCTGGGGCATGGGCATGGCACTGCAGGAAGAATCCCTGCTTGACCACACACTGGGCCGCCCGATGAACCACAGCCTGGCCGAGTACCACGTTCCGGTGAACGCAGACATCGGCGACATAGGCGTGCTGTTTGTCGAAGAACATGACGACATCGTCAACGCGCTGGGCTCCAAGGGCGTGGGCGAAATCGGCATCGTCGGTGTGCCGGCAGCGATAGCCAACGCCATCTACCACGCAACGGGTAAACGGATACGCGAGTTTCCGATAACGCTGGATAAGTTGTTGTAGCAGTACCTGCTTCCCGTGGGAGCTTGCTCGCGAAGAAAGACTGGCTGATCAGTAGGTATTCAGCGTCTGCACCGGCCTCTTCGTGAGCAAGCTCCCTCCCACAAGGACACTGTGCACATGGC
>NZ_ATDK01000332.1 GCF_000444135.1 Pseudomonas avellanae BPIC 631
TGCGTTCTTCAATGCTGAGTTCATGATATGACATAGGTTCACCGTACCGGATTGGTCAGGTGTTGCGCTCAGTTTTTGCCGCCGCCACCTGTTAAAAACCCGGTCAGATCTGATCAAGCTTGATCGCACAAAAATCAATCCAGAAGGCGTTGTCGCCGCCAACCTGGAGCCCTGCGACTTCTATTCAAATGATAAACACTTCATTCATCTTAAAGATGGGGAGTCATCTGGGCCGATCAGTCACTTATGGATGCAGGGTGTCGTCAGTGCCGAGGCGTTTGTTGCCGACAGCGAGTTTCGCCGAAAGCTAAAGGATACGGTCGCGGCGACGAAAGGCGGATCTGCCTTCGTCGGAACCCTGCCAGACGGACGCAAGCGAGACGTGGATCGGGGCGAGTACACCGTTGTTTATGGGATCATGCGTCACAGGTATGTTGACGGTACTATAGGCATTCCGTTTTTTAGTAAAGTCAGTTTGATGGCCGCCTGCGATAGGCTTAGACGCACTGGAATGAACATCCGTAAGGAAATCATCGAGAAATTGACGCCCAAGCCTCCGGTGAAAAAGGCCAAGTCAAAACGGCCTACGATCAAGGCCAAAAAGACCTCCAGCGCCCATAAGCGCCCTGCTGCACCTTAACTCCTTCACTATTAGGCCTTGCCTCACCAAAACGGGTGGTCAAGTGAAATACAATTTTGCACGGTATTCCAAATGGTATTCCAACCAAAATTAAAAAAAAATATTAGCGTTATATATCAATTAGTTACTGATCATATTCAAATTACCCCGGCAAATCAAATCGCAGACGAAGACGCCCTAAAGCGTCTTTTTCGCCCCCGCTTGCCTACCCACGCCCCCACAACCACTAACCCCCGGCACCCGCCCCCGCCACGGCCTCACCCGCTCCAACTGCCCAGCCAACCCCAACAACACCCCTTCCTCCCCAAACCGCCCAGCAAAATGTGCCCCCATCGGCAGCCCCGCCGCGCTCCAAACCAACGGCACCGACATCGCCGGTTGGCCACTCGCGTTAAACAACGCTGCAAAAGGCGAATACCGGTGCGACCGCTCGATCATGTCCTCAAGGCTCAGGCTCATGTCCGGCACCACAAGCTCGCCAATGCGCGCTGGCTCGCGTGTCAGCACTGGCGAGAGAATCACGTCGTAATCCTGCATGAATGTCGCCAATTGGCGGCCCAGGGCGTGTATCCATTCGACGGCGGCGGTGTATTGCGCGCCGCTGACGCTGCCTTTGTCGCGCAGGATGATGCGTGTGCGGGCTTCCAGTTCGGCGTCCTGTACGTCAAAGCCGCGCATGCGGCCGAGCATGTCGATGTGGTTGCGGGTGTTGGCGCCGATGATGGTGAAGACGTGGTCGAGGAATTCCGGTAATACCACGGGCAGGCTGACCGGTTCGATGCGGTGCCCGAGTGACTCGCACAATTGTGCGGCCTCGCGCACGGCGGCCAGGCTTTCGGGCGAGGTTGGCCAGGTGCCTGATTGTTCGATGAGCGCGATGCGCAGGGGGCCGGGGTCGCGTTGGGCGGCGTTGACGTAAGGCAGGCTCTGGACCGGGCCTGCGTAAGGCGCGCCGAGGTCCATGCCGGTGGTGGCGTCGAGCAGGGCTGCGCTGTCGCGTACGGTCAGGGTGATGGCGTGCGCGGTGCTCAGGCCGGCCCAGCCTTCGCCGACCATCGGGCCGGAGGGCATCAGGCCGCGACTGGGTTTGAAGCCGAACACGCCGCAGCAGGACGCCGGCACTCTCAATGAGCCACCGCCGTCGTTGCCGTGGGCAAAGGGCACTGCCCGCGCGGCGACGAGTGCGGCAGCCCCGCCGCTTGAACCTCCGGCGCTGTGCTCGAGGTTCCACGGGTTGCGGGTCGCGCCGAAGCGTGTGGACTCGGTGGAGTAGGACGTGCCGAACTCCGGTGAGGTGGTGGTCCCGGCAAGCACGCAACCGGCACGCCTCAGGCGGCTGACCACTTCGGCTTCGAAGGGGGCACGAAACTCGCCCATGGCCAGGGAGCCATTGCTCATCCGTGCGCCGTGAACCGGGGTAAACAGGTCTTTGATGAGCGTCGGTACGCCGGCGAAAACGCCTTGGCTTTTTGCAGCGTCCAGCGCCGCGCTGCGGGCCGAGTCGTACAGTCGCTCGGCAACGGCGTTGAGCTGCGGTTCGACATGCTCAATGCGCTCAATCACCGCCTCCAGCAAATCGATCGGCTGGACCTCGCCGCGCCGGACCCATTCGGCCAGGCCGGTCGCGTCTTCATCGTTCAACAAGCTCTGAATGTCTTTCATATGAAGGCTCCTGATAATTGGAAAGGATCGTCTGTCTCGTAACCGCCCTAAAAACTGTGGCCCACACGTAAGGCCACGGTGTAACCCTCGGAACTGTTGCGCGCGTCGAATTCCTTGTAGAGGTGAAACCACGCCGCTGGCATGCCAGGCGTGAAATAGCTGATCGCGGGGCCGGCTGCGACCACTCGGGCGCGGTTGCCGGTTTCCAGCCCCGGCGCATCGTCATCGGAGAATTGCCGGTAATAGAACCCGCCCAGCCCCAGCGTGAAAGGCCCCACGTGCTGGCCTACGGCGAACTCGTGACGGTATTCGACGCCGTTCTTGTAGTCGGTCGCAGGGTTGCGGGTGTTGAAGTCCGTCTGAAAGCTGCTGGACACTTCAAAGCCGCTGTCGGTGATGTAGGTCGCGTTGAAGGTGGGAGAAAACGTCCAGTGGTTCAACCCCGGCGAGAACACACGACTCTTGTCGTAGTCGCCGGTGGGCGCCTGAACCTGCATCCGCGCGTTCACGAACAGGTTGGGGTAAAGATCCCATTGCAGTATGAGCGGCGACACTGAAATGTCGGCCATCCTGAACGGATCCGCCTTCAGGTCCAGCGGGCCGCCAGGCGTCTGCACCCGAAACGAGGCATCCATCTGGAAGAACGGCACCGCCACGCTGTAGCCATAGCGCGCGCCCAGTATTCTGTAATCGGTCATGCGAAAGTACGCGACGCCGATGGACAGAACATCCAGCGAAAAATTGTTGTCCTGCGAGCGGCCGTGGCGGTCTTTTTGCACATTGGCCGAATAGAACGCCACACGCATTCCCAATGTGCCCACGGGCGTCGACGCAGGCAGCATGCCAGCGCCGAAATCGTAAACGCCGAAAGACGTAGTAGGTGCGCCGTTTTCAGTGGCCTGAACCGTAGCACCAAGGCTCATCAGGCCGAGCGTCAAGAAAGTGAAGCGTCTGATTTTGGAATTATTGTTATGACTCATCGCATGCCCCTGACCACGAAGGTGGTGGGGCTATGCTATTGAGTCATGCTGTGTGCCTTTATCCGTTTTCAGCAAAGATGTGTGCGCTGTAACGTCTGCGAGGGTGTTTCCCCGAACAGGGTCCGGTAGTCACTGGAAAACCGGCTCAGGTGCCAGAAACCCCAGCGCGCGGCGACCGTCTGTACGAGTTCGACGCGGTTGCTTTCGCGCAACTCACGCCTCGCTGCGTTGAGGCGCAACGTGCGCAGAAAGGCCACAGGCTTGATGCCCAGCGTCTCCTGAAAACAGTACTGCAGTTTGCGGCGACTGGTGCCGATGTGGTTGCACACATCGAGGATGGACAGCGGTTCGTCCAGATGCGCCAAGGCATAATCTCGGGCCCGATCCACCATTCTCTTACGCGCAGTGGGGTTGAGCGGCGGCGCCTGATCAGGCGCCACCAGTTCCAGCACCTGCAACATCACGGCATCGCGAATGCCCCGCCGGATCGAATCGTGCTCAAGCTTCTGCAAACACGCCTGCTCACCATTCAACAGGTTATCGAACAGCGCAGTGAACCTCGTGCGAACCGTTGGATCGGCCAAACGGTAACACTTGGGAAGATCGGTAATTTCAAAACGACTGCCCTGACGTTCCAGCGCATGAGCCAGGGCACCCTCTTCGATCGCCACCCCCAGGGCATCCAGTTGCAGCGGCGTGCTCAATTCCGGAAGATTCTCGCCATGTGCGACGATCAGGCTGGGCTCCTGAAGCGTGTGCCCGGCGCAGAAAGCCGGACCGTTGGCGCTCAACGGCAAGGCGAAAATAATCGCCCCCTTCCAGGCCATGCCACTCTTGACCAAGGCCTGATTAGAGCGGTCGCGGACCAGTTGCAGCCAGTCCGAACGAAATTCCGTCAAGTCGCCTTCAAAGCCACCGGGCGTCACTTGATCGTACCGAACCTGCCAGCCGCTAAGGTTGCGACCGTGCTCGTCGATGTCGCAGGTTTGAAAACGCCGTAGATGAGGCAGTGGTGCCGCTTGGTTCGAAGCAGGGTTTATCGCCATATTATTGTCATTCATCGGCCTTGCCCTTAAATACGTTTCAAGGTCACAGGATAGGTGGAGGCAAGTTTCATTCCGGTTGGACCGGGGTTTGGCTGATTTTTGCTGAAAACGGCTAGTGTTCGTGAGATGTGGGAGCCCATGTATTTTCGATAGAGCTTCTCAATGAGCTTTGAGACTATCCCCTAATGGAATCGAGCCCCCATTGGTATCCCAGCAAGCCCATGCTGTCCCATTCGATACTCATTCTGCAGGTGCTCGGTTGCTGCTGAGTCAGCGTCAGGGTTTCAGGATAAGTGGCAATTAAATTAAAAACAAAAAACCCAGCACTAGGCTGGGTTGGCGGCGACGGTAGCAATAATCAGTCGGTGGTACCGGGAAATCCATAAGTCATCCAGTGACCCGCAGGGAAAAACTTTCCTATTTGCTGACGCTCGCTCTCGTAAAAGACACCTAGAGATCGCACAACGTATGGATCTTCCATTTGATCATGACCTGGCTCGAGAATCGTCAGCAACAGATACGGTGCGTGCTCCAGGTCAGCTAGAGATCCATAAACGAGAATCTTGTCAGAAGTGAACTTTAGAGGGTTGTTTTTGCCAGCCTCAAGCATCGCGTTCCACAAGTCTTGAACGTCTGGAGTTTCCAAATGAACTTTACGTATACCCATACGCACAACCTCGGGTGGTCGCGCGAAGGCAGTATCCTTACCAAAGAAATCACCAGGACCTATTCCATCGTCTTTCCAATGTGAGAATTCAGAACAAAGCTTTTCGACTTCAATCTTTGGAAGAGGCGTAGTGAGCTTCCTGCTCAAAACAACAGGGGTCATCTGTTTCCTGAGGTAAATTCAGGCTCGGCACGCTTACGCAGCCCACGAAGGTATTCTCCGTGCTCCCGAGCCACACTATCAAGCAGGGCCTGAGGCAATAGGCCAGGTTTGTGCCGCGCCATTTTTCTCTCATATGCGCTTGAGTCGGGTTGCTTCCCGTCTGCACGAATGTCAGTGCTCATAATCTCTTTCGTCCTAAAGGTCGGACTGGGCTGGGCATCGCTATGATAGGTTGGCGCCCGTGTCAACAGACTATAGCCGTTACTCAAAAATGAGCAACGTACAACTTCATCGCCGTGCTGCGTGGCAATGTAGCTGCCGGGCAGTGCTCCGAGCGGTCCGCATCCCCTCAAGCATCCTCACCACCCCGCCGCACCCTCGAATACCGATCAATATCTTCCCGCAACGTCCACCCCTGCCCACGCCAATAGTGTGCCGCGGCCTCATTGCCCTTCAACACATCCAGGTGGCACTTATAAATCCCCTGCGCCTCCAGGCATTCAAGGCAGCGCTCAACCAACTCACGAGCAATCCCCTGCCGCCGATACTCGGGTAGCACGATCAAATGCTGCAAATACCCCCGGCGACCGTCATGCCCGGACATCACACAGCCGCATAGAGCGCCCCCCGCTTCAGCCACAAAGCTCATATCCGGGTTTCGCGCCAGATAACGTAAGGTTGATTCGCGAGAGTCGGCGTCACGGATCGAGATGCCTGGCGTGCTGCGCATCAGTTCGATGACTGCATCGTAGTCATCTATTGTCATGCTACGAATCGTGATCATTGGCTAAGCTCGACCTGCTGTTCCGAGGGCCGAACAGATTAGCAGAGCCCCTCGCTGCCCTCATGACAACGCTTTCACAGCCTGGCTATCAGAGCCTGCCTATCACCCTCCAACGTTCTTTCTATTAGAAATATTCACCAAGAAGGCTAATCTAGTGTACTGTTTTCGAAATAAGTTACCCATAACCTGCAAGCTAAGCTATTGATAAGATTTGAATTTTCCGTTAGTTATCGCAAAGATCGGAA
>NZ_ATDK01000333.1 GCF_000444135.1 Pseudomonas avellanae BPIC 631
GATTGGTCAGGTGTTGCGCTCAGTTTTTGCCGCCGCCATAACTACGTGGGGCAGAAACCGGCTGGTATCCTTGGTGATCAGGCTGTCATCTTCACGAATGCCGATTCCTGATGCCAGATCGCCAATAACCCACGAGCCGATCAGCGTGTAGCTGTCTCCAAATTTCGGAAGTGGCGAATACGCCTGAAGAATGTAAGGCGCATCGGTGTAAGGACCATCGACCGCAATGACCTGGTCGCCCGGCGTGCGCATTTCGATGTTGGCGCCTTCGCGGGAAAAGTACGGCTTGCGCACCCAGCCCTTGGGCACCGGTTTCGTGACGTCCTGATCAACTCGCGAAGGCAGCAGGTTCGGATGGCCTTCGTTGAATTGCCACAGCAACGGCAAGATCCCCTTGTTGCTGAGGATCGCCTTCCAGGCAGGCTCGACAAACTGGGTGCCGCTGGCCGTAACGTTCTTGCCGAATGCCTCGTGAAAGATATGTTCCCACGCATGCAGTTTGAACAACCGCTCGATCCAGCGCCCGTCCAGGTCGACAAAACGCCCTTGGTCGTTGAGCCCGATGTCCTCGATGTCGATGTGCCTGGCATCAATACCGACATGCGCCGCCATGCGCCGCAGAAAATCAGTGGTGCCACGGTCCTCGACCGAGCCGGACATCGCCGCAAAGTAGAACGGGCTTGCCCCGGGAAATTCGGCGAAGGCGCGAACAAGATCCTCGGCAATCGAGTTGAACTGGCTGGCATGCGCCGGCAATACTCCACGCGCCATCTGCTCTTCGAGCCAGAGCAGTTGAAACGCGCCAGCCTCCATCAGGCTGGTCGGGGTATCGGCATTGATCTCGTACATCTTTGCCGGGCCCGTGCCGTCGTAGGCGAAGTCAAAGCGTGCGTAAAGATGCGGGTGCCCTTGCTGCCATGACGTCTGAATCACATCGAAAAACGCCGGAGGAATGGCCAACTGGTGCAGCAACTCTTCGCTGCCCACCACCCTCGCCACCGCATCCATGCACATCTGATGGAGTTCCTGCGTGGGGGCCTCAAGGTCGCGGGTAATCTGCTGTTCGGTGAACAGGTAATACCCGCGCTCATCCCAGTAGCGCTCGCCGTCGATGGTGTGAAAGTTGAAGCCTTCACGTTCGGCGGTGGCACGCCAGTCCGGGCGTTCTTCGATGCTGATTTTTTTCATGGCGCGCTCCGTCAGCCTCCGAAACTGCTGCTGCCGCTGCTGCTCTTGCCGCCCCAGCCGCTGCGTGCCGAAGCCTGACTGCCGAAGCCGCCACGCGAAATGGTCGATGACACCGACGACGAGCCAGAACCCGAACTGCCCAGGTTGCGCCCCAGCGTGCTTTTGCCATAGCTGCGGTCCGGGCTGGACTGCGCCTGAGTCGAACGGCCGAAGGTCTTGCCGCGGTCAATCTGGCTGGGCAAGGACGAGCTGTAATAACCACCGCGGTCATCGCGGGTCTGATAAATAGGCTGCGAGTAATAACGGCTGCCGCCACCGAAACCGTTGCTGAGCAGATTGCCGATCAGCAAACCGGCCATCAGCCCGGTAGTGCCACTCATGCCCGCGGGCGCGGACTGGGCTACTTCCTGATTGGCCCGGTCCAGCGCCTCCTTCGGTACATGCCCGGAAAACCCCAGCTCGAAGCCGCCGAGCTTCGGCACGTACTTGCCGTCCGAAGTGACCTGGCAATAATCCGGTATGAAGTCAGCGTCACAAGACGCCTTGTCATCGTAGGTCGGCGCAATGCGGCGATGGTCGGACAGCGCCTGCATGTAGGCATCCGAACAGACATTGACCGGCACCTTGGCATCGACACATTCCTGCACCGAACTGAAGTTGGCCTTTGCGTTGAAAGTGTCCTTGTCTTCCGACGGGCCACATGCAGCAAGCGCCAGTGGAAGCGTGCTGGCGAGCACCAGCTTTACTGAACTACGTCTCATCGTGAGTCTCCTTGTTCAAGGCTGCCGTCAGACCGAGGGAGTCATGCAGGCGGCGTTGAGAAGACCGACGCTGATTGCGACGCTGGCCGAATAGATAGCAGCGGCCATTTCGCCTTTGGCGATACGCGTCGACAGGCCCTTGAGCACCCGGCTGGTAACGCCGAACGCCAACAACTGCACCGCGGCGGCAATCACCACCCAGACGATGACGTCCAGAATGCTGATGCTGTAGGTAATGATGTTACTGGCCGGCAACGCGAAGCCGATCAGTGAACCGCCCAGCGCCAGTGCCGCGGCACTATTGTTTTCGCGGATCAGCGCGAACTCCTTGTGCGGCGTAATCCTGCTGTAGATGAACTGGAACAGGGCGAACAGAATCGCCGCCACCAGAATGTACATAACGAAGCCGAATACAGCGGTGGCGTTGAGCGACATACGCAGCGCGTCGATCATGAGGATTTCCTTGTCAGAGAACGTTGATATCAGTGGATTGCAGCGTTATGCCAACTGCCGTGGTGAGCGTGATGCTGCCCTCTTCGTCTTCCTCTACGGAAAACAGCAGAAACTCACGGCGGTTTATCAGTCCCGTTTCGCGGGCGTACAACATGCTCAGGTGTTTCACGCGATAGGCAGCATCAGGGCTGACGATATCTTCGTCCAGCGGCGTCAGTTCGGTCTGGCCCGGTGACGTGCCCCATTGCCGCTCGAATTCCTCGCCATCGTGCTCGTAGGTGGGCAGGCCGATCTTCGACGACGGGCCGGTCAAGCGCAGCAACTCGGCCTTGTCGGTGATCGGCTCGGCGCTGTAATAACCGAACAGGATGATGTCCTGAACGTCTTCCGGGTTGGGGCCGTTGCTGACCACTTGCAGAAAGTAATCCTCGTTATCGAGGTAAAAGCGATGCAGGGCCATCGACTGGCCCAGATCGACGCGCCCCACGGCCCAGACCTTTTCATCGCCGGGGACCACCACTTCCGAATGCCCGTCGAGCAACAGCTTCAATGAGCTGTCCAGGCATAGCATCCGCCCGGATGCCAGCCCCAGCGGGTTGGCCAACGCGTCACCCTCACGACCCGACGCCTTGGGTGCTTCCAGACCCATGGCACGTTTGAACCAGCTCATAGTGCGTTTCCTTGAAGTCGACTGGAGGCAATGTAGAAAATTTCCCCGCCCAGGATAGACATATCGTTGGCCGGATTGATCTCGAACTGCTGCATGGTTGAGGAGCGATAACCAATCAGCGTGGCATTGAATTCCTGGCGCATGCGTATGTACAGCTCGCCGCAGGAGCAGGCGAAGTCGGCAGGCAGCACATGACGGTACTGCGTGGCACCCTCGCCAACACACAGCAGCTCGGTGATCACCGAGCTGGAGCCTGGGTCCTGCGCGGCGCGAACCAGCATTTCAATGGCCATGTTCGAGGTGCATTCCAATTCAGGTGCGTAGGTTCTGGCCAGCGCTGCCCGTTCGGAATTATTGAAGTGCGCGACCACATGACCGGTCGGCCCGAGGCTTTTGAGCGTCAGTACGATGGCGAGTGTCAGGCTGTCGGATTGGGTGTGGACCAGAATTCTCTGCGCGCCCACGACCCCCGCGCGGCTCAGCACCGCCGGCGAATCCAGAGAATCGCCCTTGATGAACGACGCCCTGCCCGGCAGCGGGTTTTCCGTGATGATCGAGTCGCAGATAACAAGCCCGGCCCGGCTGGTGGAGGTGTCCTGACCGAGCAGTTCGACGATGCGCTCGCTGGCTTCTCCGTCCCAGCCGACCAACACCGTATGGCCTGTCAGCGCCGAGCAATCGCCTTGTCCTTTCATGTTCCTTCTCCAGATATCACCGACCGACGTCGACGCCTTGCCAATGACCGTGGTCAGCAAGGCAATGCCACCCAGCATGATCCAGGTGGTAGTGACCAGCTTGCCCCACCCTGACTTGGGCGAAAGATCGCCATAGCCGACGGTGGTCGCAGTGGTGAGGTAGAAATAAGTGAAGTCAGCCCCCTGCAACAGGTGCTCTTCACCGGCCAGTGTCAGCAACAGCCAGGAAACGCCATAGTGCACCAGTAACAGCATGCCGATGCCAGCCCAGCCGAAACGCTCGAAAAACGACGAGGTGTGACGCTGAAGTAACAGGAGCAGAGTCATCCTTTCAAATCCTTGAGCCAGGTTCCACTTCCCTACGGGTCAACAGGGTCTTCCCGGTCAACCGTCGTCGATTACAGCCGCAGTGCATCAGGCCTTTTCTGCCAGCAATGCCCTGGAATGCATCAGCCACGCCACACAAATACCGGCAAACGCACCGGCGATGTGTGATTCAAACGAAACACCGGCCACCGGCACGAAGCCGAAAACCAGCCCGCTGTAGGCGGCCAGCACAATCAGCGCCAACAGCACGCTGGCGAGGCTGCGCTGATACCACGCCCGGGCCAGCAGATAAGCCCACAAACCGAAGATCAGACCGCTTGCGCCGACATGGATATTGTTGCGACCAAAACTCCAGACCAGCAGCCCGCCCAGCAGGCAAATCAGCCCGGCGACCCACGCATAACGCCTGACACCCTCGGTAGCCGCCAGCCAGCTCAGCACAATGAACGGCAACAGGTTGCTGAGCAAGTGTTGAATCGAGCCGTGCAGAAAGGGAGCAAAAACAATTCCGCGCAACCCGTCAAGGCTGCGCGGATTGATACCGAAATGAACCAGACTATTGCCCGTGATCGAGTTGATTGCCTGCACCACAATCAACACTGCCGACAGGGCAAGGATGACCTTGAGTCGTTTGGAAAACTCCATTCACCACCCTCGCCTGCCTGGATACTTCGATTACTGCGCCGGCGTCTGGTTTTTGGCTTTCAGGCGTGCCAGCACATCTTCTGCGCCGCCGCTTTTGGCACCAATACCGGCGTCCTGCAAGCGACGCTCAAGGTCACTGCCGCTGGACTGGCTGGCCAGTTCTTCGGCCGCTTCCAGCTTGGCATCCTGTTCGTCCTGGCGCTGCTTGAGGCGCGCCAGCGAACCCACTGCAGTCTCGACCGAACCACTCGCGCCACCGGTTGCAGTGGCCGTCGCAACGCGGGCGCGCTGGACAGTTTCACGGGCCTTGGCCATCTCGACCTGCTGCTTGAGGCTCTTGATTCGCGACTCGGCCTTGATCACTTGCTCCTGCAACAGGCTGACCTGCTTGCCGAACTGATCGGCCAGTTCCTGCTCCTGGTCACGCAGGGCTTCGATCTCGGCAATCTTGCTTGCACATTCAACGGCCAGCGCTTCTTCGCCCTTGTTCAGAGCCTGCATGGCGCGGCCTTCCCAGTTGGCAATGCTGGTGGCGTGCTCTTCAAGACGCTGCGCCGAGAGCTTGTGCTTGGCCTTGATGGTGATCAGCCCGTCGCGGGCCTTGACCAGCGCGTTGTCGGCGTCACGGATTTCCTGATCCAGAATGCGAATGGCATTGGCATCGGCAATCGACTCGCCCACTTCGGAAGCGCCACCACGAACGGCGGTCACCAGTTTTTTCCAGATACTTGTAGTCATGAATGTTCTCCGCCTGACAGCGCTGTTCAGTAGATGAAATGATCTTCAAAAGCGTCGGCCGCACGGATCACGTTGTCCGCGAGGGTGAGAATTTCCTGCACAACCACCGTGAGCGACGAAGCAGCGCTCAGCGCACCAAACAGGCAGTAAACTTCCTGACCGTCACCCAGTTTTTCGATACCGACCGATGACAGCGGAAACAGATCGCGGCTGCGCAGCACGACATCGTTGAACGACTGCACATTCTTGATCTTGTTCACTTCGATCAAGGTCGCGTCAGCCAGAATCTGCTCGCCTTCCACTGCGATATAGATCGGCAGGTCGCCGTAGCCGGTCATGGTCAGCCTGATGCCCGAGGCAACACCTTCGGTGACGTCCAGTTCGATCTGGCCCTGAGTCACCAGATCCAGTTCAGAAAGAGCCTTCTGCAAAGAGCTGATGGTCCAGTGGGTATTCTCGGTCATGAAATCCTCCAATTTGATCCTCTCGCCCAAAAAGGGCTGTCTTAAGGCTTTTTCAATACCACGCAGGGCATCGACATTCTCGGGCCGGATCCAGAACTCCCGCTTGACCAGCCCCGCATCCTTGAGTCGCAGACGCATTTCACGCATGTAATCGGTGGAACTCTTGGTCTTCTTGGCCGGGACAGTTGCGTCGCCCTGATTTTTACGAGGCATTGGCGCTTCCCCTTGCTGCAGGCCGTGGATCAGGTGAGCAACGTATCAGATGTTTTCAAGGATGGATATACCTCACATGTGAGATTTTTTAGGGCAACCTGTGCGTATGAGCCCTTGTGGGAGTGGACTTGTCCACGAAGACGGATCGTCAGGCACCGAATAAATCAGCGCAAAAAACTCAAAAAAAGGCGCTATCCACATCCGCAGATAGCGCCTTTCTCCTGAGCACCCATCACGCACTCAGCACCGCATCACCCATTATTCAGCCAGGCTTTTGCTCACCACTTCATACACATCCGCCGACAGTTTGCCGGAGGCGAGGATACGCTCCAGCTCTGCTTTCATCAGCGCCTGACGGGCGCTGTCGTATTTGCGCCAGCGGGTCAAAGGGGCCAGTTGGCGGGAGGCGATTTGTGGGTTCAGGGCGTTCAGCTCGATGACCAGGTCCGCCAGGAAGCGATAGCCGGAGCCGTCCGCAGCATGGAAGTTGATCAGGTTCTGCCCGGCGAACGCGCCGATCAGGGCGCGGACCTTGTTCGGGTTCTTGATGCTGAACGCAGGATGTTTCATCAATTCCTGCACGCGTTGCAGGCCACCCGGCTGAGTGCTGGCTGCCTGGACGCTGAACCATTGATCCATGACCAGCGCGTTATTCTTGAAGTTTTCGGCAAACACGGCCAACGCTTTGTCACGCTCTTCGGTGAACGGCGAATTGACCAGCACGGCCAGTGCCGTCAGGCGCTCGGTCATGTTGTCGCAGGTGTCGAACTGGTCGATGGTCGCCGCCAGCACTTCTGGTTTGCCGCTGAGCATCAGGTAAGACAGCGCGATATTCTGCAGCGCGCGACGGGCAAAATGCGCAGATTCGGCAACGTATGGCGTGGCCTTGGAAAGCTCGCGGTTGGCCTTGTAGCGCGTCAGCAGGCTGTCAAACAGGCCATCGGCCAATTGTTGGCGAGCAAATTCGCGAGCGGCGTGAATGGCATCGACATCAGCCACTTCGCTGATCTCGGCCAGATAAGCCTCGCCCGGCAGCGAGAGCATTTCCGCGACCATGGCCTGATCCAGATGCTCGTCCGCCAGTACGGTGCCCAGCGCGGTAATCAGACGCTGATCCATGACCAGTGGCTGACCTTGCTGATGCAGACCGATCAGTTCCTGCAACACCTGAACCGACAGTTGCTGGCCCGCATCCCAGCGGTTGAAGCCGTCGCTGTCGTGCTGCATCAGAAACATCAGTTGGTCGCGGTCGTACGGGAAGCTCAGCCTGACCGGCGCCGAGAAGCCACGCAGCAAGGACGGCAGTGGCTTTTCAGCGACATCGACAAAGGTGAACGTCTGCTCGGCCTCAGTCACCGAAAGCACCCGCGTGCTGCCGGTTGCGGCAGTTTCGTGGGCCAGGCGCAGGGCGATCTCGCCGCCTTCGCTGTCCAGCAGACCCAGTTCGACCGGAATCACGAAAGGCTGTTTCTGATCACCAGGCTGGCCCGGTGTAGTCGGGCAGCTCTGGCGGAAGGTCAGGCGGTAGGTTTTCGCAGCAGCGTCATACGACTCGCTGACCGCCAGACGCGGCGTGCCTGCCTGGCTGTACCAGCGCTTGAACTGCGTCAGGTCAACGCCATTGGCGTCTTCCATGGCCTTGATGAAATCGTCGCAGGTCACTGCCTGACCATCGTGGCGCTCGAAATACAGGTCGCTGCCTTTGCGGAAGCCCTGAGCACCCAGCAGGGTGTGGAGCATGCCGACCACTTCCGAACCCTTTTCGTACACCGTCAGGGTGTAGAAGTTGGAAATTTCGATGAAGCTGTCCGGGCGCACGGCATGGGCCATCGGGCCGGCATCTTCGGCGAACTGGTGGGTGCGCAGGTAGGCGACGTCCTGAATACGCTTGACCGTGGCCGAGTTCATGTCGGCCGAGAAACCGGCGTCGCGATACACCGTAAAGCCTTCCTTGAGCGACAACTGGAACCAGTCACGGCAGGTCACGCGGTTGCCCGACCAGTTGTGGAAGTATTCGTGGGCGACGATCGCTTCGACGCGCTGGTGCGCGGCATCAGTCGCCGTTTCGGCGCGGGCCAGCACGGCGCTGGAGTTGAAGATATTGAGGCCCTTGTTCTCCATCGCACCCATGTTGAAGTCGTTGACCGCGACGATCATGAAGATATCCAGGTCGTACTCGCGACCGTAGGCCTCTTCATCCCAGCGCATGGATTTTTTCAGGCTGGTCATGGCGTGCTGGCACTTGTCGACGTTTTCTGGCTCGACGTAGATGCGCAGGGTCACTTCCCGCTGGCTCATGGTGGTGAAGGTGTCTTCGATGCACCACAGATCGCCGGCCACCAGCGCGAACAGGTAAGCCGGTTTCATGAACGGGTCTTCCCAGGTCGCCCAATGCCGTCCGCCCTCTTCTTCGCCGCTGGCAATCGGGTTGCCGTTGGACAGCAGGATCGGGAAGTTCTGCTTGTCAGCGCTGAGCGTGGTGGTGAATGTGCTCATCACGTCGGGGCGGTCGAGGTAGTAGGTAATCTTGCGAAAGCCCTCGGCCTCACACTGGGTGCAGAACATGCCGCTGGACTTGTACAGGCCTTCCAGCGCGGTATTGGTTTCAGGATGGATGCGCACGGTGCTGTCGACCGTGAAACTTTCGGCCTGTGGATGCAGCGTCAGGTGATCGTCTGTCAGTTGATAATCAGCAGCGCCGAGCTCGATGTCACTCAGTTTCACCGAAACCAGTTCCAGGTGTTGACCGTCCAGCACCAATGGCGGCAAGCCTGCGCCACGCGCGGGGTTGCGGCGCATGACCAGTTGGGCGTGGACCAGCGAGTGGTCGTCGAACAGCTCAAAGGTCAGGTTCGTCTCATCGATGAGGTACTCGGGAGCCTGGTAGTCCTTGAGGTAAATCATTTTCGGTTGTTCGGTGCGCATGCTGGAATCCTTCTACTGATGCACGGCCAGTTGATAGGCCGTGTATTTGCGAATGTTGATCACGCCGGTATCGAAAATCAGGTATTGGCCCTTGATCCCCAGCAGCGTGCCCTCGGCAATCGGGTTCTTGTCCAGGTTGAAGCTGACAATCTTGGTCGGATACGCCTCGACCGGGTAACGAAACTCGACAGGCTCGGCGTCATGTAGCAATTGGATGGCTTGCAGACCGAATCGTTCTTGCAATCCCAGCAGGCCCGCGCCGCAACTGTCGAATAACTCTTGGCGAATGGCCTTGAGATCGACCGGCTGAGCATCGCCTTTGAGCAGCGCACGCCAGTTGGTGCGATCAGCTACCTGACTGCGCAGCAGGTCCTCGACGAAGCCCGACTGTTGCCGGGTGGCAACGCGCAGGATCGGCAGCGCCTGGCTTGCGCCCTGATCCAGCCAGCGGGTCGGCAGTTGAGTGGACCGGGTGATGCCGACTTTCACGCCTGACGAATTGGCCAGGTAGACAATGTGATCGGTCATGCAGAATTGCTCACCCCACGACGGGTCACGGCACGTGCCCTGATCGTGGTGGCATTTTTCCGGGCTCATGATGCATAGGTCGCACTGCGCCAGCTTGAGCATGCACGGGTAGCAATAACCCTGGCTGTAACTGGACTTGGTCTTGCGCCCGCAATGACTGCAATGAATGGCGCCGAGAAACTCCAGACGCAGCGTCTTGCCGATCAGCGGGTTGACCGCGATCTCGGTGTCGCCCAAGCGAAAAGCGTATTGCACAAACGACGTGTCATCCTGACGCGCCGACATTTTGTTGACAGCTCCGCGACCAATTTCGATCAATGAATGGCATCCGATTTGAACAGAATATTAGGCACCGGCGCTGATTTGGAGGCGCATTCCTGCGGCCCCATGTAGCCAGTGCGCTGGTCTTCCGGCAGGTTCTGCGCTTCCCATGCGATCAACGCCTGCAACGACAATTCACGCTGCTCCTGAGTCAGCTTGCGGCCATCGGACCATTTGCCGATTTCCACGGCCAGCTTCAGGCTTTCGTAGACATCCGGGGTGATGTTTTCAATCATTTCTATAAAAGACGACATGGGGCACTCCAGAAAGTAGCCAGTGATTCTAGGCCTTGCGGCGTGCAATCGCACCACCGAAAAGGCCGGTAATACAGCCGATGATCAGCCCGCCGACATGCGCACCGTTGGCGATCTCGCCGAAGCCGAGCATGCTCACCAGACCGGACAGACACAGCGCCAGCCAGACCAGCATCATGATCAACACACCGCGTGGCAGCCGGTAAACCGGGTTGGGCGCGAGCATTTGATAGATCCAGCAATGGCCAAGCAAACCGTACAGCACGCCAGACAGCCCGCCGAACAGGCTCGGACCGCTGAACAGGTATTGAACGTAGTTGGAAACCGCTGAAAACAGCAGCGTCAACAGCAACAGGGACACACTGCCCTGACGGACTTCGATGCGGCGGCCGAGCTCCCAGAACCACATGCCATTCATGGCCAGGTGCAGGATGCCGAAGTGGATCAGCATCGGCGAGACGATGCGCCACCATTGCCCGGAAGCCAGCGTTTCAGACAACGGCAGAAACGTCGCGTACTCGCCATTGATGCGGAAATCCTGAAAGGTCAGCCAGCGAATCGCTTCCAGGTTGTCGCCCAACAGCGTCACGCCCGCCACCAGCAACGTGACCAACAGCACCAGCGCTGTCACCGGGCTGTTGAGCAATTGCGTGATCAGACCCGGCGCCTTGTAGCCGGGCGCCTGGGAAGCGTCTGCCAGTTGAACATTGTCGTCCCCCTCGGGAAAGCGCGTGTACAAATCGCGCACGTCATCGGCCAGGCGCTCGGCGTCCGGCACCCAGAGCACCTGCTCACCGACTTCTTCACTGACCCGGTGAGGGATCTGCAAGCGCTGCAACAAACGAACAAAACCGCTCAGGTCGGTAGTCAGCGGCAAACGCAAAACGGCAACGGGACTCATGGTGAAACCTCGGGGCGCTGAACATCAACCCAGACGAATTTGTCCGGATCGACGTGTGTTTCCTGATCCAGCCGATAGGCGACCAGCTTGCCGTAGAGCACCGCGCTGTAATCCAGGCAGGCCAGGTTCGGCCGAATGGGTGCGGGGATACCGCTGCGCCAGTAATGACCGACAAACAGCAGCGGCTCGTTGCTGCCGTAGCGCAGCAATGCGTTTTTTTCGGACGTGGACAATGGCGTCTTGGCCACGCCTTCGGGCAGTGCGTCGGGCTGGAAGACCACGTCGCCGTAGGTCTGTGGGTTATCTTCCCAGAACTTGGTGCGGAAGAACTCACGCGTCAGCCCGTCGCCGCCGGTCAGGGTCAGGCCATGCGGCAGGCGCATGTCGGTGCCGCGCAACAGGCGGTTGAACACGTTGCTGGCGAAACTGCCGGGCACTGCCGACGCTTGCACAAAATGCCTGTCGATGCAGCCGGTGCCATGCAGGCCGCGCAACGGGTCGATCAGGGTTGCGTCCCAGCAGGCGTGCACCACCCGGAAACGTCCGGCATCAATGTACAGCGGCAGCTCGTAGAACCAGTTGACGAACTCGTTCCATTCATCCGGATACGCTTCGAATTGCGCCAGTGTTTCGCCGATCAAACGGGCATGGCGCAGGGTGTGCTCGCGCACAAACAAGTGACCGCTCTCGGGCAGCGCCGGTGTCATCCAGCCCAGCGCATTGAACTCATGGTTGCCCATGATGCAGTACGCCTGCCCGGCCTGAACCATGTCGCGCACGATGTGCAGCGATTCGCGAATACGCGGCCCTCGGTCGATGATGTCGCCGAGAAAAATCGCGATGCGCTCAGGGTGACGCCACACGCCAGCCTGCAGACGGTAACCCAGCAGTTCCAGCAAGTGCTCCAGGGTATGGGCGCACCCGTGCACGTCACCGATCAGATCATAGCCACGCGCCGGATCGAGCATTAATCGCCCCCGCCGCCGAGCCTGCTGCCCCAGCCGAGCTTGGTGCGGCAGACTTCGTAATAGTTGTGATCCAACGGGTGAATCAGGCGCAGTTTCTGTGGCTTCTTGCTGACCGTGATGGTGTCACCCGGCGCGCAGGTAAAGTGGTTCTGCCCGTCGCAGGACACTTGCGGATAAATGGTCATGTCCTTGGACACCACGATTTTCAGCTCGCTGTTGCCGTCAACCACGATGGGCCGCCCGGACAGCGTGTGCGGGTACATCGGCACGATGACGATGGCGTCCAGCTTGGGGTGCATGATCGGCCCGCCCGCCGACAGCGCGTAGGCGGTAGAACCGGTCGGTGTGGCGACGATCAGGCCGTCGGCCTTCTGGCTGCAGACAAACTGGCCGTCTATATAGATCTCGAATTCGATCATGCGCGTGGACTTGCCGGGGTGCAGTACTACGTCGTTGAGCGCATCGCCCTGGCCAATGGCTTCACCGTGGCGGCGCACTTCGGCCTGCAGCAGGAAGCGGTTTTCGACCAGATAATGCCCATCGAGCACTTCGGCGCACTTGACCTCCAGCTCGTCGGGGCGGATGTCGGTCAAAAAGCCCAGGCTGCCGCGATTGATGCCCAGCACCGGCACGTTATGCCGGGCCAGGGCACGCGCCGCGCCCAACAGGCTGCCATCGCCACCGACCACGATGACCATGTCGCAGACCTCGCCGAGCATCTTGCGTGAAGACGTTTGCAGGCCATGACCGGGCAGGACTTCGGCAATGGTCTCTTCGAGGATGACATGCAGATGCCGGTCCAGCAGGAATCTCTTGAGTCGGCGTACGGTATCGAGCACCTGAACACTGCCGAGGCGACCGATGATGCCGATATTTCGAAATTGCTCCATGAGGCTCCTGCTGCGGTTCGAGACGACTTAAAACAGCGATTATGGGCGAAACGGCCCGGCAGCGGCAAACCGGCACGCAAAGATCCATTGAAAAGACGTTGATTCGCTCAAACCTCTCGGAATCGCCTTACATGCCCGACAGAGAATATTCATTAGTTTCGTCCGTTTTCAATGCACCAAGGCTCTACGAAAAGTCGGCGAGCGAAGGTCAGGCAAGGCAAAAACAGGCGAGGACGCGGAGTGTTTTCGCCCTTCACTCCCGATACGACCACAGAGCCGGTCTGCAATCACCCGGATCAGATGGCAGAAATGGCCCGTTACATCGCTGAAGAGATGAACCGAAACCTTCTACATCCCACCGTCCAGAAGTTGAAGAAACGGCTCAACTATGACGCTGCGCAAGAAACCTGGCAATGGATGGAGCTGCCGTGGTACGCACAACTGGGTGCACATAACAACCCACAGACGATAGCGGCCTCGAAGACTGCGGCAGCGATGGTGATATGGGCGGAAAAAGTGGGGCAGAACAGGGAGTGGGATCACAAGCCAAAAATACTAAAAGAATTCAATAACGACACTCGTCATAAACAAGGCAGGTACGCTTATTACTATGACATCTGATCGAACATTCACTATGGATACATTGGCATGGCTGCAGGGTTCTCGGAGAGTGTACTTCTGGAAGGTGCAGGACTAGAGCAAATCGCGTCAGAAACATTGGTAAAAGCTAAAAACCCGATAGAGAAACCTTGGCCAGCGCCCTCCGAAGGCATTTCGGGTTTGCGAGCCTGGGACGATGACCTTGACCGGATATCGATTGGCATTGGTATATCGTTCTATCGCAAACATCCAGAGGGCGGGGTTCAGGCCAGAGAAATCATGAACGCCGTTCTAGTGTACTGTTTTCGAAAAAATCAGCCACCAACTAACGGAAAATTCAAATCTTATCAATAGCTTAGCTTGCAGGTTATGGGTAACTTATTTCGAAAA
>NZ_ATDK01000334.1 GCF_000444135.1 Pseudomonas avellanae BPIC 631
GCGAACAAGTTCGCTCCCACCAAAGCTCGTGGATACCTGAGCGTCGCCCGCTCCGCATGGCCTTCGGCCAGAATCAGAGGCGAACGAATGCGCGCACCGGAATCAATGAAGCTCTTTAAGCCGCTCGGCGAACTTGACCAGATCAGCCAGCGAGTCGGCCTCCATCTTGCGCATGACCGAGCCGCGTCGAACCTTGACGGTGATTTCACTCACGTTCAGTTGCGCGGCAATCTGCTTGTTGAGCAAGCCGCTGACGACCAGCGCCATCACCTGCTGCTCGCCCTGATTGAGGCTGGCGTGGCGGCGCTGCAACCGGGCTTCGATCGCTGCGCTCTGGCGACGGCTGCGATCCTGCGCCAGCCCTTGCTGGATGGCATCCAGCAGGTCCTGCTCGCGAAAGGGTTTGGTCAGAAACTCGATCGCGCCCGCCTTCATCGCCCGCACCGACATGGGAATGTCGCCATGCCCGGTGATGAAAATGACCGGCAGAAAAATCCCGGATTTGGCCATATGCTCCTGAAAGTCCAGGCCGCTCATGCCCGGCATGCGGATGTCCAGAATCAGGCAGCCCGGCGCATCAGGGCGTGAAGCCTCCATGAATTCCTTGGTCGAGCCGAACAACAGGCTGCGCAACCCGACCGACGCTAACAAGTCCTCCAGCGAAGAACGCACCGACAGGTCGTCGTCGATCACATAGATGATCGGCTCTTCGGCCTGCGGGACAGCAGCGAGTGTGGTCATCAGGTTTCCATTTTTCCGGTGGGCAGCGTGAAGTGAAACGTAGCACCGATCGACGGGTTGGGCGTGACCCAGATGCGTCCGCCGTGGGCCTCGATGATCGACCGGCTGATCGCCAGACCAATCCCCATCCCCTCTTGCTTGGTGGTGTAGAAGGCATCGAACAGCCGGTCGGTGTTGTCCGCCGGCACGCCGATGCCATTGTCGCGCACCGCGAAACCGATATCGCCGCCCTCGCGCCAATCGACGCGAATCTCCAGCTGCGCCTGATCTGTCTCGACCTTGCTCATCGCATCCACGCCATTAAGCATCAGGTTGAGCAGCACTTGCTGGATCTGCACCCGGTCGGCCAACAGCGGCGGCAAACCCTCCGGGACCTCGACCGTCAGTGTGACTCCCTGCGCGTCTATTTCGCTGTGCGCCAGCGCCACGATCTCGGCCACCGTGTCGGCCACGCTGATCCACTCCTTGTAGGTCGACGAACGCTTGGCCAGCGCGCGCACCCGCACGATGATATCGCCAGCACGATTGGCATCACCGATCATGCGCTCGACTGCCTGTCGGGCCTTTTCCAGGTTGACCGGCTCGGCGGCCAGCCAGCGCTGACAGGCGTTGCCGCTGATGACAATGGCTGACAGCGGTTGATTGACCTCGTGGGCAATGGACGCAGCAAGCTCGCCCAACTGATTGACCCGGGCGATCTGTGCCAGCTGTGAACGCGCCTCATGAACCGTACGGATGGCCCGAGCCAGGCGCAGCGCAAGCCAGGTGGTCATGGCGATGGCCGCCAGGCTGATGAAACAATTGACCAGCCCGGACGCCTCGCTGCCTCTGGAGGTGGTCAGCTCGTAACTGATCACTGTCAGCACCATGCACACCAGCGCAATGACAATCACGCCCCTGACCGGCAGGAGCATGACGGCCAGCAAGACCACCGCGATCTGGAACACGCCCACGGCGATCTCCAGATCGGTCAGGGTGTCGGCGACCGCGACAACCAGCGCCAGCAACAGCAACGCGACCCACCTGACTGCCAGCGCAGCCTTGCTACAGGATTCCGGCTCGTGCATCTGCACCCTCTCGCTCTTCAAAAGGCCCGCCGAGTATGTCTTACAAACCTCAGGACGGGTTATCCAGGCTGAACTGATCGGCCAGCTCATCGTACGCGAACAACTCGGCGTAGCGGCCCCATTGGGTGACAGCATTCAGGGTCTGCATGGCGTCGCTTTCGGACATGAAGTCTTCCAGCTGATCGCGAAAACGCCGCGCCGGAGCCGTGTGCGTAGGGCGATCATCCAGCACCCGCCGAATGTGCGCGACCAGCGGCACGAAGCTCAGCAGATGCTGGGCAAACAGCTGCTTGCGCTCGTCTACATCCGCCAGCGCATAGCGATTCGCCGCCGGCAGCAAACGTATGTCGCCGCCCTTCAGCTCGGCAAAGCGCAGCAATTGCAGGACTTCGGCAATCGGAAACAGCTCGTCGGCGTTGTAATGCAGTGCGCTGGCCAGCTCCGGCAGGTCGGCCTTGAGGCTGTAAGGCGGCGCATGGATCGCTTCGATCAGACCGGCCAGCGCATTGGTGGACACCTGCGGCAAGACCATGCCCAGCCCGGTACCCGGAAACACGCCCTGACGAATCTCGCCGGCATCGTTGTCCTGGGTCATCAGCACGTAGATTTCTTCCACCAACGCCCGGAAAATCGGGTCCTGACGATTGCGCGGCTGCGGCAGATCGACCTTGATCTCGCTGATCACCCGCCCAGGATTGGAGGAGAACAGCAGGATGCGATCGCACATCAGCACGGCTTCGGCAATGTTGTGCGTGACCATCAGAATCGACTTGATGGGCATGCGCCCTTCGCTCCCCATGTCCAGCAGGTCTGTGCGCAGAGTTTCGGCGGTCAGCACATCGAGCGCAGAAAAAGGCTCGTCCATCAGCAGCACGTCAGGGTCGATCACCAGCGCGCGCGCCATGCCCACGCGCTGGCGCATGCCGCCGGACAGCTCTTTGGGGTAAGCGCTTTCAAAGCCGTCCAGGCCAATCAGATCGATGGCCGCCAGCGCACGCTTGCGACGCACGGCAGCGGGCACACGCTGCGCCTCGAGCCCGACTTCGACGTTTTCCAGCACGGTCAGCCACGGGAACAGGGCGAAGCTCTGGAACACCATGCCCACCGACATCGCCCGCCCTTGCGCACGACGAGGGAAATTTACCTCGCCCTCGGTCGGCACCACCAACCCGGCGATGGAACGCAACAGGGTGGACTTGCCCGAGCCTGAGCGGCCCAGAAGACCGACGATTTCGTTCTCGTTGAGTTGCAGTGTCACGTCTTCCAGCATCAGGCGCTCTTTGCTGCCTTTGCCGTATACGTGTCGGACCTTCTGAACATCTACCAGGCAACGCGTTTCGACAGCCATCATCATGGCGCCCTCCCTAAAACAAAATCACACAAAATCACACCAGACTCAGACGTCGCTCGGCAAACCCGTACAGCGGGCGCCACAGCAACCGGTTGAACGCGATCACAAAAATCGACATGACGACAATGCCCAGCGCGACGCGTGGAAAATCACCCGCCTGAGTCGCGTTAGCGATGTAGGAACCCAGCCCGGCCGCCTGCAGATGCTGATCGCCCCACGACACGGCTTCCGCGACGATGCTGGCGTTCCATGAACCGCCCGACGCCGTCAGCGCGCCGGTGACGTAGTAAGGAAACACGCCCGGCAGCGCCACACGACGCCACCATTGCCAGCCGCGCATGTTGAACATGCTGGCTGCTTCGCGCAGGTCAGTCGGCAGTGCGCTGGCCCCGGCGATCACGTTGAACAGGATGTACCACTGGGTGCCGAGCACCATCAGTGGCGACAGCCAGATGTCCGGGTTGAGGTGCAGGCCGACGATGGCGATCACCGCAAAGGGGAACAGCACGTTGGCCGGAAACGCTGCCATGAACTGCGCAATCGGCTGCAACCGCTCGGCCCAGACCGGGCGCAGGCCGATCCACACACCGATGGGCACCCAGATCAGGCTGGCAATGACGATCAGCACGATCACCCGCAGCATGGTCGCCAGCCCCAGACCAAACGCGCTGACCATGTCGCTGAAGCCCAATGACGCCTCGATGAAACGGAACAGGTAGACACTGGCGGTCAGGCAACCTGACATGACCAGCGCCAGCCACAGGTAGTCGATAACACGCACGACACCGGGCGTGGGCTTCACTTTCCACAGCCGGAAAACCCCGCGCCCGTTGATCAGCATCAGGCCTTTCCACGGCGCAGCCAGCAGCGCACTCAACATGGGTGCCACACGCGAGCGGCCCAGCAGGCTGTACATCCACGAGCGGGGACGCTTGGACGATGCGGTTTGTTCGAAGCGGAATTTGTCCGCCCACGCCACTATCGGGCGGAACAGCAACTGGTCGTAGGCCAGAATCACCAGCGCCATTGCGCCGACGGCCCAGGCAATCGCAGCAAGGTTTTTCTGCTCGATGGCCAGCGCCAGCCAGGAACCGATGCCGGGCAGGTTGACGGTGGTGTCGCCGACCGAAATTGCCTCGCAGGCCACCACAAAAAACCAGCCGCCGGACATCGACATCGTCATGTTCCACACCAGCCCCGGTATGGCGAACGGCAGTTCCAGCCGGGTGAAGCGCAACACAGGGGACAGGCCGAACTGGCGGCTGACTTCACTCAGGTCGCTGGGCACAGTGCGCAGCGACTGATAGAAACTGAACGCAAGGTTCCACGCCTGGCTGGTGAAGATGGCAAAGATGGCGGCGCATTCAACGCCCAGTTGCAGGCCAGGAAACAGGCCCATGAAGAACGTCACCGTGAAGGTCAGAAAACCCAGCACCGGAACCGACTGAAGAATATCCAGCGCAGGAATGATGACTTGCTCAGCCTTGCGGCTCTTGGCCGCCAGCGTGGCCACGACAAAGGTGAAGATCAACGACGCCGCCAGCGCAATGAACATGCGCAGCGTGGTGCGCAATGCGTACTCGGGCAACCGCGCAGGGTCGAGGCTCATCGGGCTTGAATTGAGCACGTCAATCGGCTGCAGCATCTGACCTGCGCCAAACAGCACCAGCGCGATAAACAGCGCAAGTAAGGCCAGACAAAGACCATCGGCCCAATACGTATTACGCGCACCGTGTTTTACAAAACGGGGCGCACGCAGGCTTTTACCGAGTTCAAATATAGAATGCATTGCTCACCTCGAATCCGCTGCACAGGCGCAGGCCAGTCGGCTTTACGAGCAGACGGGCTTTCAGCGATTACAGATAAAGGGCATTAATGGCTGCCGGGTAATGAGGTAAAGCTTATAGAGGTTTGAACAATAGATATAACCTGCAAAAGTAGGTCATGTTTATCTGTCAGTATGGGTTATATATACCAACGTATACTGCTACGACTAACGTGCTGATAATTAACTATCGTGCGACGCTCCGCGTCGTATGCCGTTCTGGACGCTCTGCGTCCGATCTTGAATGCGCGGCGCAGAGTGGTGACGCAGATCGTCACGCACCGCATTCAGACACTGGAGCGTGTGCAACGATAGATGCCCCCCCTCATCACACCCGGAAGTGGCTGACCATCATCTGCAACTGGCCACCCAGGCGGGCCAGTTCGACGCTCGATGCTGCGGTTTCTTCGCTGGCTTCGGCGGTCTGTTCGGACACGTCGCGAACGTTGACGATGCTGCGGCTGATTTCGTCGGCGACTGAGCTTTGTTGCTCGGCGGCCGCTGCGATCTGCTGGTTCATGGCCTGGATGTTCGACACCGTACGGGTGATGCTTTCCAGTGACGTACCCGCCTTGCGCGTCAACTCGACGCTGCTGTCAGTCAGCGTGCGGCTGCCCAGCATGATGCCCGACACCTGACGAGTACCGTTTTGCAAGGCAGCGACCAAACCTTCGATTTCTTCGGTGGACTGCTGGGTACGCTGGGCCAGGCCGCGCACTTCATCGGCAACCACTGCAAAACCACGACCCGCCTCGCCCGCACGCGCGGCCTCGATGGCCGCATTGAGCGCCAGCAAGTTGGTCTGTTCGGCAACCGCCTTGATCACGTCCATGACCTTGCCGATCTTGTCGCTGTCCTGCTCCAGCACATTCATCGCATCAGACGAACGGACGACTTCGGCAGCCAGTCGTTCGATCTGCTGGATGGCTTCGCCCACCACCTTGTCGCCCTCACGCGCCTGCTTGTCGGCATCCGATGCAGCAACGGATGCCTGCTCGGCGTTGCGCGCAACTTCGTGAACAGTGGCGGACATCTCGTGCATGGCAGTGGCGACCTGATCGGTCTCGACCTTCTGGCTGTTGACGCCAGCGCTGGTCTGCTCGGTGACCGCCGACAATTGCTCGGCAGCGCTGGCAATCTGCGTCACGCCGTCGCGAATCCCGGAAATCAGGTCGCGCAGGGTTGCGCCCATGCGCTGGATGCCCTGTTGCAACACGCCCAGTTCGTCGCGTCGGGTGATGGCCGCCGAATGGGTGAGGTCGCCGGACGCAATGCGCTCGACAATGGCCAGCGTATCGCGCAGCGGACGGGTGATCTGGCGGGTAATAATGACGGCCGCCAGAATGCCGAACAGCATCACCAGCACAACACAGCCTATCTGCAAGTTACGCGCTTTGGCGGTATCTACCTTGGCGAGTTGCATCTGGATGCCATACAGCTCTTCGCCCAGCTTGACGATGGCCGCACCTTGCGTGGTCAGGTCTTTACGAACTGCGCCAGCGGTCTGGGTCGTCACCTTGAACGCATCGATCGAGGCACGGTAGTTACGCAGAGCGGTTTCCAGTTGCGTAATCCGCTCGCGATTGCCCGCATCAAAAGCGGATTTCAGTTTGTCCAGATGGCTGATGGCAGTATCGAGCAGTTGGAAGACAGCCTTCTCGGTCTTTTCATCCGGCTTGGCGGTGTAACCACGCACTTCATTGCCCACCAACATCAGGTCCTGCCTGGCAGTGTTTACCAACAAGGCCTGGTCGAAACGCGCCGGCTCCGAGGGGTCCATCTGCATCACGGCGGTGTTCAGCGATTCAATGGTTTGAGAAGCTGCGCCAGCATGGGTGGCCATCTCGCCACGCACTTTGGCACCGGCCTGATACGCCGCGCGCATGCGGTTCAAAGAGGCTTCGTAATCGCGGGTGATATCCGCCAGCTCACCCAGAGGCTTCAGATTGAGCGGGTTGGTGAACTGTGTCAGCAGCGATTGCTGGTGCGTGCGGAAGACGTCCAGTTTGCTCTGCATGTTTTGCGCGGCGGTTTCGTCGCCGTCGGTGAGCATGTATTGCAGACGCGCAACCCGCAGGTTGGTCAGGTTGTTGCTGAGTTCAGTGATGTTGCCGATTCTGTCGGTGCGATAGATGAGTTTGTCGAGGCTGGTCCAGCCGACAAAGGCGAGAATGGCAGTGAAAAAAAGAACTGTCCCAAAGCCCAATGCCAACTTCATGTTGACACTGATATTCGCAAAGCCGCTGTTCATAAAATCTCCTGATTATGCTTTTTTAAGTGCACTGAAAGAGCTGAAGATTTGTTTTTATGGACAGCAAAACCGCGCGCTAGTGTACTGTTTTCGAAATAAGTTACCCATAACCTGCAAGCTAAGCTATTGATAAGATTTGAATTTTCCGTTAGTTGGTGGCTGATTTTTTCGAAAACA
>NZ_ATDK01000335.1 GCF_000444135.1 Pseudomonas avellanae BPIC 631
TTATCGTTCCCTACGCTCCGCGTGGGAATGCAGGTCGCGACGCTCTGCGTCGCCAAGAGGACGCGGAGCGTCCCGAACGGCATGTCGACGCGGAGCGTCGCACGATAGTTGAGGCTCGTTGAGCTATCATTGCCATCCGTTTCTCCAGGCGTGTAACCCGTCATGCTTTTCCTGATTGCCTACATCAGCAGTGTCGTGCTGATCAACTTCGCCTTTTCCAGTGCGCCGCATCTGGACGTCATCTGGTCTGCCTGGGGCGGGTTGGTGTTTGTGTTGCGCGACATGGTGCAGATTCGCTTCGGTCATGGCGCGATACTCGCCATGCTGGCGGCGCTGGTGCTGTCTTACGTCACCAGCGATCCCACGATTGCCTTGGCCAGTGCCACGGCGTTTGCCGTATCCGAGTGCATCGACTGGCTGGTCTTCAGTATCACCAAGCGTCCGCTGCGTGATCGGCTATGGATCAGTTCGGCGCTGAGCATTCCGCTGGATACCTTTATTTTCTTCGGCATGATCGACGCCCTGACAGCGCCTGTCGTCGTGACCGCGCTGGCCTCGAAGTTCGCCGGTGTGAGCATTGTGTGGATGATTATGGCCTGGCGTGCGCGCAACAACGCTTGTCCGGGTTAGGCCCCCCGTTTGGCGGGGCTTCGTGGTAAATTGCGCGCCTTTCTTCACAGCGGTTGCCCGCACAAAGCAGGCAGCTCTCGATATCTGTTTCACGAGGACTTGAGATGACCCGAATCGGAACTCCACTGTCGCCTACCGCGACTCGCGTACTGTTCTGCGGCAGCGGCGAACTGGGCAAGGAAGTCGTGATCGAATTGCAGCGCCTGGGCGTTGAAGTGATCGCTGTTGACCGTTACGAGAACGCGCCGGCGATGCAGGTCGCTCATCGCAGCCATGTGATCAACATGCTTGACGGTGCTGCCTTGCGCGCTGTCATCGAGCTTGAAAAACCGCACTTTATCGTCCCTGAAATCGAAGCCATCGCCACCGCTACGCTGGTGGAGCTTGAGGCCGAAGGCTTCACGGTGATTCCGACCGCGCGTGCTGCGCAGTTGACCATGAACCGTGAAGGCATTCGCCGTCTGGCTGCTGAAGAGCTGAAGTTGCCGACCTCGCCGTACCACTTTGCCGACACCTTCGAGGCGTACAGCAAGGCCGTCGAAGACCTCGGCTTCCCGTGCGTGGTCAAGCCGGTCATGAGTTCTTCGGGCAAAGGGCAGAGCCTGCTCAAGAGTGCTGATGACGTACAGAAAGCCTGGGATTACGCGCAGGAAGGCGGTCGTGCCGGCAAGGGCCGCGTGATCATTGAAGGCTTTATCGACTTCGATTACGAAATCACCCTGCTGACCGTGCGCCACATTGGCGGCACCACCTTCTGCGCGCCGGTTGGCCATCGTCAGGAGAAGGGCGACTATCAGGAATCCTGGCAGCCACAGGCCATGAGCCCGGCCGCACTGGCCGAGTCCGAGCGCGTCGCCAAGGCGGTAACCGAGGCGTTGGGCGGTCGTGGCATGTTCGGTGTCGAGCTGTTCATCAAAGGCGATCAGGTGTGGTTCAGCGAAGTCTCGCCGCGCCCGCATGACACTGGCCTGGTGACCCTGATTTCTCAGGACCTGTCGCAGTTTGCCCTGCACGCTCGCGCGATTCTGGGCCTGCCGATCCCGTTGATCCGCCAGTTCGGGCCGTCGGCTTCTGCGGTGATTCTGGTCGAGGGCCAGTCCACGCAGACCGCCTTTGCTAACCTCGGCGCGGCACTGGCCGAGCCCGACACCGCCTTGCGCCTGTTCGGCAAGCCGGAAGTCAACGGTCAGCGCCGCATGGGCGTTGCCCTGGCACGCGACGAGTCCATCGAAGCTGCACGGGCCAAAGCGACCCGGGCATCGAGTGCGGTAGTCGTCGAGTTGTAGGTTGGTAGCTGCAAGCCTCAAGCTACAAGAAAGAGCACCACGCTTCTTCTTGCAGCTTGCAGCTTGCAGCTTGCAGCTTGCAGCTTGCAGCTTGCAGCTTGCAGCTCAAAGCTCTCTATCTCTCGTCTCCTTCAAGCTCAGCACCGCCAGCACGCTGATCAGCGCCGCTGCAGACACATACCCGCCAACCCAGCTCAAGCCCCCCATCGCCACCAGTTTCTGGGCGAAGAAGGGCGCGACCGATGCGCCCACGATTCCGCCCAGGTTGTAGGCCGCCGATGCGCCGGTGTAGCGCACTTGCGTCGGAAACAGCTCCGGTAGCAGGGCGCCCATCGGAGCAAAAGTCACACCCATCAAGAACAGCTCGATGCACAGGAACAACGCTACAGCCCAGGTACTGCCATGTGTCAGCAACGGTTCCATGGTGAAACCCGAGAGGATCGCCAGCACGCCGCCGACAATCAGCACCGGCTTGCGCCCAAAGCGGTCACTCGCCAGCGCCGCCAACGGCGTGGCTGCCACCATGAACAGCACCGCGAAGCACAGCAGCCCGAGGAATGTCTCGCGGGTATAACCCAGCGTCGACACGCCGTAGCTCAGCGAAAACACGGTCGAGATATAAAACAGCGCATAACAGACCACCATTGATGCTGCACCAAGCAGCATGGGTTTCCAGTGCTGGCTGACTGTTTCAACGATCGGCAGGCTGACGCGCTGGTGACTCGCCATCGCTTTGGCGAACACGGGTGTTTCTTCCAGTTTCAGGCGCACATAAAGCCCGACCATGACCAGCACGGCGCTGAGCAGAAACGGGATTCGCCAGCCCCACGAACGGAACTGTTCGTCGTCCAGGGTCATTGCCAGCGCCAGAAACAGGCCATTGGCCGCCAGAAAACCGATCGACGGCCCCAGTTGCGGAAACATGCCAAACCAGGCGCGTTTGCCTTCGGGGGCATTTTCAGTCGCCAGCAAGGCCGCGCCGCCCCATTCTCCGCCCAGGCCAAGCCCTTGGCCGAAGCGCAGCACGCACAACAGAACCGGCGCCCAGGCCCCGATGGTGGCGTAGCCAGGCAATACGCCGATCAGCGTGGTGCAGACCCCCATCAGCAGCAGCGACGCAACCAGCGTTGACTTGCGGCCGATCCGGTCGCCGAAGTGACCGAACAGCGCCGACCCCAGTGGGCGTGCGAGAAAGGCGATGCCAAAGGTCAGAAATGACGACAGCATTTGTGACGTGCCTGACGTCTGCGGGAAAAACACCGGACCGATCACCAGTGCAGCGGCGGTGGCGTAGACGTAGAAATCATAGAACTCGATGGCGGTGCCGATGAAGCTGGCAGTGGCGACGCGGGTCGCCGAGTTCACCGGCGGTGCGGGTGCGTCGTTATCTTCGCGAGAGAGCGGGGTGCTGGTCATGCGGATTCCCTGACAGTCATCTCGCCGGTCGGCCGGTGCCGTTCCCCGGCAAGTGTTCATTATTGTGATTGTGGGTGCAGCACCAGGCAGAGTAACCCGAATGGGCCGGGAGGTAATCGGCGGCAGGAATCTATTTGAAGGTGCGCACGAGCGTGTTCTGCCACATGGCCACACGCTTGACGCGATTGTCTTCGGTTTCGAGAATTTCCAGCCGGTAAGGCCCGATTTTCAGGCAGACCGGCGCTTGCGGGATGGTTTCCAGTGCTTCGGTCACCAGCCCGTTAAGGGTTTTCGGGCCATCGCACGGCAGGTGCCAGCCAAGGCTTTTATTCAGTTCGCGAATGGACGCGGCACCTTCCACTTCAAGGCGTCCGTCTTCCTGAGGCTTGACGTGCGGGTTGTCGAGCTTCTGCTCGCTTTCGAATTCGCCGACGATTTCTTCGAGGATGTCTTCAAGGGTCACAATGCCCAGCACTTCACCGTATTCATCGACCACGACGCCCAAGCGGCGCTGCTGTTTATGAAAATTCAGCAGTTGCAACTGCAGCGGGGTGCTTTCCGGGACGAAATACGGCTCGTAGCAGGCGGCCAGCAACTGCTCTTTGGTCAAGGTGCCCTTGGGCAGCAGGTGGCTGATGTCTCGGGTATTGATGACGCCCTGCACCTGATTGATGTCGTTGTGGTAAACCGGCAGCCGAGTGTGGCGAGAGATGATCAGGCGTTCGATGATCAGCTCGATCGAATCGTCGAGGTTGACGCCGTCCACCTCATTGCGGGGGATCAGAATGTCATTGACGGTGATGCTGTCCAACGCGCGGATGCCCGACAGCACGTTGATGCGCGGGTGATGCTCCTGAACGATGCTGCGCGGCTGGGCTGTGTGCGAATCATCATCGAAGGCCTGCTCCTGCGGCTGAACGTGGCGCGACAGGAACGGGCGCAGCAGCGCTTTGGCGAGCGCGTTGAAGACGTACGCCAGCGGCCAGACGAGCTTCATCGGAATGCGCAGTACGCCATTGCCCAGCATCAGCGTCGAGACCGGGTGGCGGTTAGCCAGGCGTCTAGGTATGTATTCGGCGAACACCAGTATGACGCCAACCGTGCCAAGCCATGCCACGGTCGCGCCGTTGTACAGCCAGTAACTGACGGCAATGAGCGTGGCAATGACAGTAATCAGCACTTTGATCAGCGTATTGACCAGGATCAGGCTGTTCAAATTGAACGCAAGTTCCGGAAGGGTCGCCGCCTTTTCCGGGCGGCTGGCGGCACGCAGTGCCTTGAGCTGATGGTGCGCAGCTTCCACTGCTGTCAGCAGGCCGGCCCAGAGCGTCAGAAGGGCGAGAACGCCGAGCAGTGGGCCAAGGGGCAGATTATCCATGATCAGAGCCCGTCAGATGTGCAGAATGAATTCGCGTACCAGCTTGCTGCCGAAATAGGCGAGCATCAGCAGGCAGAAGCCGCCCAGGGTCCAGCGAATGGCCTTGTGCCCGCGCCATCCGAGGCTATTGCGCCCCCATAACAACACGCTGAACACCACCCACGCCAGAAACGCCAGCAGGGTTTTGTGCACCAGATGCTGGGCAAACAGGTTTTCGACGAACAGCCAGCCAGAAAGCAGCGACAGCGAGAGCAGCGTCCAGCCGGCCCACAGAAAGCCGAACAGCAGGCTTTCCATGGTTTGCAGCGGCGGGAAATTCTTGATCAGCCCGGAAGGGTGCTTGTGCTTGAGCCGGTAGTCCTGCAACAGCAGCAACAGGGCTTGAAACACCGCAATGGTGAACATGCCGTAGGCCAGCAGCGACAGCAGAATATGGCTGAGGATGCCGGGCTCTTCCATGATTGGCTGTACCGTGCCGCTGGGCGCGAACTGCGCGAGCAGCACGGTGATCATCCCGAGAGGGAAGAGCAGCACCAGCAGGTTTTCCACCGGAATGCGCGACGTGGCGATCAATGTCACGACAATCACCGACGCGGCGATCAGGCTGGCTGAATTGAAGAAGTCCAGCCCAAGGCCGACAGAATGCGTCAACTGGGAATAAAGGCCGATGGCGTGAGCAATCACTGCAAGCGCGCCGAGCAGGCACAGCAGCCGTTTGTCGGGCCGGGCGGTCTGGCTCAGACGCACGCCTTGATAGGCGGTCGCAGCGGCATAAAGAGCGGCGGCGGCGAGGCTGGGAAGCAGGCTGGGTGGCAAAGGGGACATAGATCCTGATGGACGGGCATGAAAAGACGCTGAGTTTGGCATACAACCGGCAAATCACGAAAGACCACAGAAGCAGTCTGCATGGTGTCCGTGCGGCGGAGTCTTCGCTATAATCCGCGACCTGCTCAAGCCGCAGGCTCGCCGAGCGCCATTTTCTGCATAACGGGCCGGGCCGCACCAACCGGGGTTCGATGAGAGCCTGAAAGGATCGCGCATGTTTGAAAATCTGACCGACCGCCTCTCGCAGACGCTGCGCCACGTTACTGGCAAGGCCAAGCTGAACGAGGACAACATCAAAGATACCTTGCGCGAAGTGCGTATGGCGCTGCTCGAAGCTGACGTCGCCTTGCCGGTGGTCAAAGACTTCGTCAACAGCGTCAAGGAACGTGCTGTCGGCACCGAGGTGTCGCGCAGCCTGACGCCGGGCCAGGCGTTTGTGAAGATCGTCCAGGCCGAACTCGAAAGCCTGATGGGCGCCGCCAACGAAGACCTGGTGCTCAATGTCACGCCGCCTGCGGTCATCCTCATGGCCGGTTTGCAGGGTGCGGGCAAGACCACCACCGCTGGCAAGCTGGCGCGCTTCCTTAAAGAGCGCAAAAAGAAAACCGTGATGGTGGTGTCGGTCGACGTATACCGTCCCGCCGCCATCAAGCAGCTTGAAACCCTGGCCGCCGACATCGGCGTGACGTTCTTCGCGTCCGATATCAGCCAGAAGCCGGTGGACATCGCCCTGGCTGCCATTAAGGAAGCCAGGCTGAAGTTCATCGACGTGGTCATCGTCGATACCGCCGGTCGTCTGCACATCGATGTCGAGATGATGGGCGAGATCCAGGCGCTGCATGCTGCGACCAAGCCAGCCGAAACGCTGTTCGTGGTCGATGCCATGACCGGCCAGGATGCGGCCAACACCGCCAAGGCATTCGGCGATGCGCTGCCGCTGACCGGTGTCATCCTGACCAAGGTCGACGGCGATGCTCGTGGTGGTGCTGCGCTGTCGGTGCGTGCAATCACCGGCAAGCCGATCAAGTTCATCGGCATGGGCGAGAAGAGCGAGGCGCTGGAGCCGTTCCACCCGGACCGTATCGCTTCGCGAATCCTCGGCATGGGCGACGTGCTCAGCCTGATCGAGCAGGCCGAACAGACCCTCGACAAGGACAAAGCCGACAAGCTGGCGAAAAAACTCAAGAAGGGCAAAGGCTTCGATCTCGAAGACTTCCGCGACCAGTTGCAGCAGATGAAAAACATGGGCGGCCTCGGTGGTCTCATGGATAAACTGCCAAGCATCGGCGGCGTCAACCTGTCGCAGATGGGCAATGCCCAGGGCGCGGCCGAGAAGCAGTTCAAGCAGATGGAAGCCATCATCAACTCGATGACGCCAGCCGAGCGCCGCGACCCGGACCTGATCAGCGGCTCGCGCAAGCGCCGTATCTCTCAGGGGTCGGGCACTCAGGTTCAGGATATCGGGCGTCTGATCAAGCAGCACAAACAGATGCAGAAGATGATGAAGAAGTTCTCCGCCAAGGGCGGAATGGCGAAAATGATGCGCGGCATGGGTGGAATGCTCCCCGGCGGCGGCATGCCGAAAATGTAATTGCGTGGCGTGCAAGACACTTTGCACGCTGCCTATACGGGGGGTGACCCCCGGCCAGCCCGCGCTATGCGGGCTTTTACCTGCTGTCATACCGACAGCTTCTTGGCAAATCTGGAAGGCATGCCGATAGGCGCCGGAAAAAGACATTTGCAAAAGTCCGGATATTCCTTAGAATATGCGGCCTTTCGGGCACCTATGCCCGCTGTGCATCTTAGATTTGCAGCACCGACTACAGGAATGATGTTCAATGCTTACCATCCGTCTTGCCCTTGGCGGCTCCAAAAAGCGCCCGTTCTACCACTTGACCGTAACCGACAGCCGCAACGCTCGTGACGGTTCCCACAAGGAACAAATTGGTTTCTTCAACCCGGTTGCCCGTGGTCAGGAAATCCGTTTGTCCGTTAACGAAGAACGCGTCAACTACTGGTTGAGCGTGGGTGCACAAACTTCCGAGCGCGTTGCCCAGCTGCTCAAAGAGCACAACAAGACCAAGGCTGCGGCCTGAGTCTTATGAGCGCGACGCCTGCATCTGCCGACGATCTGATCGTTATTGGCAAGATTTACTCGGTTCATGGCGTTCGCGGCGAAGTGAAGGTCTATTCCTTTACTGATCCGATTGGAAACCTGTTGGACTACAAAACCTGGACGCTTCGGCGCGAAGGCAGCGTTGAGAAACAGGTGGAGCTGGTCAGCGGACGCTTGCAAAGCAAGTTTCTGGTCGTAAAGCTCAAGGATCTCGATGATCGTGAAGAAGCCCGTCTTCTCTCCGGTTACGAAATCTGCGTGCCGCGCAACCTGTTCCCTGATCTGGACGACGGCGAGTACTACTGGTACCAGCTTGAAGGCCTCAAGGTCATCGACCAACTCGGGCAATTGCTCGGAAAAATCGATCACCTGCTCGAAACCGGTTCGAACGATGTAATGGTTGTAAAGCCCTGCGCGGGCAGCCTTGATGATCGTGAACGCCTGTTGCCCTATACAGAGCAATGCGTGTTGGCAATCGACATGGCCGCTGGCGAGATGAAGGTGGAATGGGACGCGGACTTCTGAATGCCATGGCAGGTTTGCGCATAGAAGTCATCAGTCTGTTTCCCGAGATGTTTTCCGCCATCAGCGAATACGGCATTACCAGCCGTGCGGTGAAACAAGGGCTGTTGCAGCTGACTTGTTGGAATCCGCGGGATTACACCACTGATCGCCATCACACTGTGGATGATCGCCCATTTGGCGGTGGTCCGGGCATGGTGATGAAGATCAAGCCCCTTGAAGATGCTCTGGTTCAGGCCAGGCAAGCTGCAGGGGATGCGGCGAAGGTTATTTACCTGTCGCCACAAGGCCGCCAGCTGAATCAGTCTGCGGTACGCGAACTGGCGCAGGAGGAAGCGATTATCCTCATCGCCGGTCGTTATGAAGGCATTGACGAGCGTTTTATTGAAGCTCATGTCGATGAAGAGTGGTCGATTGGTGACTATGTTCTTTCCGGTGGCGAGCTGCCGGCGATGGTCCTGATTGACGCGGTTACGCGGCTGCTGCCTGGAGCTTTAGGGCATGTGGACTCCGCGGAGGAAGATTCCTTCACGGACGGTCTGCTGGATTGCCCGCACTACACCCGACCTGAGGTGTATGCGGATCAGCGTGTTCCCGACGTGTTGCTAAGTGGCAATCACGCGCACATCCGGCGTTGGCGTTTACAGCAGTCCCTTGGGCGGACCTATGAACGACGCGCTGATCTTCTGGAAAGCCGCTCGCTTTCTGGAGAAGAGAAGAAGCTGCTGGCGGAATACATCCGCGAGCGGGACGATAGTTAACGTATCGATGGTCGATCCATACGGATTACCTTAGGAGCACCAGCATGACTAACAAAATCATTCTTGCCCTCGAAGCAGAGCAGATGACCAAAGAGATCCCTACCTTTGCACCGGGCGACACCATTGTCGTTCAGGTTAAAGTGAAGGAAGGCGACCGCGCTCGTCTGCAAGCATTCGAAGGCGTTGTCATTGCCAAGCGTAACCGTGGCGTGAACAGTGCTTTCACTGTTCGTAAAATCTCCAACGGTGTTGGCGTTGAGCGTACTTTCCAGACTTACAGCCCGCAAATCGACAGCATGGCTGTGAAACGTCGCGGTGACGTTCGCAAGGCCAAACTGTACTACCTGCGTGACCTGTCCGGTAAAGCAGCGCGCATCAAGGAAAAACTGTCCTGATACAGTTTTTCGATGCATAAAAAAGGCAGCCTCAGGGCTGCCTTTTTGCTGCCTGCTGTTTAATGACTCGCTCCTGTCGTATATCCACACGTAATGAGTAAAAATGGCTGCCATCGACCATCCGCTGATTGACCGGTTTCTCGACGCGCTCTGGCTCGAAAAGGGCTTGTCCGATAACACCCGCGATTCATACCGCAGTGACCTTGCGCTGTTCAACGGCTGGTTGCAGGAGCGCAACGTCGATTTGCCCAGTGCCGGGCGCGAAGTGATCCTCGATCACCTTGCGTGGCGTGTGGACAATGCCTACAAGCCGCGCTCTACCGCGCGTTTTCTGTCTGGCGCGCGTGGCTTCTATCGCTACCTGCTGCGTGAAAAGCTGATTGCCGTCGATCCCACCCTGCAGATCGACATGCCTCAGTTGGGCAAGCCGTTGCCCAAGTCGCTCTCCGAAGCCGACGTCGAAGCATTGCTCGCCGCTCCTGACCTGAGTGAGCCCATCGGCGAGCGCGACCGTGCCATGCTTGAAGTGCTGTATGCCTGCGGTCTGCGCGTAACCGAACTGATCAGTCTGACACTGGAGCAAGTCAACCTGCGCCAGGGCGTGCTACGGGTGATGGGCAAAGGCAGCAAGGAACGGCTGGTGCCGATGGGCGAAGAGGCGATTGTCTGGGTCGAACGCTACATGCGTGGTGCCCGCGACGAGTTGTTGGGCGGCAAGCCCAGCGACGTCCTGTTCCCCAGCACCCGCGGCGACCAGATGACCCGGCAGACCTTCTGGCACCGTATCAAGCATCAGGCGACCGTTGCCGGCATCGGCAAATCCCTGTCACCGCACACCCTGCGCCATGCCTTCGCGACTCATTTGCTCAACCACGGCGCTGATTTACGCGTGGTGCAGATGCTGCTCGGGCATAGCGATCTTTCCACTACTCAGATCTACACCCATGTGGCGCGAGCGCGGTTGCAGGAAATGCATGCGAAGCATCATCCGCGTGGATGATTGTTGAAGTATTTTGCGAAGAGTCTTACGTCAGTCCATGTCGGCCCCGCGAGCCTTCTGTGGTAGGCTTTGCCGGTTTCGAATACCAAGGCTGGCACTCTTTTTTCGACAGTTGCCAGCCTGTCCGCCGTCATAGGAGTTTTCATGCGTTTGCATCAGATTTTCGCTGCCGCCGCTGTCATGCTGGCCAGCACATTCAGTATGTTTGCCGTTGCAGATGCTGCCCCCGATCAGGCCATTCGCAAGACGCTGGATTCGCTCCAGTTGGAGCTACCGGTCGAGAGCATTTCGCCGAGCCCGCTCAATGGCCTTTACGAGGTCAAACTCAAGGGCGGTCGCGTGCTGTACGCCAGCGCCGACGGTCAGTTCGTGGTTCAGGGCTACCTGTTTCAGGTGCAGAACGGCAAGCCGGTCAACCTGACCGAAAAGACCGAGCGTCTGGCCATTTCCAAGACCATCAATGCCATCCCGCTTTCCGACATGGTCGTCTACCCAGCGGTGGGCGAAACCAAATCTCATATCACGGTGTTCACGGACACTACCTGCCCGTACTGCCACAAGCTGCATGAAGAAGTCGCGCAGTTGAACAAAATGGGCGTTGAAGTCCGTTACATGGCATTCCCGCGTCAGGGTCTTGGCTCTCCGGGCGACGAGCAGTTGCAGGCCGTCTGGTGTTCCAAGGACCGCAAAAGCGCCATGGATCGCATGGTCGACGGCAAGGACATCAAAGCCGCCAAGTGTGACAATCCGGTCAGCAAACAGTATGAAATCGGTCAGTCGATCGGCGTCAACGGCACCCCTGCGATCGTTCTGGCCGACGGTCAGGTGATTCCGGGCTATCAGCCTGCTGCTCAGGTTGCCAAACTGGCAATGGGCGCCAAATAATCCCTTGGCACTCAAGCATGCTTCACAGAAGCGTGCGTGACACGAGGCCCGGGCCTTTAGCGCCTCTTCAAATTTGTAGCCACATGGCAACATGCGGCGGATTTCACGGCTGATCAAGGATCGGCCGTTTTTCGGGGAGTTCATCAGTGAAACCGGTCAAAGTAGGCATATGTGGGCTGGGTACTGTCGGTGGCGGTACTTTCAACGTACTTCAGCGTAACGCCGAGGAGATTGCCCGCCGCGCCGGGCGTGGAATCGAAGTGGCGCAAATTGCAGTTCGTACACCAAACCCCAACTGCCAGACTGGCAGTACGCCTACCACCAGCGATGTGTTCGCAGTTGCGACCAACCCTGAAATCGATATCGTCGTCGAACTGATCGGCGGCTACACCCTTGCCCGTGAACTGGTCCTCAAGGCCATCGAAAACGGCAAGCATGTGGTCACCGCCAACAAGGCGCTGATCGCGGTGCACGGCAACGAAATCTTCGCCAAGGCGCGTGAGAAGGGCGTGATCGTGGCGTTTGAAGCGGCTGTTGCCGGTGGTATTCCGGTCATCAAGGCCATTCGTGAAGGTCTGTCGGCGAACCGTATCAACTGGGTGGCGGGCATCATCAACGGCACGGGTAACTTCATCCTTACTGAAATGCGCGAGAAAGGCCGCACGTTCCCGGATGTGCTGGCTGAAGCCCAGGCGCTGGGTTACGCCGAAGTCGACCCGACCTTCGACGTCGAGGGGATCGATGCCGCGCACAAGCTGACCATCCTGGCCTCCATTGCCTTTGGTATTCCGCTGCAATTCGACAAGGCCTACACCGAAGGCATCACCAAGTTGACGACTGCGGACGTGAACTACGCCGAAGCGCTGGGCTACCGCATCAAGCATCTGGGTGTTGCGCGCAGCACCGCCCAGGGCATCGAATTGCGCGTACACCCGACGCTGATCCCGGCCGACCGTCTGATCGCCAACGTCAATGGCGTCATGAATGCGGTGATGGTCAACGGTGATGCCTCCGGTTCGACGCTGTTCTACGGTGCCGGTGCCGGTATGGAGCCTACCGCGTCCTCCGTCGTGGCCGATCTGGTGGACGTGGTGCGTGCCATGACCTCTGACCCGGAAAACCGCGTGCCTCATCTGGCCTTCCAGCCCGATTCGCTGTCCGCGCATCCGATCCTGCCGATCGAGGCGTGCGAAAGCGCCTACTACCTGCGCATCCAGGCCAAGGATCATCCGGGCGTGCTGGCTCAGGTGGCGAGCATCCTGTCCGAGCGCGGCATAAACATCGAATCGATCATGCAAAAGGAAGTCGAAGAACACGACGGCCTGGTGCCGATGATTCTGCTGACCCACCGTGTCGTGGAACAACGCATCAACGATGCCATCCAGGCGCTTGAAGCGTTGCAGGATGTGGTGGGCCCGGTAGTCCGTATTCGCGTCGAACATCTTAATTAAGGCAGCTGCAAGCGGTTAGCTACACGCTACAAGTCAGACGCCGATCGTTTTGGACTTGCAGCTTGCAGCTTCCAGCTTGCAGCTCAAACCGAAGGTTTGATCCCATGCGCTATATCAGTACCCGCGGGCAAGCGCCTGCATTGAATTTCGAAGACGTGCTGTTGACTGGTCTGGCCAGCGATGGCGGTCTGTATGTGCCGGAAAACCTGCCACGTTTCACACAGGAAGAGATTGCTTCCTGGGCCGGCCTGCCGTATCACGAACTGGCCTTCAAGGTGATGCGCCCGTTCGTGGCCGGGAGCATTCCGGACGCCGATTTCAAGAAGATCCTCGAAGAAACCTACGGTGTCTTCGCCCACAGCTCGGTCGCGCCGTTGCGCCAGTTGAACGGCAACGAGTGGGTGCTTGAGCTGTTCCACGGCCCGACCCTGGCGTTCAAGGACTTTGCCCTGCAATTGCTCGGTCGTTTGCTGGACTACGTGCTGGCCAAACGCGGCGAGCGGGTGGTGATCATCGGTGCCACTTCGGGCGATACCGGCTCTGCGGCCATCGAAGGCTGCCGTCGCTGCGATAACGTCGATATCTTCATCCTGCACCCGAACAACCGTGTATCGGATGTCCAGCGTCGGCAGATGACCACTATCTTTGGCGATAACATTCATAACATCGCAGTGGAAGGCAATTTCGACGACTGCCAGGAAATGGTCAAGGACAGCTTCGCCGATCAGAGCTTCCTCAAAGGCACGCGCCTGGTGGCGGTCAACTCGATCAACTGGGCGCGGATCATGGCCCAGATCGTCTACTACTTCCATGCATCGCTGCAGTTGGGCGGCCCGGCGCGTTCGGTATCGTTCTCGGTGCCGACCGGCAACTTCGGCGATATCTTCGCCGGTTACCTGGCGCGTAACATGGGGCTGCCGGTCAATCAGCTGATCGTGGCCACCAACCGCAATGACATCCTGCACCGCTTCATGAGCGGCAATCAGTACGTCAAGGAAACTCTGCACGCGACGTTGTCGCCGTCGATGGACATCATGGTCTCGTCGAATTTCGAGCGTCTGCTGTTCGACATGCACGGTCGCAACGGCTCGGCGATCGCCGATCTGATGAGCAATTTCAGGCAGGGCGGCGGTTTCAGCGTCGAAAAAGAGCGCTGGACCGAAACCCGCAAACTGTTCGACTCGCTGGCGGTCAGCGACGAAGACACCTGCAAGACCATCGCCGAGGTGTATGCCAGCACCGGCGAGTTGCTCGACCCGCACACCGCTATCGGTGTGAAAGCTGCTCGCGAATGCCGTCGCAGCCTGGACACCCCGATGGTGATTCTGGGGACGGCGCATCCGGTCAAGTTCCCTGAGGCAGTGGAGAAGGCCGGTGTAGGAAAAGCGCTGGAGCTACCTGCACATTTGTCTGATTTGTTCGAGCGTGACGAACGTTGCACCGTGTTGCCAAATGACCTGAAAGCCATACAGGCGTTTGTCAACCAGCATGGCAATCGCGGCAAACCGCTCTGACAGAAGCGTTGTGTAACAACTTTGGGCCCGCCACTTGGCGGGCCTTTCTGTTTCTACGTGGCAAACTTCGCTGGTTTTTCAAACCAGAGCGTTGAGTCATTTGTGGTGAAGCAGGCAAGCATGCAAAGCAGAGTCAGGGAGACAGGCAGCACAATGAGAGGCCGCGCATGGCGCATGGTATGGGTGTTGTTGGCGCTGCTTTTCGCCCGCTCGATCGATGCGGCGCAAAGCTTGCCGTTCACCCTGACAGCGCCTTTTGTGGTGTCGCAAGACCTTGATCTTGATGCCAGTGACCGGGCATGGCTCGACCAGCGCAAGGAGCTTCGGGTCGGTATTGCGATTGCTGACTACGAGCCCATTGATATCACCAGTGATCGCAATCGCTATCAGGGCATCAGTGCCGACTACCTTGGGCTGGTCAGTGATCAACTGAACATCCCGACGCAGGTAACGGGGTTTGCCAAGCGCGATGAGGCCATCGAAGCATTGCGCGACGGCAGAATCGACCTACTGACCAGCGCCAACGGGTTTGAGCGCGGTGTGAGAGGGCTGTCGTTTTCCAGCGAGTACATGCCCGATCGATCTGTGGTGGTCGGCCGCGGCAACGATGTGAGCCCGCCATCGAGCCTGGCCGATAAAAAGGTGGTGCTGCTGGATGGTTACGCCGATTCAAACGTTGTGCACCGGGTTTATCCGGACAGCGAGATCATTATCGCGCCTAACCTCTACAGCGCTCTGGAGGCGTTGAGTCAGGGTGAAGTCGACACCTTTATCGGTAATGAAGTCATTGTCCGGGCCTACATCGCGCTGCGCCCGTACCTCGGGTTGCAGATCAAGTTCGAAAGCCAGTTGCCCCCGGTGGGTTTTGCTTTTGCGGTGCGCGATGACGAGCAGCGCTTGCTGGCTTTGATTGATCGTGCGTTGAGCAGTATTGATGCTTCGGTCGGTCGTGAGGTGCTCAGCCGTTGGACCATCGGCCTTGGCGCAGATGTGGAAGGGCAGCGCATCCGCCTTAGCGGGGCAGAGCGGCGCTGGCTGCTCAAGCACCCGAGCGTGACGATCTCCACCACGCAACATCCACCCTACATCTACAAAGACAAAAACGGCCAATGGGTGGGGTTGAACGCGGATGTACTGGCGCGTATCTCGCGCATGACCGGTTTGCAGTTCGTGCACAAGGAAGCAGCCTCCACGCAGCGGAGCATTGAGGTGTTGCGCGCAGGTCAGGCCGACATGAACACCACGCTGGCGGAAAACGCAGAGCGCCGACGGCTCCTGGACTTTACCTATTCGTTCGGGGGCAACAGCTGGATGTTCGTGGTGCACTCCGACCGGTCTTCTCAGGTATCGCTCGATAGCCTGTCAGGCCAGGTACTTGCCCTGCCTGCCCGGCATGCGCTCGAGGACATGATCAGGCGAGAGTACCCCTTGATCAAGCTACGGCTGGTCGAGACCTACGATCAGGCCCGCGCGCTGGTTGAAAGCGGTGCGGCCGATGCGACCATTCAAAATGAGGCCGGTGCGTACCTGTTTCCGTCGGGGCAACTGAAGGTGGCCCGCAGCGTCGATGGCAAATGGTCGCCCGACAGGTTTTCGGTGATCAAGACCCAGCCCGAGCTGCTGGGCATTCTGAACAAGGCGCTTGAAGAGTTTCCGGTCGCTGAGTTGCGCTCGATTCGTCTGAAGTGGCTGGGGTCGTCGTTACCTCAGCCCTCGTTGTGGGGGCGCATACCGCCGTGGGTGTTCTGGGTCTTGGCCCTCGCGTTGTTGACCGGGCTGGTGTCGCTGGCCTGGAGCAGTCGTCTCAAGGTGCTGATTCGCCAACGCCTCAGGGCTGAACGCCAGCTCAATGATCAACTGGCTTTCAAGCGTGCCTTGCTCGACGGTATTCCCAATCCGATTTACGTGCGCGACCTCAAGGGACGCCTGATTTCCTGCAACCGCAGCTACGAGCAGAGCCTGGGCGTCAGTTTCGAGCAGATGAATGGCCGGCGCCTTCTGGATGTCGAACTGATCCCGCGGCCGCTGGCCGAACAGATGCATGCCGATTACCTCACGCTGCTGGAAAACCATCAGCCGGTTTTTTCCGACCGCACAATCGAACTGTCCGGCAAGCGCATGGACGTCTGGCAATGGACGGTGCCTTTCTTTGCCGCGGATGGGCAGTTGCAGGGTTTGCTAGGGTCTGTTCCCGTTTCCACGTAACCCATTGATCCCTATGAGAACAGGCCCGTATTGTTGGAGTTCTCACACAACACCAATACGAGCCTGCAATGCCCCGATTAA
>NZ_ATDK01000336.1 GCF_000444135.1 Pseudomonas avellanae BPIC 631
TAAGTGAACAGCATTGCGCATTGCGCGGGCCGTTTAACTCAGGCATCACGCGGGCAAATTGCCCTGTCCGCTTTCGATGATTTTCGCGAAGTTCAGTACGTCCGCCGGGTAGCTGCTGCCACCCACGCCGCCCGTGTCGCTGAGGTCGGCTTTATTGACCTTGTCGGGCCCGGAGTTGTACGCGCGCAGTGCCGCTCCCATGTCGCCGAATTCCTTGTTCTGGTCACGCAGGTAGAGCGCGCCCGCCATGATGTTGGTGTGCGAATCGTTGACATCATTGCCCAACAAGCCGGGGTTTTGTTGCTGCAATGACTTGAACGTGTCTGCGTTGACCTGCATCAGGCCCGCGTCGGCCTTGCCGTTGACGTTGGTGGTGGCCGCATTCAACTGACCGCGCGACTCAGCCCATATCTGCCCGGCGATCACGCTGGGTGGCATGCCGGTGGCCTTTGCGGCGTCCATTATGTCGCCTCGATATTGCTCAAGCTGCTGGGGCAAATGCAGCCCACCGCTACCGGTGAGTGAAGTATCCGAGGGCACACCATCGGCCGCGCTGGTTATTGGCGTGCTGCCCGCGTCGCCTAAACCGCCGTTACCAACACCGGACGTTTCGTCGCCACCGTCGCCGCTTGCGAGACTGCTTCCCGTATCGCCGCCGCCGACGCTGTTGCCACTGCCGACGCCTGGCGTTGACGAATCCGCCTGAGGGTTACCGGAAGCATTGTTGTTTTGCATCAGCATCTGCATCAATTGTTTCAGCAGGCTCATGATTTGCTCGACCAGTCCGGACTCACTGTTGCCTGACGCCGCATTCACACCGCTGGTTGACGAGTCCGTGCTGTTGGGCGGAGCGAAATTGACCTGCGTCTGCCCTTGATTGCCGAACAACAATGTACTCGGGTCGATGGTCGAATTGCCTCCGCTGCCCAGCCCGTTTTGCCCGCCACTCTTTGCGCTCAACGACGAAAAATCGATCGGTAGGGAGTTTGAGTTACGAATAGGTGAAACACCCATAGTCATAGCCAGTTACCTCACTCAGTGAAAGATCAATACCTCCTGGAATGTGCCGTGGCGCGACAGAGGCATTATCGGAATAAAGACAAACGCAACTGAGTGGTTCCCTGAGTGACTCGGTTCCCCCGGAGAATGGACCTGCTGCTGACGGGGACAAAAAAAGGCGCCTGTTCAGGCACCGTTTAAACCGCGCACATTTTCGCCGCAACTACAGAATCGGCTTGCCGCCCGTCACGCCATAGCGCGAACCGGAAATGTAACTGGCTTCGTCAGAGGCCAGCAGCACATAAATCGGCGAAACCTCGACCGGCTGGCCAGGGCGGCCCAAGGGTGTCTCACTGCCGAAGCTTTTCACGTCTTCATCGGTCATGGTTGCAGGTATGAGGGGCGTCCAGATCGGGCCGGGGGCTACGCTGTTGACGCGAATGCCCTTCTCGCCCAGCAATTGCGCCAGGGCACCGGTGAAGTTGGCAATTGCACCTTTGGTGGCGGCATAGGCCAGCAATGTCGGCTTGGGCATGTCGGAATTGACCGAGCTGGTGTTGATGATCGAACCGCCGCGCGGCATGTGCGGGACTGCGGCCTTGCAGATGCGAAACATCGCGGTGATGTTGATATCGAACGTCTTGACCCATTCTTCGTCGGGGATGTCTTCCAGCGACTCGTGGGTCATCTGGAATGCAGCGTTGTTGACCAGCACGTCAATGTGGCCGAACTCGGCGACGGTCTTGCTGACGATATCTTCGCACTGCTGTTTGTGCGCCAGGTCACCGGGCAGCAGCAGGCATCTCATGCCCGCCTCTTCAACCCAGCGCTTGGTTTCCTGAGCATCTTCGTGCTCGTTCAGGTACGAGATCGCAACCTGCGCGCCTTCGCGGGCAAAGGCAATCGCGACAGCGCGACCAATGCCGCTGTCAGCGCCGGTGATCAGCGCGATCTTGCCTTGCAGACGTCCTGAGCCTTTGTAGCTTTTTTCTCCGCAATCCGGGTACGGATCCATCCGGCCTTGCTCGCCAGGTACATTCTGGGGCTGACTGGCAAACGGCGGTTTGGGATAGTCTTCGTTCATGTAGGTATCTCCTCGAAAAGGGTTTTAAGTCGATCAGCGAGCCTTGTCGGTGGCATTGACCAGCACGACAGGGCTCACCAGAGGCGCGAAGTCGATCAGCCGTTTGGCTTGAGCACGACCTTGGTCCAGCCATCGTCACGAGCATCGAAGTGCTGGTAGGCCGCAGGGCCTTCTTCCAGCTTCAGGCGATGGGAAATGATCTGCGAAGGCTTGGCGCGATCATGGTGGATCAGCTCGGCCAGGCGACGGTTGTAGGCCTTGACGTTGGCCTGACCGGTACGGATCTGCTGGCCCTTGAACCAGAACGAGCCGAAGTCGAAGGCCATCTTGCCTTCCTTCGCCAGGTCGCTATGAGCGCCCGGATCCTGTGGCACGAAAACGCCCACGACACCGATCCCGCCGGTGGCCTTGGTCGAGGCCACAAGGTTGTTCATGGTGACGTGGTTGGCTTCATGACCGTGCCGGTCACAGCACTGATAACCGACGCATTCGCAGCCGCGGTCGGTGCCTCGGCCGTCGGTCAGATTGAGAATCTGGTCAACCGCGCCCTGTTCCAGCGAGTTGATCGGCGTGGCGCCCATCTTCGCTGCAAGCGCGAGGCGATCCGGGTGGTTGTCCACGACAAATACCTGCGACGCGCCTTTGATCATTGCCGAGTGAGCGGCCATTAGCCCGACCGGGCCTGCGCCATAAATGGCGACGCTTTCGCCGGGCAACAGGCCCGCCAGCTCGGTGGCGTGCCAGCCGGTAGGGAAAATATCCGAGAGCATGACGTAGTCGTCTTCACGCTCGGCGGCGTCTTCGGGCAACAGCAGGCAGTTGAAATCGGCGTAAGGCACGCGCAGCAGTTCGGCCTGGCCGCCTTCGTGACTGCCCATTTCGGCGAAACCGTAAGCAGCACCTGCGCTGCCGGGGTTGGCGGTCAGGCAGTAACCGGTCAGGCCTTTTTCGCAGTTTTCGCAGAACCCGCAGCCAATGTTGAATGGCAGGCAAACCCGGTCGCCCACCTTGACACGGTCCACGCCTGCGCCGACCTCGATAACTTCGCCCATGTTTTCATGACCGAAAATACGTCCGGTCTCGAATGACGTACGACCTTCGTACATGTGCAGATCCGAGCCGCAGATATTGGTGGTCGTCACTCTGACAAGAGCGTCTGTCGGCTTCTCTATCTTCGCATCCGGCACGTTTTTGACACTGACGTCGCGCGGACCGTTATAGACGATGGCTTTCATGTAGGGGCTCTCCTGAAGTGAAAATTTCCGAAATGAAAAATTCAGTGAAGCTTTTTATGAATCACTGAATGTCTGTCAAAACGAGAGCAGCCCTGTTCAAAGCGATTGCCCCGACACCTGACGAGTGGTCGTCGGCGCAGGCAGTGCAATGTCGTCATTGCCTTATGTTTTGCAACGGCCCAGCCAGGCGAAGAGGCGCGGCATGACCCGCAAATAAAGCGTTTTCATGCGCAATCTTATGGTATACCATAATACGAAATACAACAGTGATCGATCCGGGAGTCGTCATGAGTTTTGAAATTCGCAAGATCGTCAATTACACCGAAGAAACCTTCATCGAAGGCGGCAAGGCCACCGACAAACCGGTCACCATGATTGGCCTGGCGGTGGTCATCAAGAACCCGTGGCTGGGCCGCGGGTTTGTCGAAGACCTGAAACCGGAGATCCGCGCCAACTGTTCGGACCTTGGTGAACTGATGGTCAAGCGCCTTACCGATGCCATCGGCGGCGCAGACAACATCGAGGCCTACGGCAAGGCTGCAGTGGTCGGTGCGGACGGCGAGATCGAACACGCTTCGGCAGTGATTCACACCCTGCGCTTCGGCAATCATTACCGTGAGGCGGTGAAGGCCAAGAGTTACCTGAGCTTTACCAACAAACGCGGCGGCCCCGGCACGTCCATTCAGGTGCCGATGATGCACAAGGACGATGAAGGCCTGCGCTCGCACTACATCACCCTGGAAATGCACATCGAAGATTCGCCACGCGCCGACGAAATCATCATCGTCCTGGGTGCTGCCAACGGCGGACGTTTGCACCCGCGCATTGGCAATCGCTATATCGATCTGGAAGAACTGGCCGCTGAAAAGGCTCAGTAACCCATCCTTCTCAACGTCTGCGCAGGAGCGATCCATGATTCAGCTCACCACTGAGCGCACCCCGGCGGGTACCAGCTACCTGGCTACCGGCCAAGGCCACCCCGTGGTGTTGATTCACGGAGTGGGCTTGAACAAAGAGATGTGGGGCGGCCAGATCGTCGGGCTGGCCCCGCATTATCGGGTCATTGCCTACGACATGCTGGGCCACGGCGCCAGCCCGCGGCCTGATCCGGACACCGGCCTGCCGGGCTATGCCGAGCAATTGCGCGAACTGCTGGCACACCTTGGTCTGCCGCAGGCATCGGTTGTCGGCTTCTCGATGGGCGGGTTGGTGGCGCGGGCGTTCGCGCTGCAATACCCTCAGCTTTTGTCGGGGCTGGTCATACTCAACAGCGTGTTCAATCGCAGCCCGGAACAGCGCGCGGGCGTCATTGCACGCACCAGCCAGGCAGCCGAGCACGGCCCGGACGCCAACGCAGGCGAGGCGCTGTCGCGCTGGTTCAGCCACGAATATCAGGCGGCCAACCCGGCACAGATCGCCGCCATCAGGCAGAATCTGGCGAGCAATGATCCGCAAGGCTATCTGACCACCTACAAGCTGTTTGCCACACAAGACATGTACCGTGCAGAGGATCTGGGCGATATTCGCGCGCCGACGTTGATCGCCACCGGTGAACTCGACCCTGGCTCCACGCCGGGAATGGCTCGCGAGCTGGCCATGCGCATCAGCGGTGCAGACGTCGCGATATTGCCCGATCAACGCCATATGATGCCGGTTGAGTCGCCACGCCTGGTCAACCAGGTGTTGCTCGGGTTCTTTGAAAAAATCGGCCTCGCCAACCCGGCATCCGCCGACAGTTCGATAAAGGGGAGCGTTGCATGAGCCTTACCCGCTTTCAGATGTGCATCGACGGCCAATGGGTCGATGCGCTGTCCGGCAAGACCTTCGACAGCCTCAACCCGGCACTGGCCGAACCCTGGGCGCAGTTGCCCGACGCAGATGAGGCGGATGTCGAGCGCGCCGTGCAGGCGGCGCAAAAAGCGTTTGAAAACCCGGCGTGGCGAGGCCTGACTGCCACCGCACGCGGCAAGCTGCTGCGCAGACTGGGCGACCTGATCGCCGACAACAAGGAACAACTGGCGCAACTGGAAAGCCGCGACAACGGCAAACTGATTCGCGAAACCCGTGGCCAGGTCAGTTATCTGCCAGAGTTCTTTCATTACACTGCCGGGCTGGCTGACAAACTCGAAGGCGGCACCCTGCCCCTCGACAAGCCGGACCTGTTTGCCTATACGGTGCACGAGCCGATGGGCGTGGTTGCCGGGATCATCCCCTGGAACAGCCCGCTGTACCTGACCGCCATCAAGCTGGCACCCGCACTGGCTGCCGGCAATACCATCGTCCTCAAGCCTTCGGAGCACGCGTCGGCCAGCGTGCTGGAACTGGCGCGACTCGCGCTTGAAGCGGGCATCCCGCCCGGCGTGGTCAACGTGATAACCGGCTACGGCCCGACCACCGGCGCAGCCCTGACCCGCCACCCGCTGGTGCGCAAGATTGCCTTCACCGGCGGCGCAGCCACGGCGCGTCATGTGGTGCGCAGCAGCGCCGAAAACTTCGCCAAACTGTCGCTGGAACTGGGCGGCAAATCACCCAATATCATTTTCGCCGACGCCGACCTGGACAGCGCCGTCAATGGCGCGGTCGCTGGCATTTATGCGGCGTCTGGGCAAAGCTGCGTGTCAGGCTCCAGGCTGCTGGTGCAGGACGGGATCTACGATGAATTCGTCGAGCGTCTGGCTGAACGCGCCAGCCGTATCCGCATCGGCAACCCGCTGGATGAAAGCACCGAAATGGGCCCGATGGCCACTGCCCAGCAGTTGGCGGTGGTAGAAGGCCTGGTAGCCGACGCGCTGGCCGAAGGTGCACGCCTGCGGCTGGGCGGCAAACGGCCCGAGCTGGACAGCAAAGGCTGGTTTTATGAGCCGACGCTGTTCGAGTGCGACCACAACTCGATGAAAATCATGCAGGAAGAAGTGTTCGGCCCGGTCGCGTCTGTGATCCGTTTCAAGGACGAAGCCGAGGCGCTGGCGATCGCCAACGACTCGCAGTTCGGCCTGGCCGCCGGGATCTGGACCCGCGATCTGGGCCGCGCCCACCGGCTGGCACGGGATATTCGGTCCGGGATCATCTGGGTCAACACGTATCGCGCCGTATCGGCGATGGCGCCCATCGGTGGATTCAAAAATAGCGGCTACGGCCGCGAGAGCGAGATAGACTCCGTGCTGGCCTACACCGAGCTGAAAACGGTGTGGATCAACCTTTCGCAGGCGCCCATGCCTGATCCATTTGTCATGCGTTAACGAGGCCGCTGCGATGATCGAACCCAGTATCTATAAAGAAGTCATGGCGTCATTCCCGTCGGGCGTGACGATAGTCACCACGCTGGACCCTGAAGGCAATCTGGTCGGCATCACCGCGAGTGCCTTCAGCGCGCTGTCCATTGACCCGGCGCTGGTGCTGTTCTGCCCCAATTACGCCTCGGACACCTACCCGGTGCTGCGTGACAGCAAGAAGTTCGCCATTCACCTGTTGTCTGCCGACCAGCAGGTTGAAGCCTATGCGTTCGCCAGCAAAGGCAAGGACAAGACCAAAGGCATCGAGTGGCACCTGAGCGAGCTGGGCAACCCGCTGCTGGGCAAGGCAACGGCTATCATCGAGTGCGAGCTGTGGCGCGAATACGACGGCGGCGATCACGCGATCATCGTCGGTGCGGTGAAAAACCTGATTCTGCCCGCCATTCCCGTGACACCGATGATTTATCACCGGGGCAAGATGGGGGCACTGGCGCCGATCGTCTGAGGCGGCATCGGGCGCTTTTGGTGGTTGCGTGCATCGGCGTGATAAACTCGGCCGCGCTCCGGGTCTGCACTTTCGGGGCACGCAGCAGCCCGCGTACTTAGCGGGCTGCCGATATGATTCAGGCTATGCTTAAGGTCACGTCTTCACATTGCCAGCCTTCTACATTGACAGCCCATTTCGAGCACACCCGATGAAACGCCTGCCACTCGACGACACCTTCAAAGTCAACCGCAACCCCGTCACCCTGCGGGAGATTGTGCTGGACAAGCTGCGCAGCGCGATCATGAACTTCCAACTGCTGCCGGGCGATCGTCTGGTCGAGCGCGACCTGTGTGACCGGCTTGGGGTCAGCCGCACATCGGTACGCGAAGCACTTCGCCATCTGGAGTCCGAAGGGCTGGTGGAGTTCGCCGACGCCAAAGGCCCGCGAGTGGCCATCATCACGCTGGAAGATGCCTGCGATATCTACGAGTTGCGCTGTGTACTGGAAGGCCTGATCGTCCAGTTGTTCACCCTGCGCGCCAGCCCCAAGGACATCCGCGCGCTGGAAAAAGCGCTGGAAGTGAATCGCCAGTCGCTCAAGGAAGGCGAGTTGCAGCAGGTCATCGATTCCGTGCAGGGTTTCTACGACGTCTTGCTGGAAGGCTCGGGCAACCACGTTGCGGCCACCCAGCTACGTCAGTTGCAGGCGCGCATCAGCTACCTGCGCGCCACCTCGGTCTCCCAGGAAAACCGCCGCGGTGCCAGCAACAAGGAAATGGAACTGATGGTCGACGCCATCAAGAGCGGCAACCCGCTGGCCGCGCATCAGGCGTCGGTCGATCACGTCCGCAACGCCGCCAAAGTCGCGCTGGAATACCTGAAATCCAAGCAGGACGAAGACACCAAAGTGCGCGAGATCGTCGCGCCTGTGGTCCTTAAAGAACCCCGCATAGGTCGCTGATATAGTCACACCGCGCTTCTGTCCTCAATGCGGTAGCGCTGACCTGGCCCAGCGCATCCCCGGCGGCGACACCCATGCGCGGTTGATATGCGGCAGTTGCCAGTACATTCATTACGTCAATCCGAAGATTATTGCCGGCTGCATCATCGAGCAGGAAGGCAAGTACCTGCTCTGCCAGCGCGCCATCCCGCCGCGCCCTGGCACCTGGACACTGCCAGCTGGCTTCATGGAAAGCGGCGAAACCACCGAGCAGGCGGCGCTGCGTGAAGTCTGGGAAGAAAGCGGCGTGCGCGCCGAAATCGTCTCGCCCTACTCCATCTTCAGCGTGCCGCGCATCAGCGAGGTGTACATCGTGTTCCGCGCCATCGCGCTGGAAGTCACCGGCCAGTTCGGCCCGGAAACCCTGGACTACAAATTCTTCGCCCCCGAAGACATTCCCTGGGACAGCATCTACTACCCCGCCATCCGCCAGATTCTTGAGCGCTATATCGAAGAACGCCAGGCCGGTGTCTACGGCATCTATATCGGCAACGACGACACAGGCAAGGTCCACTTTATTCGCTAAGAGCAGCTTCAAGCGGTTAGCTGCAAGTGAAGCGGTCCGAGGCGTACCTGATTTTGCTTCTGGCTTGAAGCTTGTGGCTTGAAGCTGACACCCTAAGGCTGCCCTTGAACTATCACGATTTCGGCCTTTGCCGCGCCCTGTCGATGGCTCATGGCGTTCTGGTATTGGGGCGAGTGATAACAGGCGACCGCCTGTTCGTAGGATTCAAATTCGATAATCACCGTGCGTTGCGGCGTTGCTCGCCCTTCGATGGCTTCCGAGCGGCCGCCCCGGGCGAGAAATTTGCCGCCAAATAACTGGAAAGCGGCTGGCGCGCGCTGGGTATATTCGCTGTATTGCTGAGAGTCGGTCACATCCACGTGGGCAATCCAATAAGCCTTCATCAAGATCTCACTGTTTCAATGATAGGGAATCTATGAAATATTCTGTCTTATGGTATACCACGATTCATTCATCCATAAAACCGGGATCATGGGCATGGCATTCGATCGCATCGAAGACATCATTGAAGACTATCGCCAAGGCAAGATGGTGTTGCTGGTCGATGATGAGGACCGTGAAAACGAAGGTGATCTGCTGCTCGCCGCCGATTGCTGCACTGCCCAGGCGATCAGTTTCATGGCTCGCGAAGCACGCGGGCTGATCTGCCTGACGCTGACCGACGAGCACTGTAAACGCCTCGGGCTGGAGCAGATGGTGCCGAGCAACGGCAGCGTTTTCGCCACTGCGTTCACGGTGTCCATCGAAGCGACGACGGGCGTGACCACCGGCATCAGCGCAGCAGATCGCGCGCGCACCGTGCAAGCGGCGGTCAATCCGGGGGCGGTGCCGGAAGACTTGGTGCAGCCGGGCCATATTTTCCCGTTACGCGCTCGCGACGGCGGCGTGCTGACCCGCGCCGGGCACACCGAAGCGGGTTGCGACCTGGCACGCATGGCCGGTTTTACCCCTGCCTCGGTAATTGTCGAGGTCATGAATGACGACGGCACAATGGCGCGTCGCCCTGACCTGGAGCTGTTCGCCGAAAAACACGGCATCCGTATCGGCACCATCGCCGACCTGATCCATTACCGGCTGAGCACCGAGCACACCATCGTCAGAATCGGCGAGCGCGAGCTGCCCACGGTGCACGGCACCTTCCGCCTGTTCAGCTACGAAGACCGCATCGAAGGCGGCGTGCACATGGCAATGGTGATGGGCGATATCCGTCGCGAAGACCCGACGCTGGTGCGCGTGCACGTGGTCGACCCGCTGCGTGATCTGGTCGGTGCCGAGTACACCGGCCCGGCCAACTGGACGCTCTGGGCAGCCCTGCAACGCGTCGCAGAAGAAGGCCGCGGCGTGGTCGTGGTGCTGGCCAATCACGAATCGTCACAAGCGTTGCTGGAACGTATTCCGCAGCTCACCCAGCCACCGCGCCAGTACACCCGCTCGCAATCACGCATCTATTCCGAGGTCGGCACCGGCGCGCAGATTTTGCAGGACCTGGGGATCGGCAAACTGCGCCACCTCGGCCCGCCGCTCAAATATGTCGGCCTGACCGGCTACGATCTGGAAGTGATTGAAAGTATTCCATTTCCCGGCTGAGCCGGATGATCAGGCCAGGCGAGCACGATAACCGGCTACTGGAAGCCTCTGGAATCAACCGTTGAAAACAGGCGATGAAGGCATTTTGACAGGGCAAAACGCTTGCAGAAAGTTTGGAATACCATAATATGACATTCCATCAACCGGTTAGTTTGTCAGGTACACCGGCAAGCAAAAACATCAATAAAAGCACCTGACAGTTTTCAGTTTCAAGGCCCATTGGACCTACTGCTCCCGACTAAGCGGGCGACAAAAGCCCGCTCAAAACACAACAAATGAGGGCGTGAACATGGTGTTGAACAAACGTGCAACGGCAGTCCTGGCAGCGGGCGTGCTGGCTTTTTCGAGCGCCGCTGTCCTGGCTGCCGAAAGCGTCAACTTCGTCAGTTGGGGCGGTTCGACCCAGGACTTTCAAAAAGAGGCGTGGGCGGCCCCGTTCAGCAAGGCCAGTGGCATCACGGTCGTACAGGATGGCCCGACCGACTACGGCAAACTCAAGGCCATGGTCGAAAGCGGTAACGTGCAGTGGGACGTGGTCGATGTTGAAGCCGACTTTGCCTTGCGTGCCGCCAGCGAAGGTCTGCTGGAGCCGCTGGATTTCAACACCATCAAGCGCGACGAGATCGACAAACGTTTCGTGACCGATCACGGCGCCGGTTCGTTCTTCTTCTCCTTCGTACTCGGCTTCAACGAGAGCAAGGTAGGCGCCAAGCCGCCTGCGGACTGGTCTGCCATGTTCGACACCAAGACCTACCCCGGCAAGCGCGCCCTGTACAAATGGCCAAGCCCCGGCGTGCTGGAACTGGCCCTGCTGGCCGATGGCGTAGCCGCCGACAAGCTTTACCCGCTGGACCTGGATCGCGCCTTCAAGAAACTCGACACCATCAAGAAAGACATCGTCTGGTGGGGCGGCGGTGCGCAATCGCAGCAACTGCTGGCTTCCGGCGAAGTGTCGATGGGCCAGATGTGGAACGGTCGCGTCTACGCCCTGCAACAGGACGGCGCACCGGTGGGCGTGAGCTGGAAACAGAACCTGGTCATGGCTGATTTTCTGGTCGTACCCAAAGGCGCAAAAAACAAGGACGCGCCGATGAAGTTCATCGCCAACGCGACCAGCGCCAAAGGCCAGGCCGACTTCTCCAACCTGAGTGCCTACGCACCGGTCAACACGCAAAGTGTGGCGCGTCTGGACTCCACGCTGGCGCCTAACCTGCCGACCGCGCATGTCGCCGACCAGATCACCCTCGACTTCGCCTACTGGGCCAAGAACGGTTCTGACATTGCGACCCGGTGGAACGAATGGCTGGTCAAGTAAAAATGACGGCTGCCGTTCCTCGTCAACCCATCCCGGCCGGTGGTGCACCCGGCACCGCCGGCACGGCACACCACAAGGCGACGAGCATGCAGCCATCCCCTTCCCTTGCGCAACGCTGGCGCGGCAGCAGCAACCTGCTGCCGGCGCTGATCTTTCTGGGCCTGTTTTTCTTCGCCCCGCTGATCGGCCTGTTGCTGCGCGGGGTGCTTGAACCGGTGCCCGGCCTCGGCAACTACGAACAACTGTTCGCCAACTCGGCGTATTCGCGGGTGCTGCTCAACACCTTCTCGGTTGCCGGGCTGGTCACGCTGTTCAGCCTGCTGCTGGGCTTCCCGCTGGCTTGGGTCATCACGCTGGTACCACGCGGCTGGGGCCGCTGGATTCTGAATATTGTGCTGCTGTCGATGTGGACCAGCCTGCTGGCGCGCACCTACTCCTGGTTGGTGTTGCTGCAGGCTTCGGGCGTCATCAACAAGGCGCTGATGGGCATGGGCATCATCGATCAGCCGCTGGAAATGGTCCACAACCTGACCGGCGTGGTGATCGGCATGAGCTACATCATGATTCCGTTCATTGTTCTGCCGTTGCAGGCGACCATGCAGGCCATCGACCCGATGGTGTTGCAGGCAGGTTCCATCTGTGGCGCGAGCCCGTGGACCAATTTCTTCCGGGTATTTTTGCCGCTGTGCCGTCCGGGGCTGTTTTCCGGGGGCCTGATGGTGTTTGTCATGTCGCTCGGTTACTACGTCACCCCGGCGTTGCTGGGTGGCGCGCAGAACATGATGTTGCCCGAATTCATCGTCCAGCAGGTGCAGTCGTTCCTCAACTGGGGGCTGGCCAGTGCCGCCGCTGCGTTGCTGGTGCTGATCACGCTGGTGCTGTTCTACTTCTACCTGAAGCTCCAGCCGGAATCCCCGGTCGGCGCCAGCAACGCGAGGTAAACCGCCATGCTCCTGACGCCCAATGCCATGAGCCCTGGTCTGCGCACGGGTCTGTACCTGACCACCGCGCTGATCGCGCTGTTTCTGTTGCTGCCGATCCTGTTCATCATTCTATTGTCGTTCGGCTCCTCGCAGTGGCTGGTGTTTCCGCCGCCCGGCTGGACGCTGAAGTGGTATCAGCAGTTTTTCTCAAACCCTGACTGGATGGCCGCCGCCATGTCCAGTTTCAAGGTGGCGATTCTGACCACCGTCACGTCGGTGGCGCTCGGCCTGCCGACCGCTTTCGCGCTGGTGCGGGGCCGCTTTCCGGGGCGCGACATCCTGTACGGCGTGTTCACGCTGCCGATGATCGTGCCGCTGGTGATCATCGCCGTGGCGGTCTATGCGCTGTTTCTCAAGCTGGGCTATACCGGGACGCTGTTTTCCTTTGTGGTCAGCCATGTGATCGTCGCCTTGCCGTTCACCATCATCTCGATTATCAATTCGCTGAAGCTGTTCGATCAGTCCATTGAAGACGCTGCGGTGATCTGCGGCGCGTCACGCTTGCAGGCGATCTACAAGGTGACCTTCCCCGGCATCCGTCCGGGCATGATGGCCGGCGCGCTGTTTGCGTTTCTGGTGTCGTGGGATGAAGTGGTGCTGAGCGTGATGATGGCCAGCCCGACCCTGCAGACCCTTCCCGTGAAGATGTGGACCACCCTGCGTCAGGACCTGACCCCGGTCATCGCTGTCGCCTCAACGTTGCTGATCGCCCTGTCGGTGCTGATCATGTTCATCGCCGCGGCCCTGCGTCGCCGCAACGAAGCCAGGAGTACGTCATGAGTGCCGTGATCAAAGACCCCGCCCCAGCGCATCAGAAACCGCTGGTTGCGCTGTGCAACCTGAACAAGCATTACGGTGACTTCGCCGCCGTCGATGATATTTCTCTGGATATTCAGGACGGTGAATTCCTGACGTTTCTGGGCTCCAGTGGCTCGGGCAAAAGCACCACGCTGTCGATGCTCGCCGGTTTCGAGACGCCCAGTTCAGGCGAAATCCTGGTCAGCGGCAAATCGCTGGTCAATGTGCCGCCGCACAAGCGCGACATCGGCATGGTGTTCCAGCGCTACTCGTTGTTCCCGCATCTGACGGTTCGCGACAACATTGCCTTCCCGTTGGCGATCCGCAAGCTGCCCGCGGCCGAGCGAGAAAAGAAGGTCGATGCCATGCTCAAGCTGGTTCAACTGGAAGAATTCGCTCACCGTCGCCCTTCGCAACTGTCCGGTGGCCAGCAACAACGGGTCGCCATTGCCAGAGCGCTGGTGTACGAGCCACGCATCCTGCTGATGGACGAACCCCTCGGTGCGCTGGACAAGAAGCTGCGCGAAGACCTGCAGGACGAATTGCGCCAGTTGCATCGCAGGCTGGGCATCACCATTGTCTACGTGACCCACGATCAGGAAGAAGCCATGCGTCTGTCCCAGCGCATCGCGATTTTCAGCCACGGCAAGATCGTCGGTCTAGGCACCGGTTACGACCTGTACCAGAACCCGCCGAATGCCTTTGTCGCCTCGTTTCTCGGCAACTCGAACTTCCTTAAGCTCAAGGCACAGGGCAACGCCGTCGCGACGTTTGAAGGCAGCTCGCTGGCGATTCGGCTGACCTCCAGCCTCAAGACCGATCAGGACGTGCTGCTGATGGTGCGCCCGGAAAAAGCCCAGGCACTGAGTGTGACGCAGGCTGCCGCCACGCCGCTGGAAGCCGGCTGGAACGAGGTCAGCGCCACTGTCACCGAAGTGCTGTTTCTCGGCGAAAGCCAGACCTGCTCGGTGGTGACCACTGGCGGCACGGCGATGACCGTCAAGGCGCTGTCCGCCACCGGCATGCCATTAAAAGCCGGAGATCCGGTGCGCGTGCGCTGGGCTGCCGCCGATGCGTGTATCTACACCGAATGGGCCGACAGCGACCTGAACAAGGCGGCGGGCGCGCACTGATTCAGAGTCATGATTCAGAATCGTGCCACGCAATCACGACCCAGAATCAAACAGGCGCGTGGTGCACGGCAAAGTACTCGCGCAAAAACTCCACCGTGACACGGACCTTGGCCGAACTCATCAGCGGCGAGGTGTGAACCGCCCAGATGTCTGCATCCTGGCGGTACTCGGGCAGCACCTGAATCAACCGGCCCTCGGCCAGATCAGTCCGCACATCCCACAGCGAACGCAGCAAAACCCCGGCCCCGTCCAGACACCACTGGCGGGCGATTTCGCCGTGGTTGGTGGAAAGGCTGCCGGTCACCTTCACGGTTTCAGCGCCCTGCAAACCGTTGAGGTGCCAGATACCGAACGGCCGGTCACGCTCCTTGATCACCAGGCAATCGTGGTTGGCCAGTTCAGCCAGACTGAGCGGAACGCCGTGCTGCTGCACATACGCAGGGCTTGCGCACAGCACGCGCCAATTGCTGGCCAGATGCCTGGCGCGCAGGTGCGGGGCGATGTCGTTGCCGACGCGAATGTCCAGATCCACGCCCTCCTCGATCAGGTCCACCAACCGGTCCTGAATATCGAGGCGGATATCCAGTTTCGGGTAACGCGCCGCCAGCTCTGACAAGGCCGGCGCCACGAAGCGGCGACCCAGGCCCTGGCTGCTGACCACTCGCAACAGCCCGCTGGGCTCGCCGTGTAGCGCCGCGACCTCATCGCCCATCTGCTGCACAGACTCCAGAATGCCCTTGGCCCACTCATAAACCCGCTCGCCATCTTCGGTAATCGACACTTGCCTTGTGGAACGGTGCAGCAATACCACGCCGATGTTCTGCTCCAGCAGCTTGACTCGCTTGCTGACGTACGCGGCGGACATGCCCAGTTCATTGGCAGCGCCAACAAAGCTTGAGCGTCGGGCGACGTGAATGAACACGTTCAGATCATCAAGGTTCGGATAATTCACGAATCGTGTTTTCTCAATCCATTAATCGGCTGATTATCTTTGTATCGTGTGCTTATAGCATGGACAGCTTGTGCTACCCACCCCTACAAACTGCCCAACGAGAGTGCCGATATGAACAACAAGAAACTGCGCATTGCTGCTATTGCCGGAGACGGCATCGGCCTGGAAGTACTGCCCGAAGGCGTCCGCGTGGTTAAGGCTGCCGCCGAGAAACACGGACTGGAGCTGGAATTCGACTATTTTGAATGGGCCAGCTGCGATTACTACCTGGAGCACGGCAAGATGATGCCGGACGACTGGTTTGAACAGTTGAAAGGCTTTGATGCGATTTTCTTCGGTGCCGTAGGCTGGCCCGACAAAGTGCCCGATCACATTTCCCTGTGGGGCTCGCTGCTCAAGTTTCGCCGCGAGTTCGACCAGTACGCCAACATCCGCCCGGTGCGCCTGTTCCCCGGCGTACCCTGCCCGCTTGCCAATCGCAAGCCGGGTGACATCGACTTCATCGTGGTGCGCGAAAACACCGAAGGCGAATACTCGTCGCTGGGCGGGATCATGTTCGAAAACACTGAAAACGAGTTCGTGCTGCAGGAGTCGGTGTTCACCCGCCGCGGTGTCGATCGTATTCTCAAGTTCGCGTTCGAGATGGCCAGTAAGCGCGAACGCAAGCACGTGACCTCCGCGACCAAATCCAATGGCATGGCCATCAGCATGCCCTACTGGGACAAACGCACCGAGGCGATGGCCAGCCAGTACCCGGACATCAGTTGGGACAAGCAACACATCGACATCCTGTGCGCGCGCTTCGTGTTGCAACCGGAGCGCTTCGACGTGGTGGTGGCCTCCAACCTGTTCGGCGACATCCTCAGCGACCTTGGCCCGGCCTGCGCCGGCACCATCGGCATCGCACCGTCGGCCAACCTCAACCCGGAGCGTAACTTCCCGTCGCTGTTCGAGCCGGTGCACGGCTCGGCGCCCGACATCTTCGGCCAGAACATCGCCAACCCGATCGCCATGATCTGGTCCGGCGCCCTGATGCTGGAATTCCTCGGCCAGGGCGACGAGCGTTTCACAGCGGCGCATGACGAGATCATCACGGCCATTGAACAGGCCATCGCCAGTGGCGAGGTCACGCCAGACCTGGGCGGCCAGCGCTCGACGCAGGAAGTGGGTGCGGCGATTGCCGCGCGGGTTGGCGCGGCGCGTTAACCGCGTTATTCGAGGCTTGCTGGCGCTGCCCGCGCTTCCAGCAACGCCACAAAGCGGGTCAGGCTGCGTGAAACCGTGCCGCGCCGCCAGATCAGCCAAGTGTGCAGGTAGCGAAACTTCTCGGACAACGGCCAGATGCTGACCGTGGCGCAACCGGGCATGCTTTCAAGCATGCTGCGCGGCATCAGCGCCAGGCCGGCACCGGCGCTGACGCAGGCGAGCATGCCGTGGTAGGACTCCATTTCGTGAATCTTGCCCGGCACGGCGGCGTCGTCGGTGAACCAGCGCTCGAAGTGATGGCGATAGGAGCAGTTGGCGCGGAATGCGTAGATGCTCTCGCCGCTGACATCCCGCCCGCGCTTGACCGGCGCATGGTTGAACGGCGCAATGATGACCATTTCCTCCTCGAACACCGGCACACCCTCAAGAGATGGATGCAGCACCGGTCCGTCGACAAATGCAGCGACCAGTCGCCCGGCAAGCACACCGTCGATCATGGTCCCGGACGGCCCGGTGGACAGGTCCAGTTCGACCTTGACGTTTTGCTGGTTATAGGCCGCCAAGAGCGCAGGAATCCTCACGGCCGCCGTGCTTTCCAGAGAACCCAATGAAAAAGGCCCTTGCGGCTCTTCTCCCGACACCGCCAGCCGCGCCTCCTGCACCAGGTCCAGAATACGCCGCGTGTAGTCGAGGAAATTCCAGCCGGCGGGCGACAGGCGCAAGCGGTGCTTTTCGCGGATGAACAGATCCACGCCCAGGTCCTGCTCCAGCTGTTTGATGCGCGTAGTCAGGTTCGACGGCACACGATGAATTTGCTGCGCGGCGGCACTGATGCTGCCGTGCTCAGCGACAGCCTTGAATATTTCGAGCTGAACCAGATCCACAGCATTCTCCAAACATGAACGATACGATCATTATTATTCAGTTTTAGAAAGCATTGCACGCCTATATTCTGGCTTCACTCCCCACCTCAACAGGATGGCGCAATGACCACTATTACCAGCAATACCCACGCGATCTCGATCAACCCGGTGTCGGGCGAACAGATCGGCAGTTATGCCTTTGAATCCGACGCTGTACTGAACAGCACACTTTCCCGCGCGGCGGCAGGCTTTGCAGGCTGGAAGCGTACGCCTGTCCAGCAACGCGCGCAGTTGATCATCGCCATGGGCCAAGTGTTGCGCGACGACGCTGAAAACATCGCCCGGATGATCAGCCGGGAAATGGGCAAGCCCGTGGCGCAGGCCGGAGGCGAAGTCGAGAAATGCGCGCAATTGTGCGACTGGTATGCGGCGCACGGGCCGGCGATGCTGGCTGCCGAAGCGACTCAGGTCGAGCATGACAAGGCACGCATTGAATACCGCCCGCTGGGGGCGATTCTGGCGGTGATGCCGTGGAATTTCCCGATCTGGCAGGTGCTGCGTGGTGCGATTCCGACGCTGCTGGCGGGTAACACCTACGTGCTCAAGCATGCGCCCAATGTGATGGGCTGTGCCTACCTGATGCTGGGCGCATTCAAGCGCGCAGGCTTTCCGGAAGGCGTGTTTGAAGTCATCAACGTGACCCCGGAAGGTGTTTCAAACGCCATTGCCGATCCACGCATTGCCGCTGTCACGCTGACCGGCAGCGTGCGTGCCGGGCAGGCGATTGGTGCACAGGCCGGTGCTGCGCTGAAGAAGTGTGTGCTGGAACTGGGCGGTTCCGACCCGTTTATCGTGCTCAATGATGCGGATCTGGATCAGGCGGTGAAAGCAGCGGTGATCGGTCGCTTCCAGAACACCGGGCAGGTCTGTGCGGCGGCCAAGCGTTTGATCATCGAGCAAGGTGTGGTCGAGGAATTTACCCGCAGGTTCGTTGAGCAGACTCGCCAGTTGGTGATCGGCGATCCGTTGTCTGACGAGACCTATATCGGCCCGATGGCACGCGTTGATCTGCGTGACGAGCTGGATGCTCAGGTTCAGGACACCCTGGCCGAAGGCGCGACGCTGTTGCTGGGCGGCAGGAAGGCGGATGGCCAAGGCAATTACTACGAGCCAACCGTGTTGGGCGATGTTACCGACCAGATGACCTCGTTCAGGCAGGAACTGTTCGGCCCGGTGGCTTCGATCATCACCGCCCGCGACGCGCAGCACGCCCTGGAACTTGCCAACGACAGCGAGTTCGGCCTGACCGCGACGGTGTACACCCGCGATCTGGAGCTTGCGGAACGCATGACCGAAGAACTGGAAACCGGCGGCGTATTCATCAACGGCTACAGCGCATCAGACCCACGCGTGACCTTTGGCGGCGTGAAAAAAAGCGGCTTTGGCCGCGAGCTCTCGCACTTCGGTGTACGCGAGTTCTGTAATGCACAGACCGTATGGCGCGATCGTCATTGAGGGACCGTGCCGGCCTTTGCGCGAGCAAACGAAGCGTCGCCCCGCTCGCCCACAGATGCGATGCAACGGTGTGTGGGAGTGAGCTTGCTCACCCGGTGCAAACGCCGAAAATCTACTGATCAGTCAGTCCGCCTTCGCGAGCAAGCTCGCTCCCACAGAGGCCACGCACTCGCGTGTG